>NZ_JAAPBF010000123.1 GCF_022695985.1 Streptomyces sp. NP-1717 | reverse complement strand
GCCCGTCCCGTGCGTGTGGCGGTTGTCGTGGCGCGGTGCGCGCAGCCAGTGCTCCTCGTCGCCGTCCGTCAGCAGGTCGACGGCGTCGCCCGGCAGATGCCCGCCCTTGATCAGCACCCAGCGCGGCCCGAAGGCGAGTACGGCGGCGGCGGCGCGCGGCATCTCCGCCTCGTCCCGCACCTCCACGCCGGTCAGCTGGACGACCTCGTCGAGGTTGGGGGTGGCGACGGTCGCCGTCGGCAGCAGCCTCTTCCGTACGGAGTCCAGCGCGGACGCCGCCAGCAGCGGATCCCCGTGCTTGGAGACCCCGACCGGGTCGACCACCACGGGAACACCGGTCCCGGCGAGAAGTTCCGCGACGGTCTCCACCAGCACCGCCGACGAGAGCATGCCGGTCTTCACGGCCTGCACGCCGATGTCGTCCACGACGCTGCGGTACTGGGCCCGTACGGCCTCCACCGGCAGATCCCAAGCGCCTTGCACGCCGCGGGAGTTCTGGGCGGTGACCGCCGTGAGCACACTCATGCCGTGCACGCCGAGCGCCAGCATGGTCTTGAGGTCCGCCTGGATTCCCGCACCGCCACCGGAGTCGGACCCGGCGACGGTGAGGACACGGGTGGGCACGCGGGCGGGCTGCCCGGGCGCGGGCCCGGAGAACGCTGCGGACTCGGGAGACAGGGACATGCCCCCGAATCTACTGGCCCGCCGGAGCCGGCCTCACGCCGTGTCCCCGAAGTGGTCCCAGCCGCCCTTGCTCGTCCACGGCGCCCCGTCGACCGTCACCTGCGGCAGCGCCGACGGGTTGAGGACCTCGCCGATCACCTTCCACCTCGCGGGCAGCTTGGCGTCCGGCGGGAACGTCGCGACGATCGCGTGGTCCTCTCCCCCGGTCAGCACCCACTGGAGCGGATCCACGCCCACCGCCTGCCCGATGTCGTTCATCTGCGACGGGATGTCGATGAGCCCCGACCGCAGATCGATACGGACCTTGCTGGCGTCGGCGATGTGCCCGAGATCGGCGACGAGACCGTCGCTCACGTCCGTCATCGCCGTGGCACCGAGCCCCGCCGCCGCGGGCCCCGCGTGGTACGGCGGTTCGGGCCGCCGGTGCGCCTCGACGAAGGCACGGGGTGACCGGAATCCGCGCGACAGCACCGCGTGTCCGGCCGCCGACCAGCCCAACCAGCCGGTGTACGCGACGACATCGCCCGGCTGCGCGCCCGACCTCGTCACCGGCTCGTGGTTGCGCAGATCGCCGAGCGCGGTGATCGCGAGGGTGATCGTCTCGCCCCGTACGACGTCGCCGCCGACCACCGCGGCGCCCGCGACCTGGCACTCGTCACGGATGCCGTCCATCAGCTCGGTGGGCCAGGTCACCGGGAGTTCGGCGGGGACGACCAGGCCGAGCAGCAGCGCGGTCGGGACCGCCCCCATCGCCGCGATGTCGGCGAGATTCTGCGCGGCGGCCTTTCTCCCCACGTCGTAGGCGGTCGACCAGTCGCGGCGGAAGTGCCGCCCCTCCAGGAGGATGTCCGTACTCGCCACGACCTTGCGGTCGGGTGCGGTCACCACCGCGGCGTCGTCGCCCGGCCCGAGCCGGACCGCCGGGGTGGTGGTGAGCCGGGAAGTGAGCTCCCTGATGAGTCCGAACTCCCCCAACTCGCCCACGGTGCCCTTCACCGAGTCCCACCTCTCGTCGTGCGGCCGGCGGATCCGGCCGACCTGTACGTCAACTTCACTGCTCGGTACGTCACGCCGCCGGTGCCGCGGTGCGCGCAGGTCTCCCCGCGGCACTGGGTGACGCGATAACGTGGCGTCCCTTCTCCCCACAAGATCCTCGTGGCCGCCCTGGAGGTTCCGTGGTACAGGCGTACATCCTTATTCAGACCGAGGTGGGCAAGGCGACGGTCGTCGCCGAGACCATCGCGAAGATCCCTGGAGTGATACAGGCCGAGGACGTCACCGGTCCCTATGACGTGATCGTGCGTGCCCAGTCCGACACCGTGGACGACCTCGGCCGCATGGTGGTCGCCAAAGTCCAGCAAGTGGACGGCATCACCCGCACCCTGACCTGCCCGGTCGTGCACCTGTAGCCCCCGTCTACGCTTGGCCGGTGACCTTCCCGATGCGCAGGCTATCCGGCCCCCGGCTCGCCCGCCTGCCCGCCGTACTCGTGCTTGCCGTGGCAGTCGGCTGCTCCTCCACGGACGCCCCGGCGAAGGTCCCGGTTCCCGGCCCGCCGGCGGAGGAGGCGGCACTGTGCCGCGCACTGGACAAGGAGCTGCCGAAGACCGTCGCGGGACACGACCGGAGTGATCCGGAGCCGGGTTCCGAACTGACCGCCGGGTGGGGGGACGCCGCGATCGTACTGCGCTGCGGCGTCCCCCGGCCCGGGCGGATGAGCGACCCCCAGGCGGAGGCCGTGGACGTGGACGGCGTCAACTGGCTGCTGGAGGAACGGGATTCGGGACCCCGGTTCACCACGACGTACCGCAGGACGTATGTCGAGGTCACTCTCGACGGGCGGTTCATGCACGACATCGGTCCGCTCTCGGACCTCGCGGCACCGGTCGCCGACACGGTGCCGCCCAGCCTGTAGGGCGCCTCTCGCGGATCTCGCCCCGAACCGCGCGCTGCGTCCTTCAGCGCAGACCGGTGGGGCGGCGCAGCGCCGCCTGGATCAGCCGGTCGATCAGCTCCGGGTAGCCGACGCCGCTCTCCTGCCACATCCGCGGATACATCGAGATCGGCGTGAAGCCCGGCATGGTGTTGATCTCGTTGATGACGAACCCGCCGTCCTCCGTAAGGAAGAAGTCCGCGCGGACCAGTCCCTCGCAGGACACGGCGTCGAACGCCTCCACGGCGAGCCGCTGGACCTCGGCCGTCTGCTCCTCCGTAAGAGGCGCGGGCACCAGGCCGGCGGCGGCGTCGATGTACTTCGCCTCGAAGTCGTAGAACTCGTGCGACGTGACGGGCGGGATCTCGGCGGGCACGCTCGCGCGCGGCCCGTCCTCGAACTCCAGCACCCCGCACTCGATCTCCCGGCCGCGCAGCAGCGACTCGACCAGGATCTTCGGGTCGTGGCGCTGCGCCTCCTCGATCGCGTCCTCCAGCCCCTCCAGGGCGTCGACCTTGGTGATGCCCATGGAGGAGCCGCCTCGCGCGGGCTTCACGAAGACCGGCCAGCCGTGCTCGGCGGCGAAGTCCACGATCCTCTCGCGGGCGGCGGACGGGTCCAGCCGCCACTCGCGCGGACGGATCACCTCGTACGGCCCGACGGGCAGCCCGTACGAGAGGAACACCCGCTTCATGTACTCCTTGTCCTGGCCGACGGCCGACGCCAGGACGCCCGCGCCGACGTACGGGACGCCGGAGAGCTCCAACAGGCCCTGGAGGGTGCCGTCCTCGCCGTACGGCCCGTGCAGCACCGGGAAGACGACGTCGACCTCGCCGAGCGCCTTGGGTACGGAGCCCTGCTCGCTGTAGACGACCTCGCGGTTGCCGGGGTCGACGGAGAGGACGACGTCGCCCTCCGTGGACTCGGCCAGGTCCTCGACGCTCGGCAGCCTGCGGTCGGCGATGCCCATGCGGTCGGGTTCGTCGGCGGTGAGCGCCCAGCGGCCGTCCGTGGTGATGCCGATGGGCAGCACGTCGTACTTCGTACGGTCGATGGAGCGCAGTACGGCGCCGGCCGTGACCACCGAGATGGCGTGCTCGGAACTCCGGCCGCCGAAGACGACCGCCACGCGCGGCTTGCGGAGCTGCTGCTCAGGGCTCTGGGGGAGGTTCTCGCTGCTCATATCGCGTTGAGGTTACCTGCTGGAGCGCCGCCGGGTCAGCGGCGTTCGGGCTTGGCGCTGCGCGCCATCAGCTCCTTCACCGCCACGAGCGGGGGCTTCCCCTCGTGGACGATGCTCACGACCGTTTCGGTGATCGGCATGTCGACATCGTGCCGCCGGGCCAGATCCAGCACGGACTGGCAGGACTTGACGCCCTCCGCGGTCTGGGTGCTGGCCGCGATCGTCTGCTCCAGCGTCATACCGCGCCCGAGGTTGGTGCCGAAGGTGTGGTTGCGTGAGAGGGGCGAGGAACAGGTCGCGATCAGATCGCCCATTCCGGCGAGTCCGGAGAAGGTGTGCGGGTCGGCGCCCATCGCCAGCCCCAGCCGCGTGGTTTCGGCGAGACCGCGCGTCATCAGCGACGCCTTGGTGTTGTCGCCGAGGCCCATGCCGTCGGCGATGCCGACCGCGAGCCCGATGACGTTCTTGACGGCGCCGCCGAGTTCGCAGCCGACCACGTCGGTGTTCGTGTACGGGCGGAAGTACGGCGTGTGGCAGGCCGCCTGGAGCCGGGTGGCCACCGCCTCGTCGGTGCATGCCACGACGGCGGCGGCGGGCTGCCTGGCGGCGATCTCACGGGCCAGGTTGGGCCCGGTGAGGACGGCGACCCGGTCGGCAGGCGCCTTGGCCACCTCGCCGATGACCTCGCTCATGCGCTTGGTGGTGCCCAGTTCGACGCCCTTCATCAGGGAGACGAGGACGGTGTCCGCCGGCAGTACGGAGGCCCATTCGGCGAGATTGGCGCGCAGCGTCTGCGAGGGGATCGTGATAACGGTGAACTCGGCGTCCCTGGCCGCCTCGGCCGGGTCGGTCGTGGCCCGTACCGAGGAGGGCAGTTCGACACCCGGCAGATAGCCCGGGTTGGTGCGGGTGTCGTTGACCGCGTCGACGACCTCGCGGCGGCGTGCCCAGAGGGTCACGTCGCATCCCGCGTCGGCGAGAATCACGGCGAACGCCGTTCCCCACGATCCCGTCCCGAAGACCGCGACGCGCGTCACTGCAACCCCTCTTCCGCGGCCTTGCGCCGCTTGTCTTCCAGAACCTTGCGGTGGTCGTACGGCGCGGCGGGCGCCGGTTCGCCGCGTACGTCGGCGAGCAGTTCGGTGATGGCGGCCATGATGACCTCGGTGACCTCACGGAGGAGTTCGGGCGTCGGTTCCTGCCCGTAGAAACGGGAGAGGTCGACCGCCGGGCCCGCCTGCACCCGCAGCGTCTGGCGCGGAAAGAGCCTGACCCTGTTCGCCTTGGCATAGGGCGGTATCACCAGATTGGCGCCCCACTGGGCGACGGGAATGACCGGCGCCTTGGTAAGGAGGGCGACGCGTGCCGCACCGGTCTTGCCGGTCATCGGCCACATGTCGGGGTCGCGGGTGAGGGTGCCTTCGGGGTAGAACGCGACGCATTCCCCGCGCTCGATGGCGTTCACGGCCGCGCGGAACGCGTCCAGGGCGTTGGTGCTCTCGCGATAGACGGGAATCTGGCCGGTGCCGCGGAGCATCATGCCGACGAAAGGCAGGTCGAAGAGGGTCGCCTTGGCGAGCAGTCGCGGCACCCGGCCGCTGTTGTACTGGAAGTGTCCGTAGGAGAGAGGGTCCAGAGCCGAGTTGTGGTTCACGGCGGTGAGGAATCCACCCTGGGCCGGAATGTGTTCCATTCCCTGCCACTCCCGCTTGAACAGAACGATCAACGGCGGTTTCGCGATGACCGCTGCCAGGCGGTACCAGAAGCCGATTCTCGGGCGGGACACTCGGACACCTTTCTCTGTGGCCTGGCTCGGGCCGGCCCTGGCTGCCGGGGGCCAAGTGTCGCCCCAGGCCTCTGCACTGTCGAGAACACCGTACGCCCCGGTCCGCGGACCGGACCTGCGGGCTCAGTTCGCCATTCACGGGGCGTCGCGGGCCCTGTACGCGCCGCACGCCGCGATCGGGCCACAATAGAGGGCCGAACGCGTAAGGACGGAGAGCTCGCCACGAACACCGACCCGATCGCCGCCTGGTCCCTGGTTGTTCCGCTCAAGCCGCTCGCCGTGGCCAAGAGCAGGCTCGCCGGTTCGACGGGCGACCTGCTGCGGCCCAGGCTGGCGCTGGCGTTCGCCCAGGACACCGTCGCCGCCGCGCTGGCCTGCCCCGTCGTACGGGACGTGGTGGTGGTCACGGACGATCCGGTGGCGGCTGCCGAACTGGCCGCGCTGGGCGCGCGCACCGTTCCCGACAGTCCGGCGGCCGGGCTCAACGCGGCGCTGGCGCACGGCGCGCGGGCCGTCAGGACGGGCAGGCCACGGGCCCCGGTCGCGGCGCTCAACGCCGATCTGCCGGCGCTGCGGCCGGCCGAGCTGGCACGGGTGCTCACGGCCGCCGGGGATTTCCCGCGCGCATTTCTCGCCGACGCCGCGGAAATCGGTACGACATTGCTGGCGGCGCGGGCCGGATCGGAATTGAATCCGGCATTCGGTGGTGCTTCGCGGCATCGGCATTTGTCCACGGGAGCCGTGGAAATTGTGCTGGCCGGCGTGGATTCCGTACGGCGGGACGTCGATACGGGTGAGGATCTGCTGGCCGCCGCGGCCCTGGGGCTCGGCCCGTACACGGCGCGGCGTCACGCGGGCCCGCGCCCGGTCCCGGGCACCGTGCCGGGCCCCCTTCCGGGCTCCGTGCCGGGCACCGCCGGGGGCCCCGTTCCCGCCCCGGCCCCGGACCCGGTCTGCGGGGCGCGGCCGGGGTGCTGACCGATACGCTGGCGGGCATGCAGGCGACCGCGTACACCTTCGAATCCGAGACCCGCAGCGGCAGTGTGCTGCTCGACGACGGGACTCCGGTGGACTTCGACGCCGCGGCGTTCGACGCCGGCGGTCTGCGGCTGTTGCGGCCGGGCCAGCGGGTGCGTATCGAACGCGCGGGCGGGGACAGCGGGAACATCACCCTGGTGACGCTCCAGACCCTCTGAGGGCCGTCACAGGCCACGCACAACGCCGCGGGCCGGGCTCCCCCGAAGGGAGCCCGGCCCGGCGCGTGAGTGGCCCTACGGCCTTGTGCCGCTTACCTGTTCCTCGCGGTGGCCTTCTTGGCGGTGGTCGTGCGCGATGCCGCCTTCCGGGCGGGCGCCTTCTTGGCGGTCGCCTTCTTCGCCGGGGAGGTCTTCTTGGCGGTGGCCTTCTTGGCCGCGCTCGTCTTCTTGGCGGTGGTCTTCTTGGCGGCCGTGGTCTTCTTCGTGGCCGTCTTCTTGGCGGTGGTCTTCTTCGCCGCCCTCTTGGCGGTGCCCGCGACCGCGGTCTTCCTGGCTGCGGTCTTCTTCGCCGTCGCCTTCTTGGCGGTGGCCTTCTTGGCCGCGGCCTTGGCGGTCGTACGGGTGGAAGAACCGCCCGAAAGGCTGCCCTTGGGAGCCTTCTTGACGGCCACATCGTTCTTGGGAAGCTTCTTCGAGCCGCTCACCAGGTCCTTGAAGCCCTGTCCCGCGCGGAAACGCGGTACCGACGTCTTCTTGACCCGGACCCGCTCACCCGTCTGCGGGTTACGCGCGTAACGGGCCGGACGGTCGACCTTCTCGAACGAACCGAAGCCGGTGACGGAGACCCGCTCACCCGCGACGACGGCGCGGACCACGGCGTCCAGTACCGCGTCGACCGCGTCGGCCGCCTGCTGGCGACCGCCGACCTTGTCCGCAATTGCTTCTACGAGCTGCGCCTTGTTCACGTCTTCCCCTTCGGAGACATTGCCAGAACGAAAGTGTTCAAGCTTTTCCGCACGTTAGGCAGATATATACCGCAAATCAAACACGAAACGGGCTAATCACCCTAGTGCCGCAACGAAGTCGACCCCGCGGAGTTCCGCGGCTTCAGTCGCCTTCCGGGAATCGACCCTCGTCGAGGTCCTTCATCAAGCGGTCCAGACGACGTGCCGCGTCTAAGAGATCGTGTTTGGCCGCGGCCGTGATGACCAGCAGCTTCCGGGTCAGCGCCATCCGTACGCCCTCCGGGACTTGCAGTGCGCGCACCGTTGCGTGCGCTTCCTTGAGACGGTCGGCGACCACTCCGTAAAGCTCGAGTTGGCTGTCGCGTTCCATGCACCGATTGTGCCATCTGGGGCGAGTTGTCGCCCGGCGGGGTCTCAACAAGGCACTGCGCCCCCTACCTGGAGGCAGGGGGCGCAGGTGGAGAAAAGCGCTGATCAGACGGCAATTGTGCGGGGTTTGAAGGACGGCCGGGAGGCTTCGTACGCAGCGATGGCCGCTTCGTTCTTCAGGGTGAGACCGATGTCGTCGAGGCCGTTGAGGAGCCTCCAGCGGGCGTTCTCGTCCAGCTCGAAATCGGCCGTCACCGTTGCTCCGTCGGGGCCCTCGGCACGTACCTGACGCGCTTCGAGGTCCACCGTCACGGCCGCGGTCGGGTGGGCCTCGGTCAGCTCCCAGAGGCGGTCGACGACGCGCTGCTCCAGAACGACTGTCAGCAGACCGTTCTTGAGGGAGTTGCCGCGGAAGATGTCGGCGAACCGCGAGGAGATGACGGCGCGGAAACCGAAGTTCTGCAGCGCCCACACGGCGTGTTCGCGTGACGAGCCGGTGCCGAAGTCGGGTCCGGCGACCAGGACCGAGGCGCCCTGCCGCTCGGGCCGGTTGAGAACGAAGTCCGGGTCCTTGCGCCAGGCCTCGAACAGCCCGTCCTCGAACCCGTCGCGCGTGACCTTCTTCAGCCAGTGGGCCGGGATGATCTGGTCGGTGTCGACGTTGCTGCGGCGCAGCGGGACGGCCCGGCCGGTGTGTGTGGTGAAAGCGTCCATGGCGCTCAGGCCTCCACGGGGGTGCGGGTGTCGGACAGGTCGGCGGGCGAGGCCAGGTGGCCCAGCACGGCGGTGGCCGCGGCCACCTGCGGTGAGACGAGGTGGGTCCGGCCGCCCTTGCCCTGCCTGCCCTCGAAGTTGCGGTTCGAGGTCGACGCGGAGCGCTCGCCGGGCGCCAGTTGGTCGGGGTTCATGCCCAGACACATCGAACAGCCCGCGTGCCGCCACTCGGCGCCCGCGCCGGTGAAGACCTTGTCCAGACCCTCCTCGACGGCCTGGAGGGCGACCCGTACGGAGCCCGGGACGACCAGCATCCGTACACCGTCGGCGACTTTGCGGCCGTCCAGGATCGAGGCCGCCGAGCGCAGGTCCTCGATACGCCCGTTGGTGCACGAACCTACGAAGACGGTGTCCACCCTGATGTCGCGCAGCGCCTGCCCGGCGGTCAACCCCATGTACTCCAGGGCCTTTTCGGCGGCGAGCCGCTCCGAAGCGTCCTCGTACGAAGCGGGGTCGGGGATATGGGTCGACAGCGGCGCGCCCTGGCCGGGGTTGGTGCCCCAGGTGACGAACGGGGCCAGTTCCGCGGCGTCGATGAAGACCTCGGCGTCGAAGACGGCGTCGTCGTCGGTGCGCAGTGTGCGCCAGTACTCCACCGCGGCGTCCCACTCGGCGCCCTCGGGGGCGTGGTCGCGGCCCCGGAGGTAGTCGAAGGTGACCTGGTCCGGGGCGATCATGCCCGCCCTGGCGCCGGCCTCGATGGACATGTTGCAAATGGTCATGCGGGCCTCCATCGAGAGCTTCTCGATGGCGGAGCCGCGGTATTCGAGGATGTAGCCCTGGCCGCCGCCGGTGCCGATCCGGGCGATGACGGCGAGGATCAGGTCCTTGGCCGTGACGTCGGCGGGCAGTTCGCCCTCGACGGTGATGGCCATGGTGCGGGGGCGGGCCAGCGGCAGCGTCTGGGTGGCCAGGACGTGCTCGACCTGGCTGGTGCCGATACCGAAGGCCAGCGCGCCGAAGGCGCCGTGGGTGGAGGTATGGCTGTCGCCGCACACGACGGTGGTGCCGGGCTGGGTCAGCCCCAGCTGCGGGCCCACGACATGGACGACGCCCTGCTCGACGTCGCCCAGCGGGTGCAGCCGTACGCCGAAGTCCGCGCAGTTCTTGCGCAGCGTCTCCAGCTGGACGCGGGAGACCGGGTCGGCGATCGGCTTGTCGATGTCGAGCGTCGGGGTGTTGTGGTCCTCGGTCGCGATGGTGAGGTCGAGCCGCCGCACCTGCCGGCCGTTCTGACGGAGGCCGTCGAAGGCCTGCGGGCTCGTCACCTCGTGCAGCAGGTGCAGATCGATGAAGAGAAGGTCGGGCTCGCCCTCGGCGCGCCGGACGACATGGTCGTCCCAGACCTTCTCCGCGAGTGTCCTACCCATCGCTTTCCCTTCGGCCGGCAGCGCCGCCGGCAGTCCTGGAGATATGTGGGGCCCACGCCGGTGTCCCACGTGCCCGCGTCGGCTGCGAACCCGGTTCGTGTACGGGTCCGTCCCTACAGGTTGGCAAGTTCCCCGGAAAATTGAACTTGCGTTTCACAGAGTGAGACGCGAGTATCGTTGCATGGACAACTCTAGCGGCGTCGGCGTTCTCGACAAGGCGGCTCTGGTACTGAGCGCCCTGGAGTCCGGTCCGGCCACCCTCGCCGGGCTGGTCGCTGCGACCGGGCTCGCACGGCCCACGGCACACCGGCTGGCCGTGGCCCTGGAACACCACCGGATGGTGGCGAGGGACATGCAGGGCCGGTTCATTCTCGGGCCGCGGCTCGCGGAGCTGGCGGCGGCGGCCGGTGAGGACCGGCTGCTGGCGACGGCCGGACCGGTGCTCACGCATCTGCGGGACGTGACCGGGGAGAGCGCACAGCTCTACCGGCGCCAGGGCGACATGCGGATCTGCGTGGCCGCCGCCGAGCGTCTGTCCGGTCTGCGGGACACGGTGCCCGTCGGCTCCACGCTCACGATGAAGGCGGGCTCGTCCGCGCAGATCCTGATGGCCTGGGAGGAGCCGGAGCGGCTGCACCGCGGCCTCCAGGGGGCGCGGTTCACGGCGACGGCGCTCTCGGGCGTACGGCGGCGGGGCTGGGCCCAGTCGATCGGCGAGCGGGAGCCGGGCGTGGCCTCGGTCTCGGCGCCGGTGCGCGGGCCGTCCAACCGAGTCGTCGCGGCGGTCTCGGTGTCCGGCCCGATCGAGAGGCTGAGCCGGCACCCGGGCCGGATGCACGCCCAGGCGATCATCGACGCGGCCGGACGGCTGTCGGAGGCGCTGCGCCGCACCAGCTGAATCACCTCCGCACCGTCATGTGCCGTCACACGCCGTGACCCGGCGCGCCGGGGGCGTTCCCGTACGCCGCGAACGCCCCAACTCGCCCCGGACGCCGCGGGAGTTCACGCTCGCGCGGAGGCTCGCGAAGCGCGGAGCGGGCGGGCGTGGAGTTCTCGGACGTCACGAGCCCAGACGGTCGGCCGCGCGCTCGCCGCGGCGGCCCACGGGGACGACTCCCGTGGCCGCGGCGAGACCGAAGGCCGGCATGTTGATGTAGACGTTCTCGTACGAGCCGGCCGGGACCACGTTCGTGCCAGAAGCCCACCTTGCCCTTGCCGGCGCGGAGCCGGCGGTTGAACGCCGCCCACGCGGGGCGGTGCTCGCCGTCCGGCGCGGAGGCGTACGCGAGCAGCTTCTCCTTGGAGTCCCAGTACTGGACGACGTAGAGCACCCGCGGGAAGCCCAGCAGCGGCTGGAAGCCGATGAGCCCGCTCCCCTTGTCCCGCGACAGCTCCTTGAGCATCCTCGGCATGGCCGTGAACACCGGCCACCAGCTGCGCAGGGCACGGAAGTTGTTGATCCGCATTCCGATGACGAAGACGACGACGTCGCCCTCGGCATCCGCGGTCATCCGGCCCTCGATCGGCTTCGCGCCCATGACGATCTCCCTGCTTCCGGCTGCGCGTCGGCGGCGGTACGGCGGCATCCCTCATTGGAGAGTGCCACTATCCATGATTGGATAGTGGCACTCTCCAAAGGAAGGTGCAAGCGGTATGCGCATGGCGGAGCTGAGCGAACGCAGTGGGATACCCACCGCCACGATCAAGTACTACCTGCGGGAGGGCCTGCTCAGGCCGGGCCACCGGGTCACCGCGACGCAGTCCACCTACGACGACGGGCATCTGCGCCGGCTGCGCCTCGTGCGCGCGCTGATCCAGGTGGGCCGGATGCCGGTCGCCACGGCGCGTGAGGTCCTGACGGCCATCGAGGACGAGTCCATCGACCACCACAGGCGCCTGGGCGCGGCGATCAGGGCGCTCCCGGGTGACGGGGCGCTGGACGCCGCGTTCGACGCCGGCGAACTGGACGAGGAGACGCGGTCCGCGCGGCTCCGGGCCGAGGAACTGTTCGAGGAGCTGGGCTGGACGCACGCGGCCGAGGTGGGGGCCTCGGAGGCCGCGTACCGCGTGCTGGTGGGCGCGATCGCCGGGCTGTCCAGGACCGGCTATCCGTGCGAGCTCGCGGACCTGTTGCCGTACGGACGGCTCGCCGACCGGCTCGGCGTCACCGACATCGACATGGTGGAGCGGTACGGGGACCCGTACGAGCAGGTGGAGGCGGCGGTCGCGCTCACCGTGCTGTACGAACCGGTGCTGCTCAGCCTGCGCCGGCTCGCGGAGGCCGAGGAGTCCAACCGGCGCTACAGTCCGGGGAATTGAGCACGTCGAGCGGTCCGGGGCAAAGTGAAGAGGCCCTCCGCGATCGCGGAGGGCCTCTTCGTGATGTACCCCCGACCGGATTCGAACCGGCGCTACCGCCTTGAGAGGGCGGCGTGCTAGGCCGCTACACAACGGGGGCCAGCGGGTGGAGCGTTGAGCTGGGCTACCAGGACTCGAACCTAGAACAACGGAACCAGAAACCGTCGTGTTGCCAATTACACCATAGCCCAAGGGTGGTTCAGACTTTCCTGCTGCGTACCCCCGACCGGATTCGAACCGGCGCTACCGCCTTGAGAGGGCGGCGTGCTAGGCCGCTACACAACGGGGGCCCTAGCGATCCTGCATCGACATGTCCGGGTGCGACCCGAAGAAATCGGAGAGAAGGATCTGTACCCCCGACCGGATTCGAACCGGCGCTACCGCCTTGAGAGGGCGGCGTGCTAGGCCGCTACACAACGGGGGCGTTGCAGAAGAACTCTGCGCTGGGCTACCAGGACTCGAACCTAGACTAACGGAACCAGAAACCGTCGTGCTGCCAATTACACCATAGCCCACCAAAACTCAACCCCCTAAGTGGGGGTTTTGTTTGGGTTTGCGCCTTCCGGCCAGACCTTGCGGTCTCTCGGTCGGCGCAGGAAGAACATTACCCGATGGGGGACGGCGCTCCAAAACGAGTATCACCGCGCAGCAGGGCGGGCAGGCGGTCCAGATCGTTGATCGTCACAAGCTCGGGACGCCCGCCGAGCCGCCCCCGGTCGAGCCAGACTCCGGCCAGTCCGGCGGCGGTGGCGCCGCCGGCGTCGATGTCCGGTTCGTTCCCCACGTAGACGACCTCGGCCGGGTCGAGTTCCAGGGCCTCGCACGCCGCGTGGAAGGCGGCGGCGTCGGGCTTGGAGACACCGAGTTCGGCGGCGCACAGGACCGTCTCGAAGTAGTCCCGTACGCCGAGGGCGCGGAGCTTGCGGTCCTGGTTGTGGAGGCTCGAATTGGACAGGACGGCCTGCCGGTAGTCGGGGGCCAGCGAATCCAGTGCGGAGAGGGCGTCGGGGAACAGCTTCCAGGCGGACTCGTAGTGCGCGACGTAGCGGTCGAACCAGGCGTCGGCCTCGGTGTCGTCGAGCGCCTCCGTACCGAGGAACTGTCGGACGCGGTCGCGTCGCTGTCCTTGGAAGGTCGTCTCCCCGTCGGCGAACCGCAGCCACTGGACATCGGTGATCTCACGCCAGTGCGCGAGGGCCCGCTCGACGGTGGCGAAGCGGTCGGCGAGCCCTTCGGCGGCGAGGTGCAGCCGCATGCCGGCGCGATCGGCGGTGGTGTAGTCGAAGAGGGTGTCGTCGATGTCCCAGACGACGGCGCGGATCGGCATACCGGTCACGGTATCGGCTCCGCCGTGGGCCCCGGGGCTCAGTTCGCGCGAAGGGTCTTCTTGGCCAGTTCGAAGGCCGGAAGCATGGCGTCGTGCTCCCCGCTGTCCAGGCCGCCTAGGTGGATCAGTGCCACGCCCTTGGGGGTGGTGACCGCCAGGGCCCGCTCCTTCTTCGACTCGTCGAGCAGTTCGCTGGTGGTGACGTAGCCCACCTCCGCCGCGGGCAGGGAGCCCGCCTTGGTGTCCTGGTACTCGGCGTCGCCGGCGGTCCTGTCCGCCGTCACGAACGCTTCGAGGACCTCGCGCGGGGTGGAGCCGCCGGTGTCGGCGGTCCATACGCGGAGGTAGCCGATGCTGCCGGCCGGCTTCGCGTCGATCTCGCAGGCCATCTCCACCGGGCCCTGCCGGGCCAGCTCCGCGAGCGCGGCGTCGGCGGCGTCGATGTCGACCGCTTCCGCCGTCCACTTCGCGGCCAGCGTGAAGGTCACCGGCAGGACGCACGGGGATCCGGCGGCGCCGATCGTCCCGCCCTTCTCCGCCGGTTTCGAGGTGTCCTCGGCCGGCGACGCCGCGGCGTCCGCGCCCTCGCCGCCCTTGCGGTCGGAGCCCGGATCCGGGTCCGGGCCCGAGTCGGACGAGCATCCGGTCAGCAGCGCGACCAGCAGCGCCGCCGGGACGCTTCTTCGTATCAACTTCCGCACCGTTGTCCCCCGTTGTCGTGGTGAAGCGTGGACGTGGGCCCGGCGGCGTCCGGCAGCCGGGCCCACGTGTCGTACCGGTCGATGGTGCTCGCGCGTCGGTGCGCCGAAGCGTCGGCGCACCGACGCCTCAGGCCGCGAGTCTGGCGAGCGTGGCGTCGATGCGCCGCAGCGTGCGCTCCTTGCCCAGGATCTCCAGGGACTCGAAGAGCGGCAGGCCCACGGTGCGGCCGGTGACCGCGACCCGGACCGGCGCCTGCGCCTTGCCCAGCTTGAGGCCGTGCTCCTCGCCTGCCGCGAGGACCGCGTCCTTCAGCGACTCGGCGCTCGACCAGTCCGCGTCCACAAGCTTCGCGCGGGCCGTGGTGAGCAGCGCCGCCGGGTCGCCCTTCATCGCCTTCGCCCAGGACGCCTCGTCCTCGACCGGCTCGGCGAGGAACAGGAAGTCCACGTTGGCCGTGATGTCCGAGAGGACCGTCACCCGCGTCTGAGCGTACGGCGCGATCGCCTCGAAGGCCGCCTGGTCGAAGTCCTCCGGCGCCCAGTTGGCGTACGGGGCCCGCAGCCAGGGCGCGCACGCCTCCATGAAGGTCTTCACGTCCAGCTGCCGGATGTGGTCGGCGTTGATCGCCTCGGCCTTCTTCAGGTCGAAGCGCGCCGGGTTGGCGTTGACGTCGGTGATCTCGAAGGCGCCGACCATCTCCGCGCGGGAGAAGACGTCCTGGTCCGCGGAGAACGACCAGCCCAGCAGGGACAGGTAGTTGAGCAGACCGTCGGGCAGGAAGCCGCGCTCACGGTAGAGGTTCAGCGAGGCCTGCGGGTCGCGCTTGGAGAGCTTCTTGTTGCCCTCGCCCATCACGTACGGCAGGTGTCCGAACTGCGGCACGAAGTGGGCCACGCCCAGCCCCATCAACGCCTGGTAGAGCGCGATCTGACGGGGGGTCGAGGAGAGGAGGTCCTCGCCGCGCAGGACGTGGGTGATCTCCATCAGCGCGTCGTCGACCGGGTTGACGAGCGTGTAGAGCGGCGCCCCGTTGGCGCGGACGATGCCGTAGTCGGGCACGTTCTCCGGCGTGAAGGTCAGCTCGCCGCGGACCAGGTCGGTGAAGGTGATGGGCTCGTCGGGCATCCGGAAGCGGACGATGGAGGTGCGGCCCTCCGTCTCGTACGCCTCCTTCTGCGCGGCGCCGAGGTCGCGGCAGTGGCCGTCGTACCCGGAGGGGCGGCCGGCGGCGCGCGCCGCGTCGCGGCGGACCTCCAGCTCCTCGGTGGTGCAGTAGCAGTGGTACGCGTGGCCGGCGGCGAGCAGCTTGTCGGCGACGTCCCGGTAGATGTCCATCCGCTGCGACTGGCGGTACGGCGCGTGCGCGCCGCCCACCTCGGGCCCCTCGTCCCAGTCGAGGCCGAGCCAACGCAGCGAGTCGAGGAGCTGCTCGTACGACTCCTCGGAGTCGCGCGCGGCGTCGGTGTCCTCGATGCGCAGGACCAGGGTGCCGCCGTGGTGGCGGGCGAACGCCCAGTTGAAGAGGGCGGTGCGGACCAGGCCCACGTGGGGGTTGCCGGTCGGCGAGGGACAGAAACGTACGCGGACGGTCGCGTTAGCCACGCTTGATCACCTTGTTGGTGAGAGTGCCGATGCCTTCGATGGTGACGGCGACCTCGTCGCCGACGCTGAGGGGGCCGACCCCCGCGGGGGTGCCCGTGAGGATGACGTCGCCGGGCAGCAGCGTCATGGCCTCGGTGATGTGGACGACGAGGTCCTCCACGGAGCGGACCATGTCACTCGTGCTGCCGAGCTGGCGCTGTTCGCCGTTGACGGTGCACTGGACGGCGAGGCCGTCGGCGACGGCCGGCAGGCCGATGGAGGTCTCCACCCAGGGGCCGAGCGGGCAGGAGGTGTCGAAGCCCTTGGCGCGGGCCCACTGGTTCTCACGCTTCTGGGCGTCGCGCGCGGTGACGTCGTTGGCGCAGGTGAACCCGAGGATGACGTCCTTGACGCGTTCGCGGGGCACCTCGCGGCACATCCGGCCGATCACCACGGCCAGTTCGGCCTCGTAGTGCAGGTCCTCGGAGAACGAGGGGTACTCGACGTCGTCGCCGGAGCCGATCACCGAGGTGGTCGGTTTGAAGAAGACGACCGGCGATTCGGGCACCTCGTTGCCGAGCTCCGCCGCGTGCGCCGCGTAGTTGCGGCCGACGCCCACGACCTTGTTGGGGAGCACGGGCGGGAGCAGGCGGACCTTGCTCAGCGGGACCTTGGTGCCGGAGAGCTCGAAGTCGGCGTACGGAATGCCCTTGATGATGTCGAGGACGAGGCCGGCGGCCGTACCGCCGGTGCCGTCCTCCTCGACCGCGCCGAAGGCGACATTGCCGTCGATGGAGAATCTGGCGATGCGCACGGGATGCTGTCGCCCCTCACTTTGCTGCTGGCTGGCGGGAGACGCTACGTCTCAGGACGTCTCAGGCTAGCGCGGTGGGGGCAGGCGGCCGACGCGGTGCGGGGGCGCCGGGGGCCGTGCCTTAGTGTGCGACGGGGGCGTCGACCAGGGTCGTACGCCGCGGGTTGGCCGTGCGCACCGGCAGGTCGACGGAGTGTTCCGGCTGCACGGGCGGGAGGAGCTCCCCGGCGTCGTCCAGGTTCGCCAGCGTGGTGCGGCGGGGGTTGGCGGTGTTGCGGAACAGCTTCGTCATCTTCATCGGTTGTTTCAGACCTTGTCGGGATACGGGCGCCCGGGGGCACCGGTTGTCAGATGCGTCATTGCTGTAAAGCGTCAGGCTAAACACGTAATTCCCCGCCAGAGCCGTGATGCCGCAACGATCTCCATGTGAGTTTGCTCACGACCTGCCGGGCATTTCACCTATACCGGACAGAGGTCGAGACCTCCGGAAACGGACATTGACTCATCGAACCCTGCATTCCGCTCCTGATCATCAGGACTGGGGCACCCCCCGCCTGTCAGGGACTAGTCACGGGAAGTCCGTTTCCTCCCGGAACGACTTCTACCGATCGTCACTCGCCACTCACAACGTGTCACCCAGGTCACAGCCCGGTGCGCGGCCCTTGTTGGAGATCCGGCTCTGTGCTGGAATTCCACGCACCGCCGCGGGTTCTTCAGGCCGGCGCGTAAAGGCGCGACGCGGCGCCGAGTGGCATGCGGGGAAGGGGAGCATCGCCGGTCACTCAACGACCACCTTGGAGCGCACTCTGCGCTCCACGACGCCGACACCGTTCCGCCGTACAGCGGGGGGACGCCTGGTCCAGAGGTTGCGACGCTAGTGCAGGGACGTTTCAAGAGGGATAGCAGCGCTGCGGCGGAGCAGGAGCCCCGCGGCGGAACCGACCGCGGCTCCTCGCCCCAGCACACCCAGAACCCGGGCCCGGGTCCGGCCGGCGAGGGTGGCGACCGGGGTGCGAAGTCCGGTGCGGCGCCCGGTGGCGACACCCCGAGCCCCACTCCCAAGTCGGCGTCGACCGACGCGGGTTCGCGAATAGCTCTGCGCAACTGGCGCATCAGCACTCGTCTGGTGGCACTGCTCACCCTGCCGGTGGTCGCTGCCACCACGCTGGGCGGACTGCGTATCAACGAGTCCATGAACGACATGCAGCAGCTGGAGCACATGCAGCTGCTGACCAAGATGACCAAGGAAGCGACCAGCCTGGCCGCCGCGCTCCAGGCGGAGCGTGACGAGTCGGCAGGTCCGCTCACCAACGGCGCCAACCCCAAGGACTTCAAGGTCCAGGACCGTCGCACCAAGACGGACCGGGCGAAGAAGGCCTTCCTCGCCGCCACCGTGGACATCGGGAACACCGACGGCGACCAGGCGCTGGAGTCGATCCGCGCCAACGTCAGCCAGATCGCGACCCAGGTCAACAAGATCCAGGAAATCCGCAAGGACGCGTACGACACGGAGGCCACGCACTCCCTGACGGTCGACGCGTACAGCGGTCTCATCGACTCGCTGCTGAGCCTCTCGCAGGACATGGCGCAGGCGACCAGCAACCCGGACATGATCAAGCGGACCCGCGCCCTGGCGGCCTTCTCCTCCGCCAAGGAGTACGCGTCGATCCAGCGCGCGATCATCGCCTCCGCGCTGCCCGCCTCCCCCAAGGTGAAGGGCGATCTCAACGAGAACGACCGGCTCTACGGTCTGGCGGCGGCCACCAAGGGCGACAACGCCCTCGCCTCCTTCGACGCCCTGTACGAGTCGATGGGCGGCAACGCCGAGGAGCTGACGGCGCCGCTCAGCGGCAAGGGCAACCCCGAGATCAACGCCGCCGACGAGTACGCGGACCGGGTTCTCGGTATCTCCGGCGGTCTGGACGGACGGCCGAAGCGCTCGTACCTGGACTGGACCGACCAGGCGTCCGCCAAGATCAACGCGATGAACATCATCGAGCAGACGCTGCTCGGTGAGATGGAGAACAAGGCGCGTCAGCTGCGCGAGAAGTCGCAGCAGGACGCGCTCATCAACGGTGCGCTGATCCTCGTCGTGCTCGGTGTCTCGCTGGTCGGCGCCTTCGTCGTCGCCCGCTCCATGATCCGCTCGCTGCGGCGCCTCCAGGAGACGGCCACCAAGGTCGCCCAGGACCGGCTGCCCGAGCTGGTCAAGCAGCTCTCCGAGACCGACCCGCAGGACGTGGACACCTCCGTCGAGTCCGTCGGTGTGCACTCCAGGGACGAGATCGGCAAGGTCGCCGCGGCCTTCGACGACGTGCACCGCGAGGCGGTCCGGCTGGCCGCCGAGCAGGCGCTGCTGCGAGGCAACGTCAACGCGATGTTCACCAACCTCTCGCGCCGCAGCCAGGGCCTGATCCAGCGTCAGCTCTCGCTGATCTCCGAGCTCGAGTCCCGTGAGGCCGACCCGGACCAGCTGTCCTCGCTGTTCAAGCTGGACCACCTCGCGACCCGTATGCGCCGTAACGGTGAGAACCTGCTGGTCCTCGCCGGTGAGGAGCCGGGCCGCCGCTGGACGCGCCCCGTCCCGCTGGTCGACGTGCTCCGTGCCGCGGCCTCCGAGGTGGAGCAGTACGAGCGGATCGAACTGGCCTCGGTGCCCACGACCGAGGTCGCCGGCCGCGTCGTCAACGACCTCGTGCACCTGCTCGCCGAGCTGCTGGAGAACGCGACGTCGTTCTCCTCGCCGCAGACCAAGGTCCGCGTCACCGGTCACGCGCTGCCCGACGGGCGCGTGCTCGTCGAGATCCACGACACCGGCATCGGTCTCTCCCCCGAGGACCTGGCCGCGATCAACGAACGCCTCGCCTCGCCGCCCACCGTGGACGTCTCGGTCTCGCGCCGCATGGGTCTGTTCGTGGTCGGCCGGCTCTCCCTGCGGCACGGCATCAGGATCCAGCTGCGCCCCTCCGACTCCGGCGGCACGACCGCGCTGGTCATGCTGCCCGTCGACGTCGCCAACGGCGGCAAGAAGATGCCGCCGCGCCCCGGCGCCGGCGCGCAGAACGGTGCGGGCGGACAGGGCCCCGGCGGTCACGGCGGCCTCGGCGGCGGCCAGCAGTCCGGCATCGCGGCCGGACTCGCGGGCGGCGCGGCCGGAGCCGGTCGTCTCGCCACCCCGCCCTCACGCGGCCAGGTCGGCGCCGGTACGGGCCCCCGCGCCGCGCTGCCGGCCAGGAACGGGGCGCAGAGCGGCCTGCCCACCCGGCCGCAGCAGTCCGGTCCGCCGCAGGACCCGCAGCGCCAGGGCCCCGGCCAGGGTTCGGGTCAGCCGAGTCTCTTCGGTACGAGCCCCCGCGAGCAGGGTGCGCCGGGCCGTCCGGGCGCCCAGGGCGGTCCCGGTCCCTCGGGTCCGGTGCCGCAGGCCGGTGGTCGGCTCGCCCGGCCCGGTCAGAGCCTTTCCAGCCCGAACGGACGCGGCGGCCCCGGCAACCGCGACCGCGGTGCGTTCCCGCAGGGTGCCAACGCCTCGGCCGGTGGACCGCCGCCGGTCGACCGCGGCCGTCAGCTGCCGCCGCCCGGCGGTCCGCGCGCCGAGCTGCCGGGGGGCAACGCGCAGCCGCCGCAGCGCCCGCAGCGTCCCGGAACCACGAGCTGGGGCGCTCAACAGCCACCCGCGGCGCAGCAGTTCTCGCCGGACGCCCCGCGCGGCCACGAGGAGCCGGAGACCACCGGTCAGTTCGGCATGCCGTCGGCGGGTCAGGGTCCCGGCTCCACGGCCGAGTTCCAGCGTCCCGACTTCGACGGTCCGCGACCTGACCTGAACACCGGCGCCGTGGGCGCCGGCGGTGGCGGCGGATTCGGTGACACCGGATCCCACCAGCTGCCCAACTCGGGCGACGTCAATGGCGGTTGGCAGGA
>NZ_JAAPBF010000122.1 GCF_022695985.1 Streptomyces sp. NP-1717 | reverse complement strand
CCGCGGACTCAGCGCGTGAGCTTCTTGATGCGCTCGTCCGTCGTCTTCCACGCCACGTCCGGGCTCTTGCCCTGCCCCTCGATCAGCTGGAGGCCGGCCGAGAACGTGTCCTTGATCGTGCCGTCCTTGCGCCCGAGGATCTGCTCGTCCGGGATCTCCTTGGCCGCGTCACCGAAGATCTGGCCGATCGGCGCGTCACTGAAGTACTCGGACTTGCCGTTGGCGACCTCGGGGATGTCCAGCGCCGCCTTGGAGGAGGGGAAGTTGCCGAGCTTCTCGAAGATGACGGCCTGCTGCTCGGGCGCGGTCAGCCACGCGATGAGATCGGCGGCCTCCTTCTTCACCGGGCTGTTCTCCATCACCCCGAGGAACGCGCCGCCCCAGTTGGCACCCTTGGGGGCCCTGGCGACGTCCCACTTGCCCTGGTTCGCCGGGCCGGCCTTCTCGCTGATGTGCGCGAGCATCCACGCGGGGCAGACCGCGGTGGCGAAGGTGCCGTTGGCGAGCCCCGGGTCCCAGCCGGGCTGGAACTGCCGCAGCTTGGCGGTCAGTCCGGACTCGGCGGCGTCGGCGGCCAGCTTCCAGGCGTCCTTGACGACGGGGTTGTCGTTGTAGATGAGTTCGCCGTCCTTGTCGTAGAACTGCTTCTCATCGCCGTAGATCATCGCGTTGAACAGGCCGCTGGAGCTGTCCATGAAGGCGACCTTGTCCTTCTTGTTGCCCTCCTTGAAGTCCCGGCCGACGTCGACGTACTTGGCCCAGTCGCCCGCCCACAGCTTCTCCACCTCGGCGCGCTCGGTCGGCAGACCGGCCTGCTCGAACAGGTCCTTGCGATAGCAGACCGCCATGGGGCCGATGTCCGTGCCCAGACCCAGCAGCTTGCCGTCCTCGGTGGTGACCTGGCTCGACTTCCACGGCAGGAAGTGATCGAGGCCGGGCGTCTTGGAGAGGTCGGCGAACTTGTCCGACCGGGTGTCGACCAGTTCCTTGGCCCGGCCTATCTCGATGCCCTGGATGTCCTTGAGGCCGCTGCCCGCGGCCAGATGCGTCTGGAGCGCGGTGTAGTACGTCTGCTCGTCGCCGGCCACGTCGGCCTCGATGAGGATGTCGGGATTCTCCTCCATGTACCGGTCGAGGAGCCCCGACTCCTTGAACCCCATGACACCGAACAGCCCCATGCTGATGACGGTCTTGCCGTCCTTCGTCTTCGCCTCGCCCGTGTCGCCGCCGCCTCCGCAGCCGGCGACGAGCACGAGGGACAGGCCGGCCGCCGCGACCGCGGCGAGCGTCGGAAGGCGCTTCGGCGAACGGTGCGGAGGCCGGTTCGGGAAGCGGGAGGGGAGAGCGGAGAGGGTGGATCCGAAGCGATGACGGGCGGTGCCCATGTGCTTCCTCCTTGCGGGGCGCTCGATGCGCCGAAAGTGACTCACTGAACACACCGGACGCGGGCCCGGCATCCGGTGAACGGGAGAATGGGAGCGCTCCCAGTCGGTTGTGGAAGACTCTGCGGAGAACGTCGCACCGTGTCAAGAGTTGAAGACGTTTCCGTTGCCCGGAGATGTCCGGCGCCGGCCGGTGCGCAGCGGTACGTCGCGGGTCAAGTGCCCTGCGCAGGCGGAACAGGGCCGCCCTCCGGGGCAGAGTTGAGGAGAAGCGATGAGCAGCCGTAAACACCAAGGTCAGCGGCCAACTCTTGAAGCCGTCGCCGAGCTGGCGGGGGTGGGGCGCGGGACGGTTTCGCGGGTCGTCAACGGTGCGCCCGGCGTCAGCGCGAAGGCCCGCGCAGCGGTCGAGACGGCCATCACGGAACTGAATTACATACCCAACCCGGCGGCGCGCAGTCTCGTCACGAGCCGGACGGACTGTGTCGCGCTCGTGATCCCCGAGTCCGAGAGCCGGCTGGCGGCGGAGCCGTACTTCTCCGCCGTGATCCGCGGGGTGAGCACGGAACTGGCCGACACCGAGATGCAGTTGCTGCTCATCCTGGTGCGTGACCGGCGGGAGCTCGACCGGCTGACGCGCTTCGCGGCGGCGCGCCGGGTGGACGGCGTGCTGCTGGTGTCGATCCACGACGACGACCCGCTGCCGGGGCTGCTCGAAGAGATGCGCATGCCGACGGTCCTGGCGGGGCGGCGCTCGCCCGACGAGTCCCTGAGCCATGTCCACTCCGACAACGTGGGCGGTGCGGCGGCGGCCGTTCGGCACTTGATCGACAGCGGACGTACGACGATCGCGACGATCACCGGTCCGCTCGACATGGACGTCGGCAACAGCCGGCTCCGGGGCTGGCGAGAGGCGCTGGCGGCGCGGGGCACGGCGCCGGACGAACGGCTCGTCGCGGTCTCGGACTTCACCGAGGAGGGCGGGCGTACGGCGATGCGCGACCTCCTCGGCCGTGCCCCAGGGATCGACGCCGTGTTCGCCGCGTCGGACGTCATGGCGGCGGGCGCGCTGACCGAACTGCGGGAGCGGGGGCGCAGGGTGCCCGAGGACGTGGCGGTGATCGGCTTCGACGACTCGGTCATCGCCCGGCACACCACACCGGCGCTGACCAGTGTGCGCCAGCCCATCGAGGCGATCGGCCGCTCGATCACGAGACTCCTCCTGGAGGAGATCGCCAAACCCTCGACGGCCCACCGGCAACTCCTGCTGCCGACGACGCTGGTGGTGCGGGACTCGGCATGAGGGCCGTCGACGGGGCGTCCCGGTGGGCGCGGAGGGCGCCTTCGCCACCGGGGTCACGCGCACGGCGGCGTTCCCGGTCGGAACGATCGCCGGCCGGGGGTGAGTCGGCCGGACCGCGCAGGGATCGCCGTGATCACCGTGCCCGGGTCACGTGGCGTCCGGGACCAGCACGACCTTCCCCGTCACCGTGCCGGACTCGGCCAGGGCCATCGCCTCGGCGGCCCGCGACAGCGGTACGCGCGCAGCCACCTGCGGGGTGATCGCGCCGTCGGCGAGCAGGGTCAGCACCTCGGTGAGATCGGCGCGGAGCCGGGCCCGGAAGGCGTCGGCGCGCCGCTTGCCCGCCCAGATGTTGAAGAAGTGGGCGTGCCTGCCGTTGGGCAGCGCGTTCCAGAGCTGGAGCCGGCCGACGACCTTCAGGACGGGCCACTTGGACGAGCCCCGCACGTCGCGGGTGGAGGCCGTGCCGTACGAGACGAGTGTGCCGCCGGGGGCCAGCAGGCCGAACGAGGTGACGATCCCCTCGCCGCCGATGTGGTCGAAGACCGCGTCGACCCCGTCCGGTGCGATCTTGCGCACCTCCGCGGCGAGGTCGTGCGTGCGGTAGTCGATGGGGGCGGCGCCCAGCTCCCGGACGGCCTCCCGGTGCCGGAGCGAGGCCGTGCCGATGACGCGGGCGCCCGCGTGGCGGGCGAGCTGGACGAGGGTGGACCCGACCCCGCCGTTCGCCCCCAGTACGAGTACGGTCTGCCCCTCCCGCACCCGGGCGACGCGGTGCAGCATCTGTGCCGCGGTGATGCCGTTCACCACCAGGGTCTCCGCCTCGGCCGGGTCGACGCCCGCGGGCACCTCGACCAGGTCGGACGCCGTGACGAGCAGATGGCTGGCCCAGCCGCCGGTCTTGGTCAGTGCCGCGAACCGGCGCCCGACGAGAGCGCCGTCCACACCGGGCCCGGCCGACGCGACGGTGCCCACCACGTCGTAGCCGGGGGTGAAGGGGAAAGGCGGCTGGTCGAAGTACTTCCCGCGCCGCATCTGCTGTTCGGCGAAGGAGACGCCGGTGGCCTCCATCGCCAGGAGGACCTGACCGGGACCCGGGGCGGGTACGGGCCGCTGCCGGACCTGGAGTCCCGCCGGTTCCACGACGCCGGGGAGGACGACCTCCGTCATCACTGCCAGGTCTGCGGCCTGCCGCGGTCCGTTCATGACACTCAACTCCTTTGACCATCACGCTTGAGTTAGAAGCTATAACCAAAGTGTCAGACCATTGCACGGCGCTGTCAAGCGGGCCCGGCTCCGAGGGCCGGGACCGCAGGGAGAACGGGGCGGAACCGAGCGGGGGGGACGCGCGTCCGTAAGGGAATCCGCATGATCGCCACGCACCCTCGGAGGACCGCACCCATGCCCCGGACAGCCACCCGCCACCTCTATCTGGCGCGGCACGGTGAGGCGTCGGCCGACGAGAGCGACCTGACCGAGAGGGGCCGCCGGCAGGCCGTACTGCTCGGCGAGCGGCTACGGGGCAGCCCGCTCTCCGCGATCCATCACGGACCGCTGCCGAGGGCGGAGCGGACGGCCCGGCTGATCCGGGAGCAACTGGGTGACGTGCCCTGCGAGTTGACGCAGTCCGAGCCCGCGGGTGACTACATCCCGTATGTGCCGGGGGAAGAGGAGCTGCCGGCGGGGTCCGCCGGTGCCATGCTCAGGCGTCTGGCCGAGTTCCCCGCCGAAGAGCGCCTGGGCGGGCCGGAGTTGGCACGGGCCGCCGTCGCCCGGTTCACCGGGCCGGTGGAGGGCGAGGAGCCCCGCCATGAGCTCGTGGTGACACACAACTTCCTCATCGGCTGGCTGGTCCGCGACGCCCTGGACGCCCCGCCCTGGCGGTGGATGGGGCTCAACCACTGCAACGCGGCGCTGACCGTCATCCGCTACGCGCCGGGCCGCCCCTCGTCCGTGCTGCTCTACAACGACATGGGGCATCTGCCCGCCGAACTCCGCTGGACGGGCTTCCCGCCCGAATCGCGCGTCTGACCGGCGAACCGGCGGGGGCCGGCCGTCGAGGCGGCGGTGCAGCACGTGCGCCGGGACGTTGAGGGAGAAGTGGTGGAGACGCGCCGAAAGAACCGTTGACCCGGACGATCATGACGTTCTCCCCTGTCGCGTTCCCATTCGGTCCGGCGTCCGCACGGGTGTCGGCGTGGCCGTGATCCGGTCGAGCACGGCGGTGTAGAGGGATCGTTTGTCCGGTCGTGCGTGGTCGGCCGCGTGCCGGAGCGCGGAGACGGCTCGCGTGCCCATGCGCGCGAGACCGTCCACCGCCGCTCCGCGAACGGCGGGGTGCGGGTGGTCGAGCAGGCCGACGATCGCGGGGACGGCCGGCTCCCACGCCGCGTGGGTGAGCGTCCGGACGGCCGAACGCACCACGTCCGGCTGCGCGTCGCCCAGCAGCGTCGACGTGTGGGACAGATAGGTCGCCCGGTCGAACAGCGCCCGGGAGGTCCGGTGGGCGTGGAGCCGGACGCGGGGTCGCGGATGGTGCAGCAACTCGCGGATGAGCGCGTGCAGTTCGGGGTCGGTCGGAGCCCCGGCCGAGGCGGGAGCGCCTCGGTGCCGTGTGTTCCGGCCGGGGTGTTCCTCGGTGAGACGGGTGAGGGCCCGGCGGATCTGTTCCGGGCTGCCGGTACGGGCGAGCCGCAGCAGTTCCTGCCGGGACGGCTCGGCCGAGGCTTCCGCCGGCGCCGTGGACCGCGCCCCTTCGCGGGCGCCCTGTCGCCCGGCGCCGGGGTCGAGCAGCGGGCCGTCGACGAGGCGGAGGCCGTCGGCGAGGCTGTCGCGGCCCTCGGCGCGCAGTCGGCGGCGGATCTCCGTGAGCGCGGGCGTGCGGAGCAGCGTACGGCCGGCGAGCAGGTCGAGGTATCCCCACGCGCCGGCCTCGATTCGGTCGCCGAGAATCACGGCGAGCGTGTCCGCCGGTACGGCGTCCAGGACGGGACGGACGGCTTGCGGAGCCCGCCGCCACCACTCCAGGAGCTGGGGCAGGAGCGGTTGAAGCGCGCACGGGTCGAGCCGTACGGCAAGGCGGGCCAGCCGGTCGTACCGGATCCCGGGGCCGTCCCGCTCCGCGTCCGCCAACACGGCCGGCAGGCCGTGCGGTTCGGCGTCGGCCAGGGTGGCTGCGTCGATGTCGAGGTCGACCCGGCCGTGGAGATACGCGCGCAGTACCGCCGAACGGACGTCGGGATCGGGCCACTTGAGCAGCGCGACGGCGGCGGTGCGGCGCCGGTCCGGGTCGGTCGCGTCGAGCATGTCCAGCAGCCGTGCGCGCAGAGCGGCCGAACGCGGCTGATCCAGGTCGTCGGCGCGTACCGCCCGGACCGTTGTCGGCCCGGTGGCCGCATCGTCGGCGACGGCCTCGCCGAGCGTCCAGGGCGGCGTGTCCAGGGGCTGGAGCGCCGTCATCCAGTCGAGGAGGACCGACCGGGTCACGGGGTCTGCGGTGGGGTACGCGTCGGCCAACGCCGCCAGCCGGTCACGGGAGTTGAGCCTGCGCTCGCCCGGTCGGCTCTCCTGGGCGCGGCGGAACTTCTCGGCTTCGGACGGCGCCCTCACGGCGGCGGCCAGTTGGACGCGCCAGGCCCGCGTACCGGCCGTGAGCGCCGCTTCCGTGATCCCGAACGCCTCGCGGAGCACGGAAGCTTCGGCCCGTGCGGCCGCCGCCCGGGTGGCCGCCGCTTCGAGCGCCTGGTCCAGGTCGGCCCGGGTGAGGACCGCGCCGCAGTGGCGCAGCAGGGTCAGAGTCGGGGCGGGCGCTGTGCCGGGCAGCGTGCGTACGGCGTCGGCCACGGCCCGCTTCTCCACCACCGGCAGTGTGGGAGCCAGTTCTTCGAGCACGGACACGAGGTCCTGTCCGCCGTCGTCCGGAGCCGTGCCCTCCGTAAGGCACTTGAGCAGGAGCGGGGTGTGGCGCGCGTAGGTCCGCCGCTCGGCGTCGGACAGCGGGGCCGGGCACAGCCTGAGCGCTGTCCGCACCAACCGTGTCCGCGTGCCGGATGCCGAATCCGGTGTCGAGTCCGGTGTCGAGTCGGCCAGGGCGAGCCAGTCCGCGAGCGTCGGCCGCAGCCTGTGCGACCAGTGGCGCGCGGGCAACTCCCCGCGCCGGGCGATGCGCAGCGCGATCGCGGGCCGCCAGCCGCCGGACTCCAGCGCGGCGATGTCGGAGCGGTGGGACGGCTCCGCGCTGTCGGCCGGGCGCTCCGCGAGGCACTCGCTCAGCAGCCGCCGGGCGCGCGGTTCGTCCGTGCGGTCGACGGCGGCGCGCAGTGTCGCCTCGTAGGCGTCGCCGAGGACGGCGCGCAGGGCGTCGGTGAGCGCGGTCCTGAATCCCGGATTGTCGTGCCGCCCGAGCCAGTTGAGGAGCTGCGGCACCGCCACCGCGGTGCCCGCGTGGATCAGCACCCCCGCCGCGGTCTTCTTGATGTTCATGTTCGGGTGGTCGAGACAGGCGGCGATCGCGCCCGCCGCCCAGCGTGCCCGTGCGTGGCCGAGGGCGAGGAGCGCCTGCCGTACGGTCCTGGTGTCGTCGGCGGTGGTCAGGGTGATGAGGCTCGCCGAGAGCGCCTGCGCGTCGGCGCCGTCGGAGTCCTGGGCGAGCAGTGCGATCACGTGTTTGCGCAGCTGGGGGTCGCGGTGGCGGAGCAGCCGGTGCACGCGTGGCCGGGTGTGCGGGTGGGGGATCCGGGTGAGCAGTTCGAGGAGGAGCACCCGCTCGCCGTCGGTCGGCTCGGGGCGGCCGAGCAGATCGAGTGCCATGGTCGCGGCGAGTGCGTTGCCCGCCGCTTCGGCGTCGGCGGCGTCGAGCAGACAGACCGGCCGGATCCTGCGCCGTGCGTGGAGCCGGCGGCCGAGGTCGCGTACGGCGTCGAGGACCTCCCCGGGGACGACGGGCTCACCCGCCGGCCCCCGGCCGGCGCCCGAATCGTGCGACTGCCGCGAGGGCGGCCGTTCGGTCGACGTCCGCTCCGAAAACGCGAGTTCGGCGACGACGCGCAGCAGGAGGTCGGCGATGACCGGGAGCGTACCCACGCCGCCGTGGGCGGCCAGTCCGCGGAGCGCGGCCACCGGTTCGTCCCGGTTCGCGCGAGCGCCGAGGAGAGCCAGTTCGCCCTCGTCGGGTCCGCCGAGATCGGCGGCGATCCGCGCGGGCAGTTCGGCGGGATCGAGACGTACGAGGAGGGCGCGACGGTCCGCCGGGTCCTCGGTGAGCTGCCAGAGGAGTTCGAGTGCCCGGTGCCGTACGGCGCGCAGGTGCGGTGCGACGGTCCCCGGCGGCAGGTGCGGCGCGATGACGCTCTCGCCGTCGGCCCCGGCGAGACCGAGCCCGTCCCGGAGCGCCGATACGGTACGCCGTCCCCCGATGGCCTCCAGGGTGCGCAGGACGCTCGCGGGCTCGGTCGCGAGGCGGGCCAGTACGGTCTCTTCGGCGGCCGTGTGCCGCAGTGCGCGCAACGCGTCGAGGAACGGCCGTGGAGACGAAGTCGCCGCGAGGTTACGGGTGATGGCGTCGCCGACGGGAAGCTCTCCGGGGTCGCCCGTCTCACCCGTGCCCTGTCCCGCCAGCGCGACCAGCAGGGCGAGCCTTCGCGGCCAGCTCGGATCGTCGGGCGGGGCGTCGGTCAGCAGCCGGAACATGTCCTGTCGGCAGGTGTACAGGATCGTCGCGATCTCGCGCGGGGCGACGGCGTGGTCGGCCAGCGCGAGTGCGACGACGGCGGGGACGTCGGGCCCGGTCACGAAGTGGCCGCGCCGGTGGAGCCCGCGCAGACAGGCCACGGCCGGCTCACCGAACAGCAGTGGGTCGCGGGCGGCCACGGCTGTCAGCTCACGGATGTCGTCGCGTGTCGCGAGCGGGCCGAGCAGTTCCAGCGCGCGGCGTCGCAGCCGGGGCGGCAGGTCCGGGTCGTCGACGACCTGTCGCAGCGTGCCGGCGTGGCCGTGCCGGGCGAGGGCCGTGAGTGCGGCTTCGGCCACGGCGGGCCGTTCGGTCGCCTCCGGGGCGGTCAGCGGCCCGGACAGGCGGCGCGGCGGCACGGGTTCCAACGTCGCCCAGGGCTCGGCGAGTTCGGTCAGCGCGGCGACGACGGTCGCGGGCCCGGCGGTGCGTCGGTCGTCGAGGTCGAGCAGCCGCAGCAGGTGGGCGCGGACGAGCCCGACCGCGAGCACTCCGGCGTGCAGCCCTTCCCGGGCCAGCCTCAGCGACTCCCCCACCAGCACCGGGTCGCCGCTGTCGAGCAGTTCCGCCACAAGTTGTCGCGGGTGAACGGCGGTTGCGATGCCTGTCTCCCGTACGGCCTGGTAGAGCGGTTCGCTCGCGGGCTCGCGGCGTACAGCGGTGGGATCGTTGGCCGGCGCGCAGCCAGGCGATCCGTACGCGTACGGGGAAGCCGGCCGTGCGCCACGACGGGACGCGGCCGGCGAGGGCGTACGGCGCCGGAAGGTGCGGTCCGAGCCGTGCGTACAGCTCGGCCAGGACGAGCGCGTCCTCCGCCGGCCAGGCGGCGGGTTCCGCCGCCGACAGCGCGATGGGCAGCAGAGCGGCGAGCGGCTCGTACGCCCCGGCGGAGCCGCCGACGACGCCGGCGACCCGCTCACCGAGCGCCGCCAGCCCCAACGACCGTACGCGCGGGTCCTCGTGCCGCAGAAGCCGTTCGAAGGCGCCCGGCGGGCAGAGCGCCGGATCCAGCAGCCCGGCCGACCGACGCACGTCCGCCCACCGCAGCGCGTCCTCGAATGCCTCGTCCCCCGGCGTCATGCCGGTCGATACTAGGGCGTGTCGCGAAGGCCCCACCAGCGGAATTCGACGGCCACGGCGATCAGGAGGCCGGCAGGCATGCGCGTGGTGATGACGAGCGTCCCGGCGCGGACCGGCCGCACGAACGAGGACTTCACGGGCGCCGTACCGGCCGCCGCGGTGCTGATCGACGGCGCCGGGATCCCCGGCACCGAGTCGATCTGCCGGCACGGCGTGGCCTGGTACACGGGGCACCTCGGCGGCAGCCTCCTCGGTCTGCCGGCACGGCCGCCGGACCGCGCCCTTTCGGCGCTGCTCGCCGAGGCGATCGACCGGGTGACGGACGCGCACCGGGACACCCGCGACGTCGCCTCCTCCATCAGCCCCTCGGCGGCTGTCGCCGTCCTGCGCGTGTCGGACGGCCTCGTGGAGTACCTCGTCCTCGGCGACTCGGTCCTCGTCCTCGACCGGGCGGACGGTGCGCCGCTCGTCGTCTCCGGCCCCCGGGAGGAGATCGTCTGCGAGCCTTACCGGTCCGCGCTCAAGGGCGTCACGGAAGACGGTGAGGAGTACCGTCGCGTCCTCCGGGGCCTCCGCTCCAACCGGAACCGGCCGGGCGGCTTCTGGGTCGCCAAGGACGACCCCCGGGCGGCGGACGAGGCGCTCACCGGAAGCTGTCCGGTCCCCGGGCTGACCGGCGCCGCCCTGCTCAGCAACGGGGCGAGTCGCCGCGTGGACCTGTTCGGGCTCGCCGACTGGCCGGAGGTCCTGACGGTGCTGGCGTCGGGCGGACCCGCCGAGATCGTCGCCCGTGTCCGCCGGGCGGAGTCCCGCCGCGCCGTTGCGGCGGACGACGCGACGATCGCGTACTGCACCGATCCCGGGGAGGTCTGAGCCGATCCTGAGCGCGGTGGAGCCAGGATCGCCTACGCCTCGGCAGCCAGGCTCTTGACCGTGTCCGCGAGGGCGTCCCACGACTGACGGGCGTCGGGGGTCGGGCCGTGCGGGGCGCGGAGCAGGGTGAGGAATTCGGCGATGTCGTTCAGCGCCCAGCGGAGGCGGTAGAGCGCGAGGGCCGACGGGTCCGGTGTGCGGCCGGTCGACTCCTCGTACCTCGTGAGGTCGTCCGGGCCGTCCGCCACCAGCCACAGATCCCGTTCGGGGACCGCGAGGCCCACGGTGTCCCAGTCGAGCAGCAGCCGCCGCTCCCCCGCGCGCAGCACATTGCCGGGGTGCGGTTCGCCGTGGGTGACGACGAGTGGGGCGCCCCCGGCCTTCAACTCGCCCGCCCGCCGGTCGAATTCGTCGAGTCTGTGGCGCACGGCGCCGGCGTGGTCCGCGAGCAGGTGTCTCGCCGGTTCGGCGTACGGGCCGAAACCGTGCCAGGGGTCTCCCAACTCCGCCAGCGCGGCGAGAAGTTGGGGGCGGGTCGCAAAGTCGGGCGGAAGTGCGCGGGCGGAGGGCGGCGGGGCCGTGCGGTGCAGTGCGGCGAGCAGGTCCACGAGGAGGCTTCGGTCGTGCGGGGTGAGGGTCTCACCGAAGTGACCCGCCGTGCCCGAGATGAGCGGGAACACGCTCACCGCGTGCCCGGACCCCAGCCGTCGTACGGTCTCGGCGCCGGCCGTGCGGACCGGGGCGACGACGAAGTCCAGGCGGCCGTCCGGCTCCCCGTCGCGCAGCGCCGCGGCGGTGTCCATGGCGTCCCGCAGTCCGCGGAAGGCGGCCTCGGTCCCGTCCCCGTACCAGCTCTTCCGGGTCAGGTCGGCGACGGTCACGAACCACCGGCGGCCCCGGGTGTCGGTGGCGCTCCAGTGGTAGTCGCCGAAGCCGACGGGCGCGTACCGCCAGTCCACGGTGTCGATCCCCCACGCCCGCAGGGCATCACGCACGTCGGAGTCCTGGATACCGGCGGGTCGCTCTTCCATGCCGGTGAAGGTAGTGGGCCGCCGCCGTACCCGCACATCGTTAATCAGGTGGAGGGCGGGGCGCGGGGCTGGTAGTTTGCCGATCATGAGCAGCCCCGAGTCCGACAGACTCAGGCCACCGGTCGCCGGTGGCTGATCCGTTGTCGAGTTGACGCCGTACGACCTCGCCGGTCGTGGGTGAGCGCTCGGTATGGCTTGTTGCCGCCGGTCCCCGTCGTGTGGGCCGCTCCCGACACCCTTCGTGTCTTCTGATCCGTACGAGCCGTTCGGCTGTCCGCCCGTGAACCGACCGGGTGATCCGGGCAGTTGTCGGCCGCGACGGGTCCCTGTCGTGTCGCCGTGCGCCGTGACGAACCGTCACGGCGCACGGGTGCGGCCCACCTCCCCCTCGCGTCACCCCGCGGTTCTGTCAACTCCCGCTGCTTTCAATGGGGTTCCTTCATGCCATTCGCTGTGTACGTGCTCGGGCTCGCTGTCTTCGCCCAGGGCACCTCCGAATTCATGCTGTCCGGGCTGGTCTCGGGCATCGCCGCCGACCTTGAGGTGTCCATCCCGGCCGCCGGGCTTCTGACCTCGGCATTCGCCGTGGGGATGGTGATCGGCGCGCCACTGATGGCGCTCTTCAGCCGTACGTGGCCACGGCGCCGCGCACTGCTGACCTTCCTCACGGCCTTCGTGGCCGCGCACGTCGTGGGCGCCCTCACCCCGAGTTACGAGGTGCTGCTCGCGACCCGGATCGTCGGGGCGCTGGCGAACGCCGGGTTCTGGGCGGTCGCCCTGGTCGCCGCGATCGCGATGGTCGAACCGGCCGCACGGGCGCGCGCCACGTCCGTCGTGGTCGGCGGCGTCACCGTGGCCTGTGTGGTGGGCGTGCCCGCCGGGGCGCTGCTGGGCGAGCATCTGGGGTGGCGGGCGGCGTTCTGGGCGGTGGCGGTCGTGTCGCTGCCGGCCCTCGCGGCGATCGTGGTGTCGGTCCCGGACGAGCGCCCCACGACTTCGGGCGGGGACGCTCCCCAAGCGTCCGTGGCGTCCGTGGCGTCCGTGGCGTCCGAAAGCCCCTCGGTTCGCGCGGAGTTGCGTTCGCTCACCGGCCGTCGCGTGCTGCTCACCCTGCTGACGATGGCACTCGTCCAGGGCGCGACGTTCTGCGCCTTCTCCTACCTGGAGCCGCTGGCCACCCGTGTCACCGGACTCGGCGCCGGGTGGGTGCCCGCCCTGCTGGCCCTGTTCGGGGTGGGGTCGCTCGTGGGCGTCACCCTTTCGGGCCGCGTCGCCGACGCCCGGCGGAACACGCTCGTCGCGGCGGGCATGGCGTCGCTGGCGCTCGGCTGGATCGCGCTGGCGCTCGGCGCCATGAGCCCGGTGGCCACGGTCGCGCTGGTCTTCGTCCAGGGGATGCTCGCGTTCGGCACGGGGTCGGCCATGATCTCCCAGGTGTTCCAACTCGCGCCGGGCGCACCGACCTTGGCCGGTTCCTTCGCGACCGCCGCATTCAACATCGGCGCCGCGGCGGGCCCGTGGCTCGGCGGGCTCACCATCGACGCGGGCTTCGGCTTCCGGTCACCGGTATGGGTGAGCGCGGCGCTGATGGCCCTGGCGCTGACGACGGCGGCCGTCACCCGTCTTGCTTGCCCGCTTCCGCTCACGAAAGCTACAGTCGTAATGAAAAGCTAGACCCTCTAAGCAACGAAGGGCCGCACCTGTGCCGGTCGGCAAGGACAGTCCTCGGCAGCGCTACCGCCATCACGTACGCACGGAGATCAAGCAGGCCGCGCTGCGGCAGATCGGCGACGGCGGTCCCGCATCCCTCAGCCTCAACGCGATCGCGCGGGAGCTGGGGGTCACCGGACCGGCGCTCTACAAGTACTTCGGCAGCCGGGACGCCCTGCTCACCGAGCTGATCCTGGAGGGCTACGAGAGTGTCGCCGCCGCCGTGCGGGCCGAGGCCGCCCGCACGGCGGAGCGTCCGGCGCGGGAGCGGCTGCACGCGCTGGCCGGCGTGTACCGGAAGTGGGCCGTCGAGGCCCCGCACCTGTACCAATTGCTGGCGGGGTCGCCGTCGCCCGACTACGAGGCGCCGGCCGAGACGGTCGACAGCGCGCGGGCCGTCCTCGGCCCGTTCCTGGGGGTGCTGGCGGAGGGCTCCGCCCGGCCGGCGGCCGACGCCCTGGAGGCCGAGCTGCGGGTCTGGGCGCAGAGCACACCGGCGGTCGCCGACTGGGTACGGGAGAACGCCCCCGACGCGGATCCCGGCCGCGTCCTCGCCGGCTCTGTCGTCGTCTGGTCACGGATGCACGGGGTGGTCAGCCTTGAGATCCAGGGCCAGTTCGGGGGCATGGGCCACCGCGGGAGCACCCTGTTCACCTCGGAGATCGACGCCCTCGCCGACGCGATGGGCCTGCCGCCGGACCCGAACGCCTGACCGGCGCGCCGGGCGCGGGGCCGGGAGCCCCGGCCCACGGCCCCGATCCGCCGCTTTCTGTCACACCGGGCCTGTCCCGTCCGTCATCACGGTGAGGGAACGCACCGACGCGACGGGTCGAGAGGTACGGCGATGGACGAGAACGAATTCCTGGCGCGACGCTTCGAGGCGCACCGGACCCATCTGCGGGCGGTGGCCTACCGGATGCTCGGCTCGCTGAGCGAGGCGGACGACGCGGTCCAGGAGGCGTGGTTCAAGCCGCACCGTTCCGACACGAGCGACGTCGAGAATCTGGCCGGCCGGCTGACGACGGTCGTGGGCCGCGTCTGTCTGGACATGCTCCGCTCGCGCGCCTCCCGGCGTGAGGACCCGCTGGAGGAGCGCGTACGGCTGCCTGATCCGATCATCAGCGGCGCGGGCGGCGTCGACCCCGAGCACGAGGCGCTCCTCGCGGACTCGGTCGGCCTGGCGCTGCTCGTCGTACTCGAAGCGCTGGCCCCCGCGGAGCGGCTGGCCTTCGTCCTGCACGACCTGTTCGCCGTGCCCTTCGACGAGATCACCCCGGTCGTCGGGCGCACTCCGGCCGGGGCGCGGCAGCTCGCCAGCCGGGCCCGGCGGCGGGTGCGGGGAGCCACACCGGCGCCCGAACTTGATGCATGTCAACGCCGGGTTGACACTCCTGTCGCTGTCAACCTAAGGTTGACACATGACGCACCCCATCCGGCTCGACGATCTGATCGAAGCCATCAAGAAGGTTCACACCGACGCCCTCGACCAGCTCTCCGACGCGGTCATCGCCGCGGACCATCTCGGCGACGTGGCCGACCATCTGATCGGCCACTTCGTCGATCAGGCACGACGCTCCGGCGCCTCCTGGACCGACATCGGGCGCAGCATGGGGGTCACCCGGCAGGCCGCCCAGAAGCGGTTCGTCGCGAAGACTCCCGGCGAGGGACCGGACCTCGACGCCAGTCAGGGGTTCAGCCGCTTCACCGACCGGGCCAGGAAGGTGGTGATGGCCGCCCAGGAGGAGTCACGCGCCGCGGGCAACGACCAGACCCGGCCGGAGCACCTCACGCTGGGGCTCCTGAGCGAGCCGAAGGGTATCGGCGCGCGTGCGATCGTCGCGCAGGGCGTGACCCCGGAGGCCGTACGCGACGCGGTCGAGGCGATCCTGCCGCCGGCCGTCCCGAGCGTGCCCGAACTGATTCCGTACGACGCGGGCGCGAAGAAGGCCCTGGAACTCACCTTCCGCGAGGCCCTTCGCATGGGGCACAACTACGTCGGGACCGAGCACATCCTGCTCGCCCTGCTGGAGTTGGAGGACGGCAAGGGGGTGCTCAGCGGGCTCGGTGTCGACAAGTCGGCCGCTGAGGCGTTCACTTCCGAGGCGCTGGCCGCCTTCATCGCGGCGCAGGAGAACGAGTAGTCCGCGACGAGCGGTCCGTGAGGAGACCGCTCACGGCACGGCCGGTCCCGGCGCGCCCACGGGGGCGTGCGCCGGGACCGGCCGTGCCGTACGTACGCGGGTCCCCGGGGCGTACCGGTCAGGGGCGTCCCGCCGCCGGGATCTCCTCGCCCGCCGGGACCGGCCCCGGCGGTGTGCCGTCCCCGAAGGGCCGGCCGCCCAGCTCCTCGCGGTGGTGGGGCGTCAGCCAGCCGGAGAGATCGGGCCCCAGAGGGACGATACGGGTGGGATTCACCCCGGTGTGCACCATGTAGTAGTGCCGCTTGATGTGGTCGAAGTCGACCGTGTCGCCGAAGCCGGGCGTCTGGTAGAGGTCCTTGACGTACGCGTGGAGGACGGGGTCCTCGGCCACCTTGCGGCGGTTGCACTTGAAGTGTCCGTGGTAGACGGCGTCGAAGCGCACCAGCGTGGTGAACAGCCGGATGTCGGCCTCGGTGATGGTCTCCCCCACCAGATAGCGCCGGCCGGCCAGCCGCTCTGACACCAGCGCGAGCCGGCGGAACACATCGCGGTACGCGCGCTCGTACTCGCTCTGCTCCGCCGCGAAACCGGCCCGGTACACACCGTTGTTGACGTCCCGGTAGATGCCCTCCATCACCTCGTCGATCTCGTCGCGCAGCGGCTCCGGGTAGAGGTCGGGCGCCCCCGGCCGGTGCAGCGCCGTCCACTCGGTGGCGAGGTCGAGCGTGAGCTGCTGAAAGTCGTTGGTGACGAGTTTCCCGCTCGGCACGTCCACGATCGCCGGCACACTCACGCCGCCGGGGTAGTCCGTCTCGCGTGCGTCGTACGCCTCGCTGAGGTAGCGGATGCCCAGGACGGGATCGCGATCGCCGGGATCGAGGGTGAAGCGCCAGCTGCGGTCGTCCTGGATCGGGTCGGTGACGGCGAGGGAGAGCGCGTCCTCCAGACCGAGCAGCCGGCGTGACACGAGGGCGCGGCTGGCCCACGGGCAGGCCCGGCTCACCACGAGCCGGTAGCGGCCCGCCTCGACGGGCCAGCCGTCGCGGCCGTCGGCGGTGACACGGTCGGCGAAGTGGCTCCTGGACCGTTTGAAAGGCTTCTTGCCGTACGAGGCGTTCCCTTCCGTTCCCGAGCCTTCCGTTTCCTTTCCCTCCGATCCCTTGCCCTGCGTACCCTTCCCGTCCGTCTTGCCTGCTTCCGTGGCGCCGGTCGAGTCGTTCATGGCCATCCTTCCCCGGTTCGGGCCCCCCGCCGTGAGCCCGGGGCCGGACCTCGATCATCGGCGGAACGCTCTCCCGGGCTCTGTTCCACGCTGTCCAGTGCGCGCGGAAACACACGTACGGAGGCGCGGGCGGAGGGGAAGGCGACGGGGTGGACCGCCCGGTCTATAGTTCTTGATCGCTTGATCTCACGCACCATGGAGAGGTTTTCCGCCCCATGAACGCAGTCAGTGACACCGCCGGTGACGACGACCGCGCGTTTCTCGACCGCATCGCCGATCGCCTCGCCGCGCTGCCCGCCGTCAAGGCCGTGACGCTCGGCGGCTCACGTGCCCAGGGCACCGAACGGCCTGACAGTGACTGGGACTTGGCCGTCTATTACGAGGCCGGCGGCACGGAGGTCTTCGACCCGGCCGATCTGCGGGCGGTGGGCTGGCCCGGCGAGGTCTCCGAGATCGGCGGCTGGGGTGGCGGAGTCTTCAACGGGGGCGCGTGGCTGACGGTCGAGGGCCGCAGTGTCGACGTGCACTACCGCGATCTCGCAGTGGTCGGGCGCGAACTGGCCGAGGCGGAGCAGGGCCGCTTCCATCTGGAGCCGCTGATGTTCCACCTCGCGGGCATTCCCAGTTATCTGGTCGTCGCCGAACTCGGCATCAACCGGGTGCTGCGCGGAGAGCTGCCCCGCCCCGGCTATCCGGCGGCGCTGCGCGAGACGGCACCCGAACACTGGCTCGGCAACGCGCGTATGACGCTCGGGTACACGAAGGCCAATCATGTCCCGTACGGGCGGCTCACCGAGGTCGTCGGCAATCTCGCCATCGCCGCGACACAGACGGCGCACGCCGTGCTGGCGGCGCGCGGTGAGTGGGTGACGAACGAGAAGACGCTGCTGCGGCGGGCGGGGCTGCGGGACGTCGACATGATCACGTCGGAGCTGAGCACCGATCCCGGGGAGCTGGCGGGTTCGGTCGCCGAGGCCGAGGCGCTGTTCGCCTCGGTGTCCGCGTACTGAGCGGCCCGAGCGAACCTGGCGACCCCGGCGACCGGGCGGACTCGGCTCTCAGCCCCGCCGCAGCCATACGGCGGTGTCCGCCGGAAGCCGCCCCTCGTCCGTCAACCGCCCGCTCGTCAGGACCACTTCCGCCGGCCCGAAACCCTCCGGGAGCTGAAGTGGATCCGCCCCGAAGTTGACGGTGCACAGCAGCCCGTCGCCCCGGTCGAACGTCAGGTACGGAGCGCACGGCGGTGACAGCAGCCGCAGCGCGGCGCCGTCCGCCACCGCGCGCGAGGTGTCGGACCGCCGAAGCCGCAGCGCCGCGCGGTACAGCCTGAGCATCGACCGCGGATCGTCGCCTTCGGCGTCCGCCGTCAGCCCCTCCCACCCCTCCGGCTGCGGGAACCAGCAGTCGGCCGCGGGCGCGGAGGAGAACCCGTACGGGGGACTACCGCCTTCCCAGGGCAGCGGGACACGGCAGCCGTCCCTCCCCCGCTCGGCGCCTCCCGATCTCCGCCACACCGGATCGCGCAGCCGATCGTCCGCCAACTCCACCTGGGGCAGCCCCAGTTCCTCACCCTGGTAGACGTACGCCGTGCCGGGCAGGGCCAGCATGAGCAGCGCGGCGGCCCGCGCCCGCCGCACCCCGGCCGGCCCGCCGCCGTACCGGGTGACCGGGCGGACGGCGTCATGGCTGGAGAGCACCCAGGTCACGGGGGCGCCCACGGCCGCCATGGCGTCGACGGACCCGGTCACGACCGCGCGCATCGCGGCCGGATCCCACGGGCACTCCAGGAACGCGAAGTTGAAGCTCTGGCCCATCTCGCCCGGGCGTACGTACCGCGCGAGCCGGCCGGGATCGAAGACGGCGGCCTCGGCGACGAGCAGCCGCTCCCCGGGCGGCACGGAGCCCGGCGGTCCGGCGGGGTGCCGGGCGAGCAGCGCGTGCCAGCTCCGGTAGAGGGGATGCAGCTCCTCGCGGTCGTAGTACGGCATCAGATGATTGCGCGCCGGGTCCTGGTGCTGGCCGGGGCCGGCGTCGGGCAGGGCCGGGTCCTTGAACAGCGCGTGCGCGACATCGACACGGAAACCGTCCACGCCGTGGTCCAGCCAGAAGCGGAGGATCCGCTCGAACTCGGCGGCCACATCGGGGTGGTGCCAGTTGAGATCGGGCTGCTCGGGCGCGTGCAGATGCAGATACCAGTCGCCGTCGCGCGTACGTGTCCACGCGGGGCCGCCGAACGCGGACCGCCAGTCGTTGGGCGGCTCCTGCCCCCGTACGCCACGGCCCGGCCGGAACAGGTAACGGTCGCGGACCGCGCCGCCGGCCGGCGCCGCCAGTGCCTCGCGGAACCAGGGGTGCGCGTCGGAGGTGTGGTTGGGGACCAGGTCGACCAGCACCTTGAGGCCCAGTGCGTGCGCCCGCTCCGCGAAGGCGCCGAAATCGCCGAGGGTGCCGAGGTCGGGCGCGACCGCGGTGTGGTCGGCGATGTCGTAGCCGGCGTCGGCGAGCGGGGAGGGGTAGAACGGCGTGAGCCATACGGCGTCCACGCCGAGGTCGCGCAGATACGGCAGCCGGGCGGTGGCACCGGGCAGATCACCGGTGCCGTCGCCGTCGGAGTCCGCGAAGGAGCGGGGGTGGATCTCGTAACAGACGGCGTCGCGCCACCACGGCCCGGCCGCCCCCTCCCCCGCGGCGCTCATCCGGCGCGCTCCAGGCGGGCGACGCCGATGTGCGCGTCGGCCATGCCGTAGAAGACGTGCCGCACTCCGTCGAACTCCTCGATCGCCGTGGGGAACACGACGTTCGGCACGGTGCCCGAGCGCTCCTCCTCCGTCTCGGGCGCCATCAGCGGCTCGGCCGAGCGGGCCAGCACCACGGCCGGGTCGGCGGGATCGAGGATCATCGCGCCGGCCGCGTAACTGACCTGCTGGTTCTGTGCGAAGGGGTCGTCGATGGTGCCGGAGACACCGTGGTGGATGAGCAGCCAGCCCTCCTCGACACGGATCGGCGCGGGACCGGCGCCGATCTTCAGGCTCTCCCAGGGGTACGCGGACAGGGCGACCAGCCGGTGGTCGCGCGGCCGGGTCAGGGCGGTCAAGTCGCGCTCCACCTCGGCGGCGGGCACGTAACTGATCCAGATGCCGGGCCGTTCGTCGGTCAGTCCGGCCGGCAGGTGGACGCCCTCGCCGGGGCGGAACCAGCCGAGGTCCCACATCGGGCGGTGCAGCATCGCGTACGCCGGTTCGCCGTCCGGCCCCGGGACCGGCTCCGGGAAGTGCACGACGTCCTTGTTGGGGAAGAGGTTGAGGTCGGTGTCCAGGTCCGGCTGGTAGCCGAACTGGACCGGCCCGAGCCGCCGCCAGTGCGTGAGGTCGTCGGAGACGGCGAGCGCGGGCTTGGGGCCGAGCGGGCCGTAGGCGACGTACGACATGACGTGCAGAGCGAGTGCCGGGATCCAGGTGACGCGGGGGTCCTCGACGCCCGCGTTGTTCTTGCCGCGCTCCCAGCCCGCGTCGGGGGCGAGGACGACGCCGCGCCGTTCGACGCCGGTCGGAACGCCGTCGGTGAGGACGACCTCGGCGAGGCCCACCCGCGAGACGTTGCCCGCGGACACCAGCCGTGGCAGCAGATGCGGTGTGCCGTCGGGTGTCCGCCCGGAGGCGGGGTTGAGGACTCCCTCGGCCTCGTTCGCCTCACCGGGGATCGGTGACATCACCACGCCCTGCCGCACGAGGCGGTAGGGAATCGTGGTGCCGGGGGTGCGGGGGGAAGTGGCGCTGTGGTGCACGGTGGGTCAGCCCTTTGTTCCGGAGTCGATGTCGGTCTGGGTGAAGTGGCGCTGGAAGAGGAGGAAGAGGACGACGGCGGGTACGGCGAGGACGCAGGCGCCCGCCATGAGCGCGCCGGTCGGGTTGGCGACGGTGCCCTGGAGGTTGCTCATGAATCCGGCGAGGGAGACGGCGAGCGGCTGCATGTCCGCGTCCTTGGTGACGAGGAAGGGCCAGAGGAACTCGTTCCACGGTCCGATGAAGGTCAGCAGGGCGCCGCTGAGCAGCGCGGGCCTGACCATCGGGATCGCGATCTGCCACAGGATGCGCGGTTCGCTCGCGCCGTCGATACGGGCCGCTTCGAAGAAGGTGGCGGGGATCTGGAGGAAGAACTGGCGGAAGAGGAAGACGGCGGTGGAGTTGATCGCGAACGGCAGGATCATCCCGAGGTAGCTGTCGCCGAGCCCGTAGTCGCGTACGACCAGGACGTACAGGGGCAGCATCAGCAGTTGGAAGGGGATGGTCTGGACGAGGAGCAGTACGGCGAAGAGCGTGCCCCGGCCGCGGAAGTGGAGCCGGGCGAGGGCGTATCCGGCGAGTACGCCGAAGACCATCGTGCACAGCAGCACGCCCATGGTGAAGACGCCGGAGTTGACGAGTGAACGGCCCAGCGAGATGGCGCCGTTGATGCTCCCGTAGTTGCCGGTGGTCGTGTTGCCGGGGCGCGGGAGCGCGCCGTCGAGGTCGCCACTGGTGATCTTTCCCAGTGAGCCGACGACCATGTAGTAGAAGGGGAAGAGGAAGGCGACCGCGCCGAGGGTGAGGACGGTGAGGCGCAGCGGACGGCCGCCGCCGACCATGGCGCGGTGTA
>NZ_JAAPBF010000121.1 GCF_022695985.1 Streptomyces sp. NP-1717 | reverse complement strand
CCTTCTTAAGGAGGCGCGTACCGGGCACGGGTGGGCGCACGGATGTGCCGTGGGCGCACGCCCTCGGGCGCGCGGGGTCAGGCGCGCAGGTCAGGGGCGCGGGGCCGGGGGCCGCGAGCCGTCTCCTGCCCGTACGACCCCGGTCCGACGCCCGTCCGCCGTGCGTCCGCCGTAGGCTGAAGACCGGATACGGACGGAGCTGAGGTCCCGCTTTGGGAAATGTCATCACCTGGTGGGGTCATGCCACCTGCACCGTCGAGGACTCCGGCGTCCGGGTGCTGACCGACCCCCTCTTCGCACGGAGGCTGGCGCATCTGCGCCGACGGCGCGGTGAGGTGCCGCCGCCGGAGGCCGCGGTGGCCGACGCCGTGCTGGTCTCGCACCTGCACTCCGACCATCTGCATCTGCCGTCGCTGGCGAAGCTCGCGCCGGGCACCCGGCTGATCGTGCCGCACGGCGCGCGGCGGGCGGTTCCCGGACTGCGGCGGCTCGACGCCGTCAGACGCGATGGCGGTCTGCGGATCACCGAGGTCGAGGCGGGCGACGAGGTGGAGATCGGGCCGCTGTGGGTGCGGGCGGTGCCCGCGCACCACGACGGGCGGCGGCTGCCGGTCGGACGGCAGCGCTCCCCCGCGCTCGGCTATGTGATCACCGGTGAGCGCCGGACGTACTTCGCGGGCGACACCGGGCTGTTCGACGAGATGGCGGACGTCGTGGGCGACGTCGACGTGGCGTTGCTGCCGGTGGGCGGCTGGGGGCCGCATCTGGGCCACGGCCATCTGAACGCCGACCGGGCGGCCGAGGCGCTGACCCGCCTCGCCCCGGGCGCGGCGGTGCCGGTGCACTACGGCACGTTCTGGCCGATCGGCCTGGACGGGGTCAGACCGCACGAATTCCATTCGCCGGGCGACGAGTTCGTCCGCCTCGCGGCCCGGCGCGCGCCCTCGGTCGCCGTGCACCGGCTTCAGCACGGCGAGAGTGTGCGCCCGGGGGCCGCGCTGTGATCGACCAGCTCATGAGCCAGTTGCCGTCGGAGTCGGCGCAGCAGGCGGTCACCTATCCGTCGCTGTTCCTTCTGGTGGCGCTGGGGGCCCTGGTGCCGGTGGTACCGACGGGTGCCGTGGTGAGTTCGGCGGCCGTGGTCGCCTTCCACCAGACGGCGCCGCTCGCGCTGCTCTACATATTCGTCGTCGCCTCCTTCGCGGCGTTCCTCGGGGACATCTCGCTGTACTGGCTGGGCCGGCGCGGGGTCAACTCGAAGAACGGCTCGCGCTGGCTGGCGGCGCTGGAGCGGCGGGTCGCCGACGACACGCTCGAAGAGGCACAGCGCAAGCTGCGGGAGCACGGCGTGACGGTGCTGGTGCTGTCACGGCTGGTGCCGGCGGGGCGGATCCCGGTGATGCTCGCGTGCCTGCTCACCCGGTGGCCGACGACGCGGTTCATCAAGGGCGCGCTGCCCGCGTGCCTGGCGTGGGCGGCGACTTACCAGCTGATCGGCATCCTCGGCGGGTCGCTCTTCGCGGAGCCGTGGGAGGGCGTGGTCGCGGCGGTGGCGCTGACGGTACTGATCAGCGGCGGCCCCGCACTGTGGCGAAGGCTGCGGGGACGCGGCAAGGGCTCGGACGGGAAGGGTACGCAGGGCGGGAAGGGCGGCACGGCGGCGGCGGGCGGCCCGGCTGCGGCGGGCGGTCGCCCGGTCGCCGACGGTCCGACGGAGCCGGAGGGCCGGCAGGCGTAGGTCGCGACGGTACGCGCCGCTTCCCGGCCCGCGGCCGGGTTCAGCGCGGCGCGCGTGCCTCGGCCAGAACCGCCGTCAGGACGCCGAGCGCCGCGGCGACATGCGGCAGTCGCAGAGGGTCCACCGCGTCGAGGGACTCCATCCGCTGCTCCGGAGTCGCCCCGAGCAGCGGCCCGGTGGCGATCCGCACCCGCAGCGCGCCCAGTTCGTCGCCGAACCGGTGCCCGCCGGGGACCTGAACGCCCAGCCGTTCGCTCAGGAAGTCCTCCAGTTCCATGGAGTCGCCGACCCCGCGTGCGGCGAGGGACCGCCGCGCGGGCCCGAGGTCCGCGTAGAGATGGCGCCCCGCCTGCGGCGGTCGGGTCAGCGCCCCGGCGCCGAGCACGGCGTGGTGTACGGCGCTCGCCACGCGCGCGTGCAGCGCCGTCGCGGCGGCGGCCCGCTCGGTCACGCCGGTCGGCTCGTCCAGCGCGTGCGCGGCAGCGGCGGCGACCGGCCCCGCGACGAGCGCGCCCAGCGCGGTGAGACGGTCCAGCGTCCTGGCCCGGCGCGCGGCGCCGCCGGACGTGGCGGGGAAGCGCGCGGCGGCGGCGGGCCACGACGCCGGGGTGAACGCGCCCGCCAGGTCGAAGAAGACCGTGACGTCCTCGGGCCACATCTCGGCCGGGCTGAGCGGCACCGTCTCGTGCGGCCGGTGCAGGGTGTCGCGCCATGTCTCGTCGCTGACGATGTGCAGGCCCTCGCCCACGGCGGCCTCGCACGCCTCCCTGAGAAGCTCGGGCGGGGCGACGGTGCCGGTCGGGTCGTCGGCGATCGAGAGCAGCAGCAGCCGTGGCGTGCCGCCCTCGGCCCTCACCCGGCGCACCGTCTCCAGGAGGGCGTACGGATCGGGTACGCCTCCGCACTCCGCGGGCGTCGGTACCTGGAAGACGGGCCGGCCGAGGAGTCTGGCCTGCGGTGCCCAGGAAGCCGGGTGCGGGCGGGGCATCAGGATGTCGCCGCCGTGCGCGGCGAGCAGCGCGAGGAGCAGCGGCTGCGGGCCGGCCGCCAGCGCGGCCTCCTGGGGATGCGTCGGCAGACCGCGTCTGGACCAGTAGCCGCAGGCGGCTTCGCGCAGGACGGGCCCGCCGCCGGGCGGTTCGGGCTCCGGCCGCCCCGCCGCGTCCGCGAGTACGGCGACGAGTTCGGGCAGGGCGGGCAGGCCCGCGTCCGGGGCGAGCGGCCCGTACCGTACGGGACCGCGCCCCTCAGGAACCGCCCCGGTCGCCCCGGTCGTCCCGGTCGTCCCCATGCCCGCCACCACCTCCCGCGCTCACCGGCCTCGGTCCAGCCGTCCGGCCCGCTGCCCTCAGCCGGCCGGCGGGCCGGGTTCACGGCCCAGCAGCGCCAGCAGCCGGGCCTGCGCGTCGGCGCCCGGCGGTGGCGTCAGCGGGGCGTCGAACAGACCGCTGCCCGAGAGGCCGTCCGCGTACGGCTCGACCTCTTCGCGCGCGAAGTCCACCAGCGGTCGCGGCAGCCGCTCGTTCACACCGATCCCGCGCGACAGGTCCCAGGTGTGCACCACGGCGTCGAGCACCATCTGCGAGCAGTAGGCGGCGACCGTGGTCGCGCCGTACGAGAGCCGCACGGTGCGGTCCAGCGCGCCCCGCTCGGCGAACGCGGCGCGCGCCGCCGCCGCGGCGCGGTCCCATGTGGCGACCGGATCGTCGCCCAGCACGTCGCCGTCGAAGGCGTCGCCCACCTCCGCCATCGTCCGGCCCTCGCTGACCAGCGGGGGCACCCAGAGCTGCTCGGCCGTCAGGTGGTTGACCAGATCGCGTACGGACCATTCGGCGCAGGGCGTGTCCGCCCTCCACTGATCGGCGCCGACGGCGTGCACCCGGTCCGTGAAGAGGTCGAGCGCCTCGCCGTGCCGGTCCAGCAGTGGATCGTCCATGTCATCCACTCTCCCCGTCCGCCCGGCCGAACGCGAGTCCGGTCGAACCCGGGTCCGCCCCGTGCGACCCGGTTCACGTCGCTGCGTGGCGCCGCCCGGTACGGGGTATCCGCGTTCCATGTCTGACATCTACGCGGGCCGCACCCCGGCCGAGCCCGGCACCCGGAACCGGGTCGCCGCCCTGCTCACCGGCTGGGACCAGCGGATCTTCAGCTCGGCGGCGGACCGGCACTGGCCGGGCGCCGGCCCCGTGCTGCCCCGGCTCAGCCGCTCGGCCAACCACGGTCTCCTCTGGTTCGGCGCCGCCGCCGGAATCGCCCTCATCGGGCGCGGGCAGCGCTCCCGGCGCGCCGCCCTGCGCGGGGTGGCGTCGCTGGCCGTCGCGTCGGCGGCCATCAACACCGTCGGCAAGCGCTCGGTACGGCGACGGCGGCCCGTCCTGGACGCGGTACCGGTGATCAGGCAGCTGAAGCGGCAGCCGATCACCACCTCCTTCCCGTCCGGGCACGCGGCGTCGGCAGCCGCCTTCGCCACGGGGGTCGCCCTGGAGTCGAAGGGCTGGGGCGCGGTGGTGGCGCCGATCGCGTTCTCCGTCGCCGCGTCCCGCGTCTACACCGGTGTGCACTACCCGAGCGACGTTCTGGTGGGCGCCGCGCTGGGGGTCGGGGCGGCGTACGCGGTACGGGGCATCGTGCCGACCCGCTCGCAGCTGCCCTCGCCGGGCCGGCCGCACGCGCAGGCGCCCGTCCTTCCGGCGGGCGAGGACATGGTGGTCGTCGTCAACCGCGCGTCGGGCTCGGCGGACGCGGCGGGCGTGCTGCACGACGCGCTGCCGCTCGCGGAGTTCGTGGAGTGCGATCCCGAGGAGGTGAACACGGAGCTGGAGAAGGCGGCGGGGCGGTGCCGGGCGCTGGGCATCGTCGGCGGTGACGGCACGGTCAACCGGGCCGCGGTGGTCGCCGCCCGGCACGGGCTGCCCCTGGCGGTGTTCCCCGGCGGCACGCTGAACCACTTCGCGTACGACCTCGGGATCGAGGACTTCCACGACACGTGCCGCGCGATGGCGGAGGGTGACGCGGTCCGCGTCGACCTCGGGCGGTTCACCGGTCCCGACGGGGTCAGCGGGCACTTCCTCAACACCTTCAGCCTGGGTGTCTATCCGGAGCTGGTGCGTGTTCGCGAGCACTGGGGACCGCGGATCGGCGGCTGGCCCGCCGGGGTGCTGGCGGCGGTGAAGGTGCTGCGCGGCCAGCATCAGCTGGAGGCGGAGTTCGAGGGCCGGCAGCGGCAGCTGTGGATGCTGTTCGCGGGGAACGGCATCTACCAGCGCTTCGGCTTCACCCCCGGCCACCGGCTCGACCTGGCGGACGGTCTGCTGGACGTCCGGGTCGTGCACGGCGGCAGCTTCCCGAGCCTGCGGCTGCTGGCCGCGGCGGCGGCCGGTCCGCTGAGCCGGTCGCCGGTGCACGCGGCGGAGCGGATGCGGCGGGTGCGGATCAAGGGGATCGCGCCCGGTACGCCGCTGGCCTTCGACGGCGAAGTGGCCGAGTCACCGGCCGAGTTGACGATCGACAAGGCGAACGAGGGGCTGACGGTCTACCGCCCGCGCGCCTTCCAGTGACCCCCGGCCGCACCGAAACCGGTGGCGCGGCCCGGGGGTTCGCGGCGAGGATCCCGGACATGGACTCCGGGACCCCGCCCTTTCTCGAAACCCCGCGGCTGCGGCTGCGCGACTGCGTCGAGGCCGACCTCGACCGTCTCCTCGCGCTGGACAACGACCCGGGCGTGAAGCGCTTCATCGACGGCGGCGTACCGGCCGTGCCCGAGACGTTCCGCTCCGAGACCCTGCCCCGGCTCCTCGGCCGCGGCTTCTGGTCGGCGCAGGAGCGCACCACCGGCGAGTGGCTGGGCTGGTTCGAACTGCGCCCGCTGACCGACGCCGGCTGGGAGTCGGTGGAACTGGGCTATCGGCTGCACCGCGCGGTGTGGGGCCGGGGGTATGCGACGGAGGGTGCCCGCGCGCTCGTCCACAAGGCGTTCACCGAGCTGGGCACGGAACGGATCACGGCGAACACGATGACGGTCAACACCGGCTCCCGCCGGGTGCTGGAGAAGGCCGGGCTGGTGTATCTCCGTACGTACTTCGAGGACTGGCCGGAGACCATCGAGGGCTCGGAGCAGGGGGACGTGGAGTACACGCTCACGCGGGAGCAGTGGCGACGTACGTCCGGCACATGAGCCCCCGGGCCGCCGTCCCGGGGCGCGGAACGGCGGCAGCCCATGATCCCGTCGTGCGGCGGGGCGTACCAATGGATTTCGTCCGGGCGGGGCGCCGCGCCGGACGGATGCGAACCTCACGGCTGTTCGGGCCTGTGGGCGAGGAAGGTGGCGAAAGACCTCTCGGACCCTTCGCCCGGTTCCTCCAGCAGACGCGCGGTGACGACGAACCCGGCCTGCTTCAGCAGCTCGGCGATCCGGTCGGGCGGCAGCAGGTAGGACTCGTAGGACACCGGGTGCCCGCCGTACGCCTGGGTGGGACGCAGATGCAGGTCGGACCCCGCGTGTCCGGCCAGCATCAGAGAGCCGCCGGGCGCGAGGGTGCGGAGGAACTCGCCGAACACCACCGGCAGCAACGCCGGTGGTGTGTGGTGGGTGGAGTAGTACGCGAGGATGCCGCCGAGGCTGTCGTCCTCGATCGGGAGCGAGGTCATCGAGCCGACGCCGAAACGCAGCTCCGGGTAGGCACCACGGGCCAGTTCGACCATCGCGGGCGACAGGTCCACGCCGAACGCGGGCACCTGTCGCTCGGCGAGATAGGCCGTGATTCTGCCGGGGCCGCATCCCAGGTCGGCGACGGGCCCGAGGCCGGCCGTACGCACGGTCTCCGCGAAGACGTTCAGCATCCCTCGTGACAGCGGATCCAGCTCCGCCGGGGACTTGACCTTTTCGACGTAGTCGGCGGCGACCGTGTCGTACGACTCCCGGACGGCGGCGAGGTAGCTGAGATCAGACATGCGGGCGACTCTAATGAGGGCGCGCGGCGGGCGCCCGGACAGTGCCCCCTCGCCCTGCGAGGCACCGAATCCCACCGTACGAGGAGTCAACCGGGGTGACCACATCGCGAGACGCGGGTCTCATATTCCGGCATCGCGGCGTACCGTGGCCGGATCACTTGACGACAGGGAGCCCGGTCATGGCGCGAGAGACCGCCGTCTACACCCATGGACACCACGAGTCGGTCCTGCGTTCGCACCGGTGGCGGACCGCGGCGAACTCGGCGGCGTATCTGCTTCCCGAACTCCGTTCCGGCCTCTACGTGCTGGACGTGGGATGCGGGCCCGGCACCATCACCGCCGACCTGGCGGAGCTGGTGGCGCCCGGCACGGTGACCGCGGTGGACGCGGCGGCCGATGTGCTGGAGCGGGCCGCGGAGACTGTCGCGGCCCGTGGGGCGGACAACGTCCGCTTCGCGGTCGCCGACGTCCACGCGCTGGACTTCCCGGACGGCTCCTTCGACGTCGTCCACGCCCATCAGGTGCTCCAGCACGTCGGCGACCCCGTGCGGGCCCTGCGCGAGATGCGCCGTGTGTGCAGGCCGGGAGGCGTCGTCGCGGCGCGCGACAGCGACTACGGGGCGTTCACCTGGTTCCCGTCGTCGCCGGAGCTGGAGGGCTGGCGGGAGCTGTACCGCCGGGTCGCCCGGGCGAACGGCGGCGAACCGGACGCGGGGCGACGGCTCCGGTCCTGGGCGCGCCGGGCGGGCTTCACGGACATCACGTCCACGGCGACGGCGTGGTGCTTCGCCACCCCGGAGGAGCGCGCGTGGTGGAGCGGCCTGTGGGCGGAGCGGACGACCGCGTCGGTCTACGCGGAACTGGCGGTGAGCGGCGGCCACGCGAGCGAGGCGCGGCTCACCGGGATCGCGGAGGCGTGGCGCGTCTGGGGCGCGGATCCCGACGCGTGGTTCATGGTTCCGCACGGCGAAGTCCTGTGCCGGGTCTGAGGGTTGGGTCGCCCGGGATCATGGTCGCGGACAAGGGTGCTTCGCTACGCTCATCCCTATGGAAATCCTGGGAACCACGCTGCGCATCTGCGTCGACGACCTGGAGACCTCGGTCGCGTTCTACGAACGACTGACCGGTAGCCCCGCGCTCCGTTTCGAGCGCGGCGGGGTCTCCGTCGCCGCCGTCAGTTGCTTCCTGTTGATGAGCGGTCCTGCCGAGGAGATCGAGGTGCTGCGCAAGGTCACCGCCACGATCGCCGTCAAGGACGTCGACGAGGCGTACGCCGCGCTCACGGGCGTCGGCGCCCAGGTCGTCGCGGGTCCGGTCCCCACGCCGGCCGGCCGCAATCTGATCGCCGTCCACCCGGACGGTTCGATCTTCGAGTACGTGGACCGCAACCCGGTCCAGAACGGCTGACGGGGCGACCGGACGGGCGCCGCACGTGCGCGGCGGCCCGTCCGGGACCCGGTCGTCAGCCGGCCGCCGGCCGCATCCGGTAGTCGTACTCCTCCGGCAGCGGGTCGTCCGTCAGGGACGACCACACCTCGTTCAGCGTCTCGGCGCCCTCCCGCAGGTCCGCCACCTCGAAGCCCGCGTCGAACAGCGCGCGGGCCGCCGCCTTCTCGCCCTCGGCCATGAGCAGTTGAGCCTCGATCAGCCGGAACGCGCCCCGTTGCCGGGTCTCCTCCGGGAGCCGGTCCCAGACGCGCCGCGCGTCCTGCGGGCGGTCGACGGTGAGCAGCGCGGCGATCGCCTCGCGTGCCAGGGACGCCGTGGCGGCCGTCCAGGACTCGTCGTCCCCGCGCTCGCGGCAGAGGTCGTCGAAGGCTTCCGTGTACTGGTCGGCGGCCCGTTCCGGGTTGCCGCCCTCGCAGTCGGCGACGGCCAGGCAGCGGAGCAACGGCCAGCGCGACGAGGCGAGTTTGAGGCCGCGTTCCCAACTCCGCACCGCCTGGGCCAGATCTCCCGCGTGCCACTGGGTGACACCGAGGTGATACTCCGTCAGCGGCTCGGCGGGGGCCGTCTCCAGCATGTCGCGCCAGTGCGGCGCGACGAGGGTCGGCCCGGGCGGCACGACCTCACCGGGCTTCGGCAGCGTGCCCTGGGTGAACAGCTCGACCCACGGCGCCTGTTGCTCGCCGAGCATGGACTCGTCGAACGGTGTGCCGTGCAGTTGGTAGCCGCCGCGCATCTCGCCGCGCAGGACTTCGAGCGCGCCCCAGCCCGAGCCGGTGGCGAGCCGTTCGCCGGGCTCGTTGTCCGCGTACGGCAGCCACGCCTCGTACGCGGCGTCGACATCCGCGCGGGGCAGGGCGAGTTCGAGGCGGTCGGCGACCTCGGCGCGGGCCGCGTCCCAGTCGGCGCCGTGCACCGCCGCGGGGTCGGCTTCGAGCGGGCCGTACGACTCCAGCCAGCTGAAGTCGTCGTGGCCTTCGAGCTTGACGTGTTCGAGCTGGGTACGGGCGAGCCCGGCCTGGATCTCGGCGTAGCCGGGCGTGCCCGGTTCGGTGAGCCAGCGCTGCCAGCGCCGTCCACCGCGCCCGGCGCCCCAGAGGAAGAGCTTGCGCCCGCGCAGGGTGTCCGTGGAGGTCTGGACGAGTCCGTGACCGTCCGCGTCGAGGGAGGTGATCCACTTCCGGGCGTCGAGGGGGACCTCGTAGAAGTAGTCGGCGGGGTACTCGCCGCGCAGCGGGTACGTGCGGTCGGCGCCGTCGTACTCGGGCACCGGGACCCGGCGCAGGCTCCGTTCGTACCCGAAGTGCCAGGCCTCCTCGGCGGGTGCGAGGACGCGGGTGTGCTCGTCCTCGGGGACGGCGATGTTGGACCACCAGTAGACGGGCGCCGGGCCCTGGTGCGGGTTGCGTATGCGGACGCCGACGTGCAGGAAGTCGGAGTCGTCGGGCAGCCACAGATCGACCTGGAACGGCAGGCCGCGCAGGGGCTCCCACTCCCAGAGCCGGACCATCTCGCCGCCGTCGGGCGCGGGGACGAGCGCGGCGTGCACGGGCGCGCAGGAGAGTGTGGTGTGGCCGGTGGCGCCGATGTTCCACTCGATGCCGCCGGAGAACCAGGCGCCGTTGAGCGCGAAGTCGGCGGGCTGGAACACCGGGTTGCGGTACAGCAGTTCGCGTCCGGTGGGCTTGTGGTGCAGGGAGTGGATCCGGCCGCCGAGGCCCGGCAGGACGGTGGCCCGCAGCCGGTCGTTCTCGATGACGATCGTGTCGAAGTCGGCGGGCTCGCGGTCGCGTCCGTAGCCGTCGAGGATGCGGACCGGCAGCAGTGTGCGCAGCGGTTCGTAACCGATCTGCCGTGCCATGTCGCGCGGCAGGTCCCGCTTGGCGCGCTCGTCGATGGAGTGGGTCTCGTCGAGCGGCCGCAGTGCGGGCAGAGGGTTCTCCGGCCCCAAAGGGGCGGCAGGCAGGGTCAGTACGGCACGTCGCACACTCGTGGCCACAGGCAAACCTCGCTTCGCTCGCTGGGGCCGCCGGGGCTCGGTTGGCCGGCGCGCACCCGATGACCATGGAACACGGTCGAGTGCGCGCCGAACAGAGGACCTGGAGATCAGTCTTGGGTGAGGGCCGCCACAACGATGTCCGCGAGCAGCGCTCCGGCGGTGCCGTCGGGGTCGAGGTCGGGGTCGTAGATGGTCAGGTTGAGCCCGACGCAGCGGTCCGAGCGCACCAGGGCCGTCAGCAGGGTGCGGAGTTCGTCAGGAAGCAGCCCGCCGGGGTCGGGGCTGTCGACGGCCGGCATCACCTCCGGGTCGAGGACGTCCGCGTCGAGATGGACCCAGAAGCCGTCGGTGACGGGGAGCTCCAGGGTCTGGAGTGCGGCGCCCGTGAGTTCGGCGGTGCCCCAGCGGCGGAACTCGCCGACGGAGACGGTGGGGATCCTGAGCCGGGCCAGTTCCTCGCGGTCCTCGTCGTAGTCGCGGATGCCGAAGAGACGCACGTCCTCGTCGCGTACGTAGGGGCGCAGCCCTTCGATGTCGCTGAGGTCGCGCTGCCCGCGCCCGGTGGCGATGGCCATCTCCTCGCCGCCCGCGGCGCCGACTGACGGGGAGTTGCCGGTGTGCCGGAAGTCGGCGGAGCCGTCGATCGCCGCGATGCCGTACCGCCCGATCCGGCGCAGCGCGAGGGAGGCGCCGAGCTGGATGGAGCAGTCGCCGCCGAGGACGAGGGGGAAGTCGCCGGCCCGTACGTGGTGCTCGATGCGGCCCGCGAGCTTCGGTGTGTACGCGGCGATGGCGGCGGCGTTGAAGACCCCGTCGCCTTCCTTCCAGTCGCCCCGGTCGTAGCGGGGCGGGACGACGACCCCGCCCTCGAAGGCGCCGAGCCGCTGGACGATCCGCTGCTCGCGCATGGCGCCGGCGAGCTTGTAGCAGCCGGGTACGGTGCCGGGGGCGGGTGGCCGGAGGCCGAGGTTGGAGGGGGCGTCGATCACCACGATATTCCGCATGCGAATCATCCTCCGCGTCGTACTCTCGTTCTTCAATCTGGATACTCGGTGAGAAGGCGGCACGTCCATGACCACGCAGCACACGTATCGGGTGATCGTGCGCGGGACTTTCCAGGACCTGACGGACGAGGCGCGGGCGCGGTTGCTGGAGGAGGTCGAGGAGCACGGGCTGAGCCAGATGCGGTTCACGCCCGAGGGGTCGCTCACCTACGACCGGGTGCTCAAGCACTTCTCGTTCCGCTTCACCGTCGTCTCCGACGCGGCCGACGGCGAGGAGATGGCGGCGGCGCTCGCCGAGGACCGGGCCCAGACGGCGCTGAAGACCCTCGGCGGCGGTGTGGGTGCCGGCTTCGGGGAGCTGCGGTCGTCGGTGACGGACCTGGACACGATGAAGATCAACCGCAAGGGCCGCTGAGGCCCTTCCGGCGGGGTGACGCCGTGTCGGTGGCCGGACGTCGGCCTCCGGCCGGTGCGTGCCGGGTGGGGCGGGGGGCGGCGTCAGGTCAGTGCCGGGGCCTCCAGTGTGAGGGCGCCCCGGTCGGCCGTCGCGTCCAGGACGGCGGGGACGCCCAGTGGCACCGTCAGGTTCGTCGGGCCGTGGCCGAAGCCCAGTTCCTCGACCACCGGGACGCCGAGTCCGCCGAGCCGGTCGAGCATCAGGGTCCGTACGGCGTCGTACGGACCGCAGCCCGCCCAGGAGCCGAGCGCGACGCCGGCGACCCCGTCCAGCCAGCCGGAGCGCAGGAGTTGGGTGAGGAACCGGTCCAGCCGGTACGGCTCCTCCTCGATGTCCTCGATCAGCAGCAGCCCGCCCGTGGCCGAGCGGCGGGCGTGCGGGGTGCCGAGGTCGGCGGCGAGGAGGCTGACGCAGCCGCCGAGGGTGATGCCGCGGGCCCGGCCGGGGACGAGGGCGCGTGCCGTGCCGGAGCCGATGACCTGGACCGTCCCGGGTTCGAGGAGTGTGGCGCGCAGCGACTCCTGGGTGGCGGGGTCCTTGAGGAAGGTCAACGCGGCGACCATGGGGCCGTGCAGGGTGGAGACGCCCGCCCGTACGGCGAACGCCTCGTGCAGCGCGGTGATGTCGCTGTAGCCGACGAACGCCTTGGGGGCCGCGGCACGGATGGTGTCCCAGTCGAGCAGGTCGACCATGCGCTGGACGCCGTAGCCGCCCCGTGCGCACAGGACGGCTTCGATCGTCGGGTCGCACCAGGCGTCCTGGAGGTCGCGGGCGCGTGCCTCGTCCGTCCCCGCGAGATAGTCGAACTCCCGGTGGGTGTCCAGGACATGGGGGGCCACGACGGGGTCGAGACCCCAGCCGCGCAGGATGTCCAGGCCCGCTTCGAGGCGTTCGGCGGGCAGCGGGCCGCTGGGCGCGACGACGGCGACCTTCGCGCCGGGACGGAGCCGGGGCGCGCGTACGAGGGGAGCCAGGGGTGCGGCGGCCGGGTCGGGCACGGGTGTCACTTCTTCAGCTCCAGCACGGGGACGTCGGGGCGGTCGATCCCGAAGGTCTGGGCGTACAGGGACAGTTCGGCCTCCAGCGCGCGGACCATGGTGTCCGTCCTGCGGAAGCCGTGGCCCTCGCCCTCGAAGGTGAGGTAGGCGTGCGGGATGCCGCGCCCGGCGAGCCGTCGGAGGAAGCGTTCGCACTGGTCGGGCGGGCAGATCACGTCGTCCAGTCCCTGAAGCAGCAGGAACGGGGCGGTGATCCGGTCGACGTGGTTGATCGGCGAGCGGTCGCGGTAGCGGGCCGGGACCTCGGCGACGGGGCCGACGAGCGATTCCAGATACCGCGACTCGAAGTCGTGGGTCCCGTCCTCGGCCCAGGCGGACAGGTCGAGGATCGGGTAGATGACGGTGCCGCAGGCGTAGACGTCGGTGGCGGTGAGGGACACGGCGCTGGTCCAGCCGCCGGCGCTGCCGCCCCGTACGGCGAGCCGCGCCGGGTCGGCGGTGCCTTCGTCGGCCAGCGCGCGGGCGACGGCCGCGCAGTCCTCGACGTCCACGACGCCCCACTGCTCGCGCAGCCGTTCGCGGTACGAGCGTCCGTAGCCGGTGGAGCCGCCGTAGTTGACCTCGGCGACGCCGAAGCCGCGCGAGGTGAAGTAGGCGATCTCCAGGTCGAGTACGAGCGGGGAGTGGCTGGTCGGCCCGCCGTGCGCCCACACGACGTACGGCGGCAGTTCGTCGCCGGGCGGGCTGTGGTCGGGGCTGTGCGGGGGGTAGATGTGGGCGTGGATCTCGCGGTCGTCCGGCCCGGTGAAGGTGCGGATCTGCGGCTCGGGGTAGTACACGGGGTCGACCGGGTCGTCGTGCGCCGAGCCGATGACCCGGGCCCGCCCGGTCGTGGTGTCCAGCTCGACGATCTCGTACGCGCTGCGGGGGCTGGCGCCGACCCCGATCACGCGGGAGCCGCGGACCGCGAGGGTGGCGGCCCATTCGGTCCAGGGTCCCGCGGCGTCGGCGAGCTGGCCGGTCTCGGGGTCGAGGATGCCGAGCGTGGTGGCGCCCTTGCCGTGGACGACGGCGATCATGCCGTCGTCCATCGGCCGGAACCACTGGAGGCCGATCTTCCACAGCGGCCCGCCGAACTCCTCCTCGACGGCGGGGCTCAGCCGGGTCGGCGCGCTCACGCCGAGGGGCGCCGACGCGTCGAGCCGCAGCCGGTGCAGCTGCCACCAGTCGCCGGGGTCGGAGACGTAGAGGAGGGAGCCGTCGGCGGCCCAGTCGGTCTGTGCGACGGATTCCTCGGGGCCCCCCGCGACGGTGCGCACGTGCTCGAAGGCGCCGCTCCCCGTCACGTCGGCGAGCAGCAACTCGGTGCCGTCCCAGGGCATCCGGGGGTGGTCCCAGGCGATCCACGCGGCGTGCCGGCCGTCCGGTGAGACGCGGGGTCCGGTGACGAACCGGTGTCGGTCGTCGGAGAGTTCGGTCACGGCGCCGCGGTCGTCGGCGGCCGATCCGTCCAGCGGTACGGCGGCGACGACGCGGCGTACGTCGGTGGGCGCCTCGCCGGTGAACTCCTCCAGTACGCACCAGACCTGGCCCGCGTCGAGGCGGATCTGCGGGTCGGCCCAGCGCAGGGTGCCGGTCATCCGGCCGTCCGGCGCGGGGGCCGGGGTGAGCGGGCGCGGGGGCGCGCCGCCGTCCGGTTCCCAGGCGTAGAGCCGCTGGTCGGTGAAGTGCGCGAAGACGACGAGGGCGGAGCCGTCGGCCCGTATCGCCCCGTCCCAGGGTTTGCCGCCGTACTCGATGACCCTGCTGCGGACGTTCCAGGGGGCGGGCAGGACCGATTCCTCACGGCCGTCGGGGCGGCCGCGCACGAGTGTGCGGCGGCCCTCCTCGGCGGGCCGCGGCTCCGTCCACCACACCTCGTCGCCCACCGTGCCGACGAATTCGGGCCGCCCGTCGTGCGAGGCGGCGAGCGCGGCGTCGATCGGTGACGGCCATGAGCCGTAAGGCGTCGGCTGTTCCATGCCCAACTCCCTCTACGCGGTCTGGAGATAGTGGTCGAGAACGCGTACCCCGAAGTGGAGGGCGTCCACCGGGACCCGTTCGTCGACGCCGTGGAAGAGGGCCTGGTAGTCGAAGCCGACGGGCAGCTTCAGCGGGGAGAAGCCGTAGCCGGTGATGCCGAGCCGGGAGAACTGCTTGGCGTCGGTGCCGCCGGACATGCAGTACGGCACGACGTGCCCGGCGGGGTCGAACCGCTCGACGGCCGCCCGGAGTTTGGCGTACGTCGGGGAGTCGACCGGTGCCTGGAGGGCGACTTCGCGGTGGTGGAACTCCCAGTCGACGTCGGGGCCGGTCAACTGGTCGAGCGTGGTGCTGAATTCGTCCTCGGTGCCCGGCAGCATCCGGCCGTCGACATAGGCGACGGCGTGACCGGGGATCACATTGACCTTGTAACCGGCCTCCAGGACCGTCGGGTTGGAGCTGTTGCGCACGGTCGCCTCGACGAGGGCGGCGGCGGGGCCGAGCTTGGCGAGCAGCGCGTCGGCGTCGAAGTGCTCGGCGTGGACGTCGGCGTCGATGCCGTGCAGCGCGGCGATCTCCTTCAGCGCGGCGCGGACGGTCGGGCTGAGCCTCAGCGGCCATTCGTGCTGGCCGATACGGGCGACGGCGGCGGCGAGCCTGCTGACCGCGTTGGCCCGGTTGACCTTGGAGCCGTGGCCCGCCCTGCCGTGCGCGGTGAGCTTGAGCCAGCCGGTGCCGCGCTCGCCCGCCCCGACGGGGTAGAGCGCCATTCCGGGGCCGGCGTGGAAGGTGAAGGCCCCGGACTCGCTGATGCCCTCCGTGCAGCCCTCGAACAGCTCCGGGTGCTCGTCGGCGAGGAAGCCGGAGCCGTCGATCGCGCTGGCCTCCTCGTCGGCCGTGTACGCGATCACGATGTCGCGGCGCGGCCTGACCCCGGAGCGGGCCCAGGCGCGGACGACCGAGAGGACCATCGCGTCCATGTTCTTCATGTCGACGGCCCCGCGGCCCCAGACGACGCCGTCCATGACCTCGCCGGAGAACGGGTGCACGGACCAGTCGGCGGGCTCGGCGGGGACCACGTCCAGATGGCCGTGGACCAGGAGCGCGTCGGCGCCCGGGTCGGTGCCGGGGATGCGCGCGACGACATTGGTGCGGCCGGGGGTGCGTTCGAGGAGCGTGGGCTCCAGCCCGGCGGCGGCCAGCCGCTCGGCGACGTACTCGGCGGCGGGGCGCTCGGAGCAGTCGCCGTCGCCGCGGTTGGTCGTGTCGATCCGGATGAGTTCGGAGGTGAAGGTGACCACCTCGTCCAGGGCGACCGTGTCGACGGCGTCGGCCCGGCCGGTGCTCGTGTCCGCGGGCGTCGTACCGGGTGAAACGGGGGGCGTCTTGTCGGGCGTCATGTCAGCCATACTGCTCCTCCACCGCGGCCGAGACGATCGTGGTGACCGCCTTGAAGGTGCGAATGCCCTCGTACATCGTCTCGCTCGTGTAGGCGACACGCCGTTCGCCGCTGCCGACCACTCCGGGAACGACCGTGGCGGCCCCGGCGAGGTGCTCGGCGTCGAACTCCAGCTCGACGGTGAACGGACCGCCGTCGACGGGCTCGTGCCGTACGGCCAGGGCGGTGGCCTTCCTCGCCGCCGCGCGGATGTCGGCGGCGGTACGCGCGGGGGTGCGGCAGACCGCCGCGTACCGGGACACGTAGTCCTTCACGGCGACCTTGTGGGCGTCGGGCGCGTAGCCGTCTGCGTCCAGGCAGGACAGGTCGTCGCCGGTGAACAGGATCACGGGGACGCCGTACTCGGCGACGACATGGGCGTTGAGCAGCCCCTCGCTCGCGCGCGTGCCGTTGAGCCAGACGCCGGTGACGGAGTTGGCGAGATAGGTGTGCGCGAGCACGCCCTCGGTGCCCGCGCCCGTGTGGTAGCCGACGAAGGCGATGCCGTCGACGTCACCGTGCTGGACGCCCTCCACCATGCTCAGCGTCTTGTGCCGCCCGGTGAGCAGTTGGGCGCGCTCGTCCAGCTGTTCGATCAGCAGGTTGCGCATGGACCAGTGCGCCTCGTTGATCAACACGTCGTCGGCGCCGCCGTCCAGGAAGCCGAGGACGGCGGCGTTCACATCCGAGGTGAAGAGGGTGCGGCAGCGCTCCCACTGCGGCGTCCCCGGCAGGACGTCGCCCGGCCAGGTCACACCGGTGGCGCCTTCCATGTCGGCGCTGATCAGGATCTTCATGCAGCGAAACCGTACGCGTCGCCGGACGCGTCGACCACCCCCGCCGTACCGGTCGTGCACGGCCGCCGGGAGCGGCACGGCGCGTCCGGCGGGAGTGGCCCGGCCCGGCGGGCCGGATCCACGGGGGACGTCAGGCGGGGCTCAGGACGAACCACCTGGCGGGCAGGTCGATCCGGGTGCCGTCGGCCAGATACTCCGTCTGGGGCAGCGTGGTGTCCCCGCTGTCGATGATCCGCAGGCCCGCCTCGCCGAGCAGCCGGGGCACCTCGTCGTCGGAAGTCCCGGCCGGTTTCAGTCCGTGGTCGAAGACCCGCCGCAGCTTCGCGGGCGGCCCGCCGGGATCCGCGGCGGCCCGCTGGAACAGCGTCCTGGCCCCGGAGGTCAGCTCCACGACGAACGCCCTGCCGCGCTCACCGAGCAGCGCGGCGACCGACCCGGCGACGGCGGGCCGGTCCTGCGGTTCGCTCTGGTGGATGACCGCGCGCATGTACACATGGGTGTCGCCGACCCGCGCCGACAGCGCCCGGACCGCTTCGTGGTCGACGAGGCTGAGCTGCTCGAACTCGGCGACCTTCTCGGTGTCGGCGCGCCGGGCGTGCTCTATCGCCGCGTGCGAGAGGTCGACGCCGATGGCGCGGGCGAAACGGGTGGCGAGATAGCGGGTCTGGGTGCCGTTGCCGCAGCCGAGGTCGGCCACGGGCAGCGAGGCGTCGGCGTGCGGCAGCAGGATGTCGCAGTGCGGTTCGGCCGTCAGGGAGGGGTCGGAGTCCCAGATGGCCTCGCCCGGCGCGTCGGAGGTCTCGCGCCAGTAGCCTTCCCACGAATCCCGGTAGCGCTCCGACACGGTCATCTGTGCCTCCCGAATTCAGTTCCGTGAAGGGCGAATTGACGGCGCGTCACTTCCGCACCACGTACGCCTCCTTTCCCGCCAGTGCCTGTTCGAACCACACCGTCTTGCCCTGCGCCGAACTGTTGCTCCCCCAGCCGCGGGCCAGCCGGCTCACGATCCGCAGCCCCCGCCCGAACTCGTCGTCGGCCGTCGCGCCCAGCAGGCTCGCCGGGGCCGGTTCGTCGTCGGTGACCTCGCAGAGCAGGGCGTCCGTACGGACCAGCCGCAGTCCGACATGGCGGATGCGCGCGTGCCGTACGGCGTTGGTGACCAACTCGCCGACCATCAGCTCCGCGTTCTCCACGGCCCCGGGCAGATCCCAGTCGTAGAGCTTGCCGCGCACCAGGCGCCGGGCCCGCGCGACCTCGCGCGGGTCGAGCGCGAGCTGCCACTCGGCGACGTCACCGGCCGGTATGCCGTTCAGCCTGGCCATCAGCAGGGCCACGTCGTCCTTGCGTCCGCCGTGGGTGTTGAGCGCGCGGATGATCGTGTCGCAGGCGTGGTCCATGGAGGCGGCCGGGTGGGCGGCCGACTCGCACAGGGCCGCGAGACCGGCGCCGATGTCCTGGCCGCGCACCTCGACCAGGCCGTCGGTGCACAGCACCAGCCGGTCGCCGGGACCGACGCGTACCGTCACGGTCTCGAAGGGCACGCCGCCGACACCGATGGGGGCGCCGGTCGGCAGGTCGAGCAGTTCGCTGCGGCCGTCCGCGGCGCGGACCAGGACGGGCGGGATGTGTCCGGCGTTGGCGATCTGCAGCTCGGAGCGGATGGGGTCGTACACCGCGTACAGACAGGTCGCCAGATAGTTCTCGCCCAGGCGCTGCGCCAAGTCGTCCAGATTGCGGAGCAGTTGGGCGGGCGGCAGCTCCATCGTCGCCATCGTCTGCACCGCCGTGCGCAACTGACCCATCATCGCGGCTGAGTTGAGGCCGTGGCCCATGACGTCGCCCACGACGAGCGCGGTGCGTGAGCCGGGCAGTTTGACGGAGTCGAACCAGTCCCCGCCGATCCGGCCGAGCCGGGTGCCGGGCAGATAGCGGGTGGCGATGTCGCAGCCCGCCATGCGGGCCGCGATCTGCGGCAGCATGCTGTCCTGGAGGGTGTCGGCGACGTTCTCCTGGTACGTGTACATGCGGGCGTTGTCGAGGACGAGACCGGCCCTCGCCGCCAGTTCGGCACCGGTGGTGCGGTCCATGTCGTCGAAGGGCTGGCGCCCCTGACGCCGCATCAGCACCATGAAGCCGAGCACCACGTCACGCGCCTTGAGCGGTACCAGCAGCATGGAGCGGTTGTTGATGAGCGGGCGCAGGTCGCGCTTCTCGAACTGCGCGGAGATCCGGTCGCCGTCCTCCTCGCTGAGCCGGGGGATGAGGACCGGTTCGCCGGTGACCATGCACTGGAAGAACGGGGTGTGTTCGGGGAACGCGATGGCCTCACCGACCGGCACGGTGTCGTCCCAGCGGCCCGGCTCGTCGTTGTGCTCGACCCACACCCGGTGCCAGATGGTGGTGACGTCGGGCGGCCCCGTGGGGAAGCCCTCTCCGGCCAGGACGGCGGCGCGCAGATGAGTGCCCGCGAAGTCGGTGAAGCGGGGTACGGCGGCGCTGGTGACCTCGCGGATGGTGCGCGCGAGATCGAGGGAGGAGCCGATCAGTCCGCTGACCTCGTTGAGGAACTCCAGCCGTTCGCGTACCGCCGCGTACTCCAGGTCGAGTTCGGGGTCGGGCGCGGGCACGGGGTCTCCGGCGGGGTGGCCGTACGCGCGACCGGCGCCCGCCGTGCCGGTCTCCGCCGTGCCGTTCGCGTGGGCCGGCCGTCCGGCCACCCGGCGCGGCACACCCCAGTCGGGGGTGACGGGGACCCGGTCGTGGTGACTGAACTCCAATACGGGATAGCCGAGTTCGAGGACCTGGGCGACGATGCGCTCCGACTCGGCGACGCTCATGTTCGGCAGGATGTGCGGGAGTTGGCCGGCAAGCGACTGGGAGTCGGCGAACTCGGTGTGCAGCGAGAAGCTCGGCGCTATCCGGCCGGTGTCGGCGTCCCCGACGTCGCCGCGGAACTGGTCGATGTCCGCGGCGAGTACGAGATGGCGGCCGGTTCCCGGGCCGGCCAGCGGGTAGGCCCACCACAGCACGTCGAGGCGGGGGCGTCCCGGGTCGGAGAGCTTCGCCCGGCCGGCGGTGGGGTACGAGCTGCGCCCGTGCAGTTCCGGGCCCAGTTCGTCGTCGGCGCCGTACATGTCGTAGGGGCCGTTGACCCGTCCCGTCCGGTCCTCGGTGAGCGCCCCGGAGACCGGCATCAGATCGCCGGCCGGCTGGCCGACCGCGGCTTCCTTGGAATGGCCGAAAAGTCGCCGTGCGCCGCTCGACCAGTGCGACACGAGGCCGTCGGCGTCCACGACGACCACGGCAAGCGGAATCCGGCCGGTCGCGGCGCGCCCGCGCCGTGACCGGAGCGGCGGAGTGCCACTGTCCATGGGTGGAAGGCTCCTTCCCCGCCGCCGGGATCTGCGGCTGTGCACCCACGGTACGGCTCCGAACACGCAATGCGCCGGGCAATGAACTATTAGATAGTGCGCCCGCGTACGCCGGAAAGTTGACTGAAATTCAGTCAGTGTCGCGCCTCTTGATCGACTCGCCGATCCGGTCAGTCCGCGTGGCCGAGCTGCAGGTCTCTCTCGGTCCGCCCGCCGCCCGCCATCCGCAGCACGGTGGCCACGGGCGGATATCCCGCGGCGATGACCGTGTACTCGCCGGACGACAGGTCGACGAAGCGGAATGTGCCGTCCGCCCCCGTGGTGAGGGTGTCGACGACATTGCCGGCGGCGTCGAGCAGGGTGACGCGCGCGTCCTCGACCGGACGGCCGCCCCCGGCCCGTACGGTGCCGCGCAGCACCGCGCCGCCGGCCAGTTCGATGTCCTGCCGGGTCTCGCGCGAGGCCTGGACGCTGACGAGGAGCGCGGCGGGCCGGAACGCGGGCGCGCTGGCCGCGAGGGTGTACTCCCCCGCCACCAACTCCGAGATCACATAGCCGCCTTCACGCCCGCTGCGGGTGGAGGCGACCACGTCCCCGCGTACGTCGGTGAGGGTGACGGCCGCGTCGCGCACGGGTGTGCCGTCGGCGGTCAGTACGGCTCCGGCGAGGCGGCCGGCGCCGCCGAGGACCACGTCCAGCTCGATCGGGCGCTCCCCGACGGTGACGGTGACGGCCTGCGGCTGGTGCCCGCCCGCCGCGGCGATCATCACGTACGAACCGGCCCCCGGCACGCTCAGCGCGTACCGCCCGTCCTCGCCGCTGGCCCCGCGCCCGATCTGGGTGCCCTGCACGTCGATGAGGGTGAGCGCGGCGCGCGGGTCCTGGGCGTCATCCACCTCAAGGACGTCGTCAAGGAGGGCATGCGGGAGCGGT
>NZ_JAAPBF010000120.1 GCF_022695985.1 Streptomyces sp. NP-1717 | reverse complement strand
CGCGCGTCGTCCTCTGTGCCGGGGCGCGCCTCCGGGTCCGCCCGTTCCGCGGCGGCGCGGACGCACGCGGTGGCGAACTCCAGGAACGGCAACGGCAGGCCCTTCCCCAGTGAACGGCCCGGATCGTCGAACGTCAGCACTTCACGACGCGCGGAACGGACGAGCGCGGCCAGCGCGGCGGCCACCTGATGAGTACCGCGGACCGCCCGGCCGGCCGGTCGGAGAGTGTCCACCGCCTCCCCCCGCAGTGTGCTTCTCGGCAGGGCCGACCTGTCGAGTACAGAGCCCGGAACATGTGCCACGGCTGACCACCCCCGCCATCCCCTCGGAGCCGTACGCCACTCCATGTACTCACGAGACTGCACACTGTGACAAGTGCCAGTTCAGAGAGTGGCGACTCCATGCCAATGGAGTTGATCCGCGCATCAATGGCGCCGCTCCCGCGAACGGGTTCACGCGAAGGCGGCGTGAACTGCGGGCCGGCGGCGGACAACTGCCCCGGCCCGTTGCGGCATTGAGATTCATCCGCAACCTCATGTGCCGGTCCCGCCGGGCGGCCCGGACGTCACATTCACACGTACTGACGATTCCAGGGGGACCGTGATGAAACTCGACACGAGGACATGCCGAGGTGCGGTGATCGCGCTGCTGGCGGGCGGCCTGCTGCTCACCGGCTGCTCCGGTGACAACCGGCAGGACACGAGCAAGGCGGCCGACAGGCCGGCCGGTGGAGGCGCCCCCGGCAGCGGGCCCGGGTCCACGGGAGGCCCGGGGGCCGCGGGGCCGGCCGACGGAGCCGGGCAGGGCGAGGACCGGCGGCAGGGCGAACAGAAACAGGACGGCGACGGACGGGAGTTCGCACCCGAACCGGACTACCTGTCGACGTTCGCACTGGACGTGGACACCGCCTCCTACGGATACGCGCTGCGCACCCTCGGCGAAGGCAGGCTGCCGGACCCCGGCACCGTACGGCCCGAGGAGTTCGTCAACAGCTTCCGCCAGGACTACGAACGGCCCGAAGGAGACGGCTTCTCCGTCACGGTGGACGGCGCGGCGGCGCCGGGCGCCGACGACGACTGGTCCCTCCTGCGTGTCGGACTCGCCACCCGCCAGGCCGACCACGGAGGTGAACGCCCGCCCGCCGCGCTCACGTTCGTGATCGACACCTCGGGCTCCATGGCCGAGCCCGGCCGCCTCGACCTCGTCAAGGAATCGCTCGGCATCCTTACGGACGAGTTGCGCGGTGACGACTCGATCGCCCTGGTCACCTTCAGCGCGGAGGCCGAGACCCGACTGCCGATGACCCGCGTCGGCGACAGCAGGGCCCGGATCCACGACGTGATCGAGGAACTGGAACCGTCCGACTCGACCAACGTCGGGGCGGGTGTCGAGACGGGCTACGACGAGGCCGTCGACGGACGCAGGAGCGGTGCGACCAACCGGGTCGTCCTGCTGTCGGACGCGCTGGCCAACACCGGCGAGACGGAGGCGGACGCGATCCTCGAACGCATCGACGACGCGCGCACCGAGCACGGCATCACCCTCTTCGGCGTCGGTGTCGGAAGCGACTACGGAGACGCCCTGATGGAACGGCTGGCCGACAAGGGCGACGGCCACACGACGTACGTCTCCGACAAGGAACAGGCCAGGAAGGTCTTCGTCGACCAGCTCCCCATGAACGTCGAACTGCGCGCCAGGGACGCCAAGGCGCAGGTGTCGTTCGACAGTGACACGGTCGAACAGTTCCGGCTGATCGGCTACGAGAACAGGGCCGTCGCGGACGAGGACTTCCGGGACGACCGGGTCGACGGCGGCGAGGTCGGGCCGGGGCACACGGTGACCGCGCTGTACGCCGTCAGGCTGCGGCCCGGCGCGAGCGGCCAGGTGGCGAGGGCGACGGTGCGCTGGCTGGACCCCGAGACCCGGGCGCCACGCGAGCGGTCGGGCTCGGTCGGCGCGAGCGCGGTCGCCTCTCGGCTCTGGGGCGACGCGAAGCCGCGGCTCCAGGTCACGGCTGTCGCCGCGTACTTCGCCGAGACGCTGCGTGGCGGATCGGCGGCCGGCGGCACCCTGCCCGGCTCTCCCGGCCTCGGTGAACTGGAGCAGCGGGCACGTGCGTTGGCGGATTCCACGGAGGACGGTTCGGTGAAGGAGCTGGCGGAGGCGATCGATCAGGCGAGCCGTCTCAGGGACTGAGCCGGGTGCTCCGGGGCCGGCCCACGGCCGTTCACGGCCGGCCCCGGGGGCACTTCACAAGAGGTCGGGGAGGGGCCGCGCGCCGTCGGCCGTCGGCGGACCAGTGCTGCGCCGGTCCTTCCCGCGGGACATGATGTGCGGCATGGCCACTGTCCTGCTCGCACTCGCTGTCGTCTCCACCGGTCTGTACGCCGGCATGATGCTCATATTCCTGACCGGGATCATGCCCGCGCTGGCCCGCCTCACGGACGGGGAGTTCGTGGTCGCCATGCGCCGGATGAACGAGGAGGTCCCGCGCGGGCCGTTCCTGCTTCTCTTCCTCGCCGAAGTGGCCCTCCCGATCGCCGCGCTCGCCGTCCCCGTCGACGACCGCTCCGACGCCCAGTGGTGGCTGCTGCTGGCCGGCCTGATCTGCGTGGTGGTCAACCACCTCGTCACCGTCGCGGGCAACATCCCCCTCAACAACGCTCTCGCGTCGTCCGAGGCCGCGCCCGCTGCGAACCCCGACAGCGCGGTCCGAGCGGCCTTCGAGAGCCGCTGGAACCGCTTCCACGCCGTCCGCACGTTCTTCGCCGTCGCGGGGTTCGCCCTGATCGTCAGCGCCTCGCTGTCGTGACGGTGAACAGTCCCACGGATTCCCGCCGGCTCGCGACCTCGGCGAACCCGGCCCGAGCGGCCCACTGTTCGGCCAGCTCCACGGGACGGCACTTCATCTCCCACAGGACGCCGTCGCGGTTCGGCAGCACGTTCGCGATGAACTCCAACTGAGGGTGGCGGGTCTGTGTCGTGAAGACCAGTACTCCGCCGGGCGCGAGCATGCCGCGCAGCCGCGCGACGGACGCGGCGATGACGGCGTCGTCCAGCAGCAGTTCGTAGAGCCCCGACACCACGACGATGTCGGGCGCGGGGGAGACGGGCGCCGGGTCGAGGGCGTCTGAGTACACGTACGAGATCCCCGTCAGCCCTCGCTCGGCCGCCTGACGCCCGCCCTGCGCGAGGCCCGCGCGGTCCAGGTCGCGGCACTCGACGTGGAGGGTGCCGGGCTCGTACTCCGCGAGCAGGTCCTGGAGGTACCGTCCGGGCCCCGACGCCACGTCCAGTACGCGCACACCGGCCCCGGCCCCGGTGCCGCCACGCTGCGCGATCTCCTTACGGAGGACGTCCTTGAGCAGCTCGCGACGGGCGCGGATGGCACGCCATCCGACCGCGTTCAGATACACGCGGTCGATAAGGTGTCCGACGACCGGGAAACCGCCGGCCTTGTTGACGTACACGTAGTCCAGCATCGACCCGCTGTCGAAGCCGTGCCGGTACCCGATCCGGACACCGGTGCTCGCACGGCCGACCGTGCCGAGCAGGGCACGCATCGCCGCCCACTGAACCCGCTTCCACCGCTTCGTCTTCGTCCTGGTCTTCGTCAGTGTCATGCGCATCAGCGTCGGCCCGGAGCGCGGGCCTCGGTATCCGCGCGGCTACTCGGACGGCGCGTGAGTAGGTCTGCGTACGCCGCCGTGGCGGGCGGGCGAAACCGTGGAGGTACGGTGCGACGGAGACCGACCGGCTCCGGAGGACAGGGAAACCATGCCTGAAGCGGATGACCCGCCTGTGATCGTGGGCAGCGTGCCCGGTTCGTTCGCGCGGAGCGTGCTGGCCGAGCGCCATCCGGCCCTGATCCAGCAGGTCCGGGACGCCTTCCCGTGGTCCCCGCGACGGCACCGGGCGCTCGACGCGCTGCTCGTCTCCTGTACGGAGGGCGTGATCGAACCGCTGGACGCGGACGCGCACGACCGCGACCAGTGGGACGCGTGGGGTGGTGAGTACGTCGGCCGCTCATGGTTCGACGTGCCGTTCCTCTGGTCCGAGAGCTACTTCTACCGACGGCTCCTCGGAGCGGTCGGCTACTTCGCCCCGGGGCCCTGGCAGGGCATCGATCCGTTCGCGCCCTTCAAACGGGCCGAGTTGCTCGGCTCGCTCGTCGACGACGAACTCGCGGCGCTCGACGCGCTCGCCCGGCGGCCGGCCGGTGAACGGGCCGTCGCCTACCTCCAGGGCTCGCTCTGGGGAAACCGCGCGGACCTCGGCTTCGCCGTCGGTTCCCCGGACGGAGCGCGCACGGTGGACAGGCCCGGCGGCTCCCGCACGGACTCCGACGACCACGCCGCCGATGACGCATCCGGTGGATCGTCCAGCGGTTCGGCCGCCGGGGAGCCGCCGCCCCTCGTGGCGGACGACAGCGACACGCTGTGGTCGCTGCTGCCGGCCGCCCGCGCGCCCGGCGCCGTGCGGACCGTCCACGTCATCGCCGACAACGCCGGCCGCGAGCTGATCCCCGACCTCGTCCTCATCGACCACCTCCTTACCACGGAGCGCGCCGACGAGGTGGTCCTGCACGTGAAGCCGTATCCGTACTACGTCTCCGACGCCACCATGGCCGATGTCGTCGACTGCGCGCGCCGTCTCGCCCAGGCGTCCGGCAGCGCGGGCGAGGCCGGGAGGCGGCTCTGGGCCGCGATGGGCGACGGGCGGCTCGCCGTACGCGCGCACGGCTTCTACTGCGCGCCTTTCCCCTACAGCGAGATGCCCGAGGACCTGCGCCGGGAGCTCGCGGGCGCCGCCCTCACCATCGTGAAGGGCGACCTCAACTACCGCCGTCTCGTCGGTGACCGGCTCTGGGTGCCCACCACACCGTTCGCCGAGCGCACGGCGCACTTCCCGGGGCCGGTGGCCGCCTTGCGTACCCTGAAGTCCGATGTGATCGTCGGCCTCGACCCGCGCACCGTGGCGCGGCTCGACGACGCGGGCGCGAGCGGTGGCGCGGGGGACGGCGCGAACCACGCATGGCGTACGAGCGGAACGCACGCGCTCGTCCAGGTCACCCCCTAGCCGAGGCGAACCGGCAGCACAGAACGCACGAGACGAACGTCGGAGGCAGCGTCATGGCGCTCCAGATCAGCGCGACCAACCCGGAGCAGCCGGCCGTGCTCCTCGACCTGCCCTGGGGCATCCCGCTCGAAGAGTGGCCCGACGACTGTCTGGTGGCTCTCCCGCGCGGCATCTCGCGCCATGTGGTGCGTTTCGCCGACGCCGGGTCCGAGGTACTGGCGGTCAAGGAGATAGCCGAGCGCCCGGCGGTGCGCGAGTTCGGACTGCTCAGGGATCTGCACCGGCTGGGCATACCCGCGGTGGACCCGGTCGCCGTGGTGACGGGGCGGGTGGACGCGGACGGCAGACCGCTGGAGTCCGCGCTGATCACACGGCACCTGAAGGGCTCGCTGCCGTACCGCTCGATGTTCGAGTCGACCATGCGCCCGAGCACCGTGAAGCGACTCATGGACGCGCTCGCCGTCCTCCTGGTGAGGTTGCATCTGACCGGCTTCGCGTGGGGCGACTGCTCGCTGTCCAACGCGCTCTTCAGACGTGACGCCGGCGCCTACGCCGCCTATCTGGTGGACGCCGAGACGGGCCAGATCCAGCCGACGCTCAGCCGTGGCCAGCGCGACTACGACATAGAGCTGGCGCGCGTGAACATCGCCGGGGAGCTGATGGACCTGGAAGCCTCCGGCTCCCTCCATCCGTCCGTCGACCCCGTGCCGTTCGGAGCGGCGATCGTGCGGCGCTACGAGGACCTGTGGCACGAGCTGACGCGCGAGTCCGTCTACCCGGTCGACAAGCGCCACTACATCGACCGCCGGATCCGCAGGCTCAACGAACTGGGTTTCGACGTCGCGGAGATGCAGATGGAGCGCTCGCCGATGGGCGACACCGTCACTTTTCTCCCCAAGGTGGTCGACGCGGGTCACCATCAGCGCCAACTGCTGCGCCTGACGGGCCTGGACGCGGAGGAGAACCAGGCGCGCCGGCTGCTCAACGACCTGGAGAGCTGGATGGCCGGCCAGGACGACTACGCGCCCGGCGACCCGCTGGGCGCCCGCCCCGAGGTCCTGGCGCACCGCTGGGTGCGCGACGTGTTCCGGCCGACCGTACGGGCCGTGCCGCTGGAGCTGCGCCGCAGGACGGACGCGGCGCAGGTCTACCACGAGGTGCTGGAACACCGCTGGTATCTCTCCGAGAGCGCCGGGACCGATGTGGGGCTGGAAGCGACCATCGAGGACTACATCGCCAACATATTGCCGCGGACCCAGGACCCGTCCGCACCGGATCCGTCCACGTCGGATCTTCTTACGGAGGAGCCCGAGGAGACCGAGGAGCCGGAAGAACCGGCCGAGTCGAGGGCGCCGGGGCTCTTGCGCGACGGGACAGGGCTCCACCGGGCATGAGCGATCTCGCCACGGAGCGCCTTCTGCTCCACCCGTTGAGCCCTCCGGAGGCCGTACGGCTGGTCGCGGGCGACCGGGCGAGCGGCACCCACTGGGCGCCCGGCTACCCCGACGAGGGCGACGTCTCCGGCGCCACGCGCTTCCTGACCACCTGCGAGGCCGTCGGCGACCCCCGGCCGTTCGGCACGTACGAGATCCGCGTCAAGGAGACCCGCCTGGCGGTCGGCGGGGTGGACTTCCACGGCCCGCCGGACGAGAACGGCGCCGTGACCATCGGCTACGGCCTCGTCCCCGGCGTACGAGGCAGGGGTTACGCCTCCGAGGCGCTGCGCGGTCTGCTGCTCTTCGCTCGCGCCAGCGGTGTCATCTCCGTAAGAGGCGACACCGGTCACGACAACATCGGATCGCAGCGCGTGATGGCGGCAGCGGGCATGCGACTGATCGCGGACGACGGCCGGTTGAAGTTCTACGAGATCGCCTGGCCCGGCCGGGAGAGATGAACGGCCCCGCCGCGACGGGGGAAACGCGGCGGGACCTTGAGAGCGAATGCCCTGTGCGCCGCCGATTACACATACGTTTTCGTGACTCACGTCCCTGGTGATCATCAGCCCTCGTCACGCGCGCCGAATGCGCCGGATGCGACGTAACGGGGGAAAATCCCGGTCCATGACTGAAAGAGGCGATTCCTCAAGCCCCGGCGCGCCCCTCAGTAGTACGAAGGGCGCGCCGAATCAGACAGTGGCCCTCGCGGCCATGCTGTTCGCCGTGTCGATGACGTTCATCGACCAGACGATCGTCGCCATCGCCGCACCCGACATCATCGAGGAGCTCGGGCTCTCGGCCTCCGGGATGCAGTGGGTGATCAACGCGTACCTGCTGACGCTGGCGGCGTTCTTCGCCTTCGGCGGGCGGCTGGCCGACATCGTGGGGCACCGCCGGATCATGGTGATCGGCACCCTTGTCTTCGTGGTCTCCTCCGTCCTGTGCGGGTGTGTGCCGCGCGGGGACTTCGCGCAGAGCTGGCTCATCACGTTCCGGGCCTTCCAGGGCCTCGGCGCCGCGCTGATGTTCCCCGCCGCGCTCGCCGTCGTCATCAACGTGTTCCCGGTCGAGCGACGAGGCAGGGCCCTGGCGCTGTTCTTCGGGCTCTCCGGCGCTCTGACCGCCGTGGGTCCGCTCCTCGGCGGCTGGCTCACCGACTGGACCTGGCGCGCGATCTTCTGGGTCAACGTCCCCGTCGCCGTGATCGCCCTCGTACTGACGGCCATGGCCCGTGTCCCGAACATCTCGCGCCGTGACCGGCTGGACGTCCCCGGCGCCGTGCTGGTGGCCGGCGGCATGGGACTGAGCGTGCTCGGCTTCCAGCAGGCGGCGACGTGGGGCTGGGGCAGCGCGGCCACCTGGGCGTGCATCGTCGGCGGGCTGCTCGTCCTGGCCGTCTTCTGCCTCTTCGAACTCCGCGTCCGGGATCCGCTCGTCAAGCTCCGGGTCTTCCGGGACCGGGCGTTCGCCGTGGACTGCGCCGTGCTGTTCTTCGCCATGCTCGCGTTCGTCCCGGTGTTCTTCTTCGCCTCGGTCTACGCGCAGGTGTCGTTGAGCTCGTCGCCGAACCAGGCCGCGCTCTTCCTGCTGTACTTCTTCGTGGGCTTCGCCATCGCGTCGCAGTGGGGCGGACGCATCCTCGACAAGCGGGGCGCCAGACCGGCGCTCCGGCTCGGCACGGCGGTCGGGGCGGTCGGCTTCGCCCTGTGGGCGTCCAAGCTGACGGACCTCTCGACGCACGACCAGTGGCCGTACGTGGCGTTGGCGGGCGCCGGTATCGGTCTGCTGCTCTCCCCGGCCTCGACCGACGCGGTCAACCGCGCGATCGGCGCCTCCTACGGAGAGGTCACCGGAATCACCCAGACCATCCGGTACTTCGCGGCGAGCGTGGGCCTGGCGGTCTTCGGCACCGTACTGACGCACGTCACCGGTGACCGGGTCGCCGCGACCCTTCGGGGGAAGGGCCTGCCGGCGGACGAGGCGCGCAGTGCGGCCAAGAGCGTCGCGGAGGCCGTGTCGGGGCAGGCGGACACGCGAGAGCCCTCCGGCACAGGTGAGGTCGCGCGGATCACGCGCGATTCGATGGAGGCGATCCGGATGGACTTCGCGGAAGCCAACCAGTGGGTGTTCTACGGGATGGCCGTCGCGCTCGTGCTGGCGTTCATCTGCTCGCTGTTCCACCCGGGGACGCGGGTGACCGGCGCGCCGGAGCAGACGGGGCCGGGAGAGCCGGGGGACCCGGCCGAACCAGGGCGGACCGCCGGTCCCGCGGGGCCGTAGCGGCGGCCACGGCCCGTTGTCGTACCCCTGTGGCAAGGTGTTTTCCGGCGCCGAACGACGCGCGCCTTTCGACCTGTTGACCTTCGCCGCAGAAGGAGCACACCCATGTCCGGTCCCGGTCCCGCCGACGGCGGAGTCCTCACGTCCCTGACGGCCGTGGCGTCATTGCTGGCGCCCGGCCGGCCGACTGTCGCCGAGCAGGTGCGGCACGCCCACGAGGACCCCGAGGGCTACGTGCGTACGTACGCGGACCGGCTGGACGGCCGCGGCATCGACGAGCCGTTTCCGGGGCTGGCGTGGATAGCCCTCGTGGACGCGCTCCACGAGCGGAAACTGCTCGCGGAGTTCGACTGGAAGGAGGACGCGGACGAGATCCGGTTCGGTCTCCAGGGCCTGGCTTCGCGTCCGTCCGTCGATCCCTGGGCGCTGTTCGACGACGCGGAGTCGGAGCTGACGACCCATGACTTCCTGGAGGCGTGCGGCCGGCACTACCGGGAGGTCGGCGCGGCCCTCGTGGTGCTCGACATCGAGTCGGACTGCTACCCGGTGGCGGGGCTGCGCGCGGGCCGCGTGGACGAGCTGGTGTCGCTCGCGAAGAGCGCGGGCTTCGCCGCATGGCCCCTCGGCGTCCGGGCCGGACAGTAGTCCCACCGAAGAATCTCGACGGTCCGGTCACGGTGGTGAGCATGAACTCGTCGCCGTTCCCGCCCCGCCCCGCTCCACGAGGCGTGTTCGAGAGCGGTGCGAGGGGCACGGCCCACACTCCGTTAGGTCCAGGAGTGGGCCCACGAGCCCTGTCTCTGGGCCCAGGGACCGAACTAGCGTGCGCGGTACTCCGGGAGAGTCGCAGGTGTGAGCGAAACAGCCCGGTGGCCCTTTCAGGAAGGGAAGTCGGGGATGAGCGGGTTCGACCAGCTGCTCGGCACGGATTTCGGCGATCGGCCCACGTCCGACACGGACGAGGTGATCTACGCGGGACTCGACCACCCGGAGCGGCACCGGGCCCGGGTTCCCGGCCTCGTCGCGGTCCTGACCGACTCCGCGGCACCGGACAGGGAACGCTTCCTGGCGTGCGCGGCCCTGACGACCTGGGGTGAGCCCGCCGGATACCGGGCGGTGGCGGACGCCGCCGAATCCGGCAAGCGCGCTCCCTGGTACGGCATCCTGGTCGACCGGAAATTCTCGGTGGACAGCACCTTCGCCCAACTCGCCGTGGCCCTCGGCGACAGCAGGGACATGGCGGAGGAGAAGGGGACGCTCGCGCAGCGCGAATCCGCTTTCCGCGCGCTGGTGAGAATCGCCGACACCGAGTATTTCGAGGACCAACTCGGTGATCTTTTAGAGGAGTCGACGGCCCGCGCACTGCTCGCCGACATCGGTGAGACGGTGGACAGGGGAGTCCGCTCACTGACCGGGATCGTCGGCGTACGGCCCCATTTCGATCTCGCCACCCAGCTCGTCGATCTGGCGAGCGCGGTGGCCTCCGTCGACGGAGTCCTCGCGGCCAGGCTCGCGATGGCGGTCCTGGAGGTCGAACCTTCACGGCGGGCGCTGGTGCACGCCGTCACCGTTCTGCACCGCTCCTCGGTCGCGGAAGTCCGGCGACTGGGCTCGTACATGATCGCGGTCGGCGACGAGCGCGTACGCGGGATGGCGACGGACGCGCTGCGGCCCGCCTGAGCCCACACGGCCGGCCGCCCCACGCACAGCGCACTCCCGCGGGAGCGCCACCCGGCCGAGGTTCGGTCCGCGGGGGCGGCCAGGCGATCACGCGTTTAATGACAGGTGCGATACGGCCGCTCTGGCTAGGGTGGCGGCCGTGATCGATTCGATGTTCCGGACGCTGCTGGACAGCGCCTACGGCGGCGCGTGGGAGCCCGTCACGGACGGCGAGTCCGGGGCGCGTGTCTTCCGTTCCGAGGACGGCACGCGGTACGCGAAGTGCGTCCCCGCCGAATCCGAGACCTCCGAGACCTCCGCGGTCTCGCTGACGTCGCTGGAGGAAGAACGCGATCGGGTCGGCTGGCTCGGCGAGCAGGGCGTGCCGGGTCCACGCGTACTCGACTGGCGTACCACCCCCGACGTGGCCTGCCTGGTGACGAGCACGGTCGCGGGAGTCCCCGCCGACCGGGTGCCGGCCGCGCGGCTCCAAGCGGCCTGGACCTCGATCGCCGATGCCGTGCGACGCCTGCACGAACTGCCGCTGCGGGAGTGCCCGTTCACACGTGGACTCTCCGAGATGTTCGCGACCGCCCGTGACGTCGTCGCGCGGGGCGCGGTCAATCCCGAGTTCCTCCCCGAGGACCAACAGGGGACGCCGGCCGACGAGTTGCTCGCGCGCCTGGTCCCACAGCTCGATCAGCGCCTCGCCCAGGAGGCCGCCGGCGCTGTCGTCTGCCACGGGGACCTCTGCCTGCCCAACATCGTCCTCGACCCGGAGACGATGAACGTGGCCGGCTTCATCGATCTCGGCCGTCTCGGAGCGGCCGACCCGTACGCCGACATCGCTCTCCTGCTCGCCAACTCCCGGGAAAGGTGGGAGGACGAGGGGCAGGCGAGGCGCGCGGACGACTCGTTCGCCGAGCGGTACGGCATCGTGCTCGACCGTGACCGGCAGAAGTTCTATCTCCATCTCGACCCGCTCACCTGGAGCTGAGGATGAACCGACCGGTGACCGGTCTCCAACCCGTCCAACCCCCGCGAGGAGTTGAGACGGTCGGTTGTCCGAGCGCGCGCTGACGTCGTAGGTCACGACCGACCTGTCATCGCGTGCTGCCCTTGAGCTGCGGCACAGCGAACCTTTTCCCGCCCTATTTCGGCGGATTCGTTCCCGGCAACTCAAGGGGTCCTTGTGCCGTCCGTGCCAGCAGTGCCGTCTCCCGACTCATCTTCGTCCCCCGCATCGCCCGCATCGCCCGCGTCCTCCGCATCGCCCACGCCGCCGAGCCTGTGGCGGGACCGCGACTTCCGCAGGCTCTGGGCGGGCCAGACGGCGTCCCAGTTCGGGGCGCAGGCCGGCCAGGTGACCCTGCCACTCCTCGCCGTGGTGGCGCTCAACGCCGACTCCACTCAGCTCGGCGCACTCCGCGCGGTCCAGCAGATACCGATCCTCCTGTTCTCGCTCTTCGTGGGCGTGTGGGTGGACCGATGGCGATCCCGCAACGTGATGGTGCTGGCTGACCTCGGCCGGGCGGTGGCACTGGCTACGATCCCGGTCGCCTTTCTGTTCGGCGTACTCGGAATTCCGGTGCTGCTCGTCGTCGCCTTTCTCGTCGGCGTACTCACGGTGTTCTTCGACGTGGCCTACCAGGCCGCCCTCGTACGCCTGGTGAAACGCGATCAGTTGGTACGGGGCAACAGCGCTCTGGAAGGCAGCAGATCCGCGGCGCAGATCGGCGGACCCGCGCTCGGCGGTGTGCTCGTGTCGCTCCTGACCGCGCCGATCGCCGTCGTCGCGGGTGCGTTCTTCTTCGGCGTGTCCTGCCTGTCGATCCGGCGGATCCGGCACCGCGAGTCGCTGCCCCGCACCGCCGAACGCCCCGCCCGGATGGGACGGCAGATCGTCGAAGGGCTCCGTCTGGTCGCCGGTGATCCCTCACTGCGGGCCGTGGGTCTCGCCTCGGCCCTCTTCCACTTCTTCTTCGCGGCCCTGATGACCGTCTATCTGCTCTTCCTGCCGCGCACACTGCAGCTGTCGGGTACGGCGGTGGGCCTGGTGCTCGCGGCCATGGGCCCGGGAGCGCTCGTGGGATCCGTACTGGCGGCGCGGCTGCCGAGGAGGTTCGGCCACGGCGTGGTGCTGGTGTCCTCGGCGGTACTCGCCGACGCCGTGATGCTGTGCGTACCCGCCATGCACGGCTCGACGGCGCTCACGGTCGGCTCCCTGATGGTGGTCAACTTCCTGTTCGGCGCCTTCGGCCAGCTGGTCGACGTCACGGTCATGGCCGTTCGCCAGTCGATCACGCCGCTGCCGATCCAGGGCCGAGTGGTCGCCACGATCAATTTCGCCGGCATGGGACTGACCCCGCTCGGCTCGCTGCTCGGCGGGTTTCTGGCCGGCCGGTGGGATCTGCGAACCAGCCTGCTGCTCACAGCGGTCGGGATGGTGCTGTCCCCGCTGTTCATGGCGTTCTCCCCGCTCGCGCGCCTGGGGAAGGAACTGCCGGCACCTGGCGGGGCGATTCCTCGCGGGCGGCCGGGGGTCACGCCCGGCTAGGGCCTGTCTTCAAAGTCCCGCCTGGCCCGCGGCGCCTGGTACGGCACCTCGCCGCGCTGTCGGGACGGCCGAGTGCGGCAGGTCCATCCACAACGCCGGTCCTCCGCCTTGCGATGCACCGCACCAGCCGCCGCCGGCCCCGCCCTACGGGCGGACGGCGCTACTTTGAAGACAGGCCCTAGCGGGAGCTGAGGCCGGGAGACTGACCCAGAGTGCGCAGCAACGCGGCGTGGATTTCGGCGAGTTCGTCGATCTGGCGGTTCATCTCGGGAGGTCCGCCATGTTGGGCGGATCGTTCGCCGCCATACCCGGAACGGGCACCGGCTTGGGCTTTGAGGGGAACCCGGCAGACGTTTACGTTTCGTCTCGAAAACCCCACTCCTGGCTGCTTTTGAATTCGCAATTACTGCGAACCACTTGACCGCCGCACATCCATTTCATACCGGGGTAGTGAATAAAAAACTGATCGGGATTTGGTGGTACAGCCTCAGAGGTGAATTTTTTTCTGCCGTCCGGAATTCGCTTGGTGTGAGCCCCGGAGGTGTCTGTGTATGAAGCCTTGATGTGCCACTCGCATGTGCGTGAAAAATTAAAGGACTGTGCGAGTAGCGCCATGTTCGCCTGGCCGTTCCCCAGGTCGATAGCATGCTGTGGGAAGTAGAGATTCCCCTGCTCCTCGCCCAACTCGGGGATATAGGGACCTCGTGGCTGGCCACCACCTATATCCCAGAGCAGACCTTTTCGTGCTTCCTCTCCTTGCAGCGGAAAGACGACCACCGCCTTGGCTGAGGGGGTGTAACACTCGTCCACAACGGCCTTCAAGTCGTTGATCGTGAGCCCGGAGTTTCGGTCGCTGTTCAGGTTTAGATAGAAATTCTGTATCATGCCCCTCTTGTCAAGTCCGCCGCTATCCGAAGGTGGGCCGAAATAAGGTGCGGCTAGGAGAATGCGGCCACCGAGCGGCTTCAATAAAGACCAGGCCGCGTCCGGTGTTGTCACTTTTTTGAGTTGTTCTTGCTCCTTCGCGGCGAGGGGCCGGTCTGTCAATATTGCCGAGCCGAAAGGTGTGTTCTGGTCGTAGTCCGGAAAGGTGACGGTAGCTACGAAAGGGGGTTTTTCGAGGTCGACATTTTTCTCTGCACTCTTGTCTGAGCGGGCTCGGCTGTCGGATGTGGCTCGGTCGAACACGTAATTCGCAAGGTAGGCAACCGTGAAACCGCCCAGTGCTATGCAAACTGCGGATAGCAGATAGAAGTACCGCTGCCGGAGTGCCAGAGTGCGTAGGCCGGGCATATGTTCATCAGCAAGTATGTGCCAGGTCGGCTGGCCGGCTGGCTGGGCCGGAGGTTCCGAGTCGGGCCCCTGAGCGTCCCCTTGTCCCGGGGGAGCCGAAGGAGAGGGAGCCGGATTTCCCACCTCATCTGTGTCAGGGGCCGGTGTATCTGGTCCCGGAGGCTGTGGTGGGTTTTCGGCCATGCCCTCTCCTGTCCTATTTCGGTCTGCCAGGTGGTTGGGTCAGCGGTCCGGATGGCAGATGTGAAGAGATCTCTTAGTTGACGGATTCATGACCAGGATGACCAGTCCGCCAGGAACTCCTGGCTTTGTCTACCCTTTTGGTGCCAATTTAACTAGTCGCGCCCGGCAGCACCTCGCCGGCGTGCTCGATGGTCAGCAACGTCGGACCGGCTCCTGTTGGCGTCGCCTCGCCTGTGGCGGGTAACCCTGCATGGACCCCGACGTGGGGGTCGGGTCTGCCGCACGATCGGGTGACATCTGAACTGGCTTGCCCTGCGGGGCGGGTGGGAAGGATGTCGCTGTGCCCAAGCCCTATCCCGAAGAGTTCCGCACGGATGTCGTGCGGGTCGCGAGGAACCGCGGCCCGGGCGTGACGGCCGAGCAGGTGGCCGCCGACTTCGGTGTCCACGCGATGACACTGTGGAAATGGATGCGCCGGGCGGACATCGACGATGGGAGCAGGCCCGGAACAACCGGCCAGGAGAGCGCGGAACTGCGGGAAGCGCGTCGGCGGATCAAGCTGCTGGAACAGGAAAACGAAGTCCTGCGGCGGGCGGCCGCGGCCTACCTGTCCCAGGCACATCTGCCGGGAAAAGGATCTACCCGCTCGTGAAAGAGCTGGCCGGCGACGGGGTGCCCGTCACGGCGACGTGCCGGGTGCTGAAGCTCGCCGGACAGCCCTACTACCGCTGGCTGGAACGGCCGGTGACCGACGCCGAGTTCGAGCGGGCCAGCCGCGCAAACGCACTGTTCGACGCGCACCGCGACGACCCGGAATTCGGCTACCGTTTCCTGGCCGACGAAGCCCGCAACGCGGGATCCGGCATGGCGGACCGGACCGGCTGGCGGATCTGCCGCGACAACAACTGGTGGAGCGTATTCGGCAAGAAACGCGGCAGCACCAAGAAGGCCGGCCCACCGGTGCACGACGACCTCGTCCGCCGCGACTTCACCGCGACCGGACCGAACCAGCTGTGGCTCACCGATATCACCGAACACGCCACCACTGAGGGCAAGTTGTATCTCTGCGCGATCAAGGACGTCTTCAGCAAGAGGATCGTCGGCTACTCGATCGACACGCGGATGAAGTCCCGCCTGGTCGTCACCGCCCTGAACAACGCTGTTGCCCGGCGTGGACACATCGCCGGGTGCATCCTGCACAGCGATCGCGGGTCGCAGTTCCGGTCACGGAAGTTCGTCCGGGTGCTCGGCCACCACCAGATAGTCTGCTCGATAGGGCGGGTCGGTGCGGCGGGCGACAACGCGGCCATGGAGTCCTTCTTCAGCCTCCTGCAGAAGAACGTCCTCGACCGCCGGACATGGGCCACCCGCCAGGAACTACGGATCGCGATCGTGACCTGGATCGAGCGGACCTACCACCGACTCCGCAGGCAAGCCCGCTCGGCCGGCTGACCCCCGTCGAATACGAAACCGTTATGACCACACCGGCCGCCCAGGCCGCGTAATCGCACCTGTCACCCAAAGCTGCATCAGACCCGACCGAGACGGTCGACAAGGTGGTCACCGCTCTGGGAACCCTCCTGAGACGGCACTGCAGCGGCGGCCAGCTCGGTTGGGCGCAACGACCGGATCATGAATCTGGTCATGGGCTACGCCATCAGGCACAACTACCTGAAGGCCACCCCGCTCCCCAAGGGCAAGGGGGAGCGCACCGCGCAGAGAGTGGCGCCGGCTGTCGACAAGCGGTGCCTGCTGAATCGCGACCTCGTCGCGAAGATGCTGGACTGGATAGGCGGACGTCCGCGTCGAGGAAGCCTCTACCGGGCCTTCTTCGCCACCCTCTACTACGCGGGACTCCGCCCGGAGGAGGCCGTGGCCCTCCGGGTTGGCGACGCCACGCTGCCGGCGACAGGATGGGGCGAGTTCCTCGTCCACGAAGCCCAGCCCGAAGTCGGCAGCCAGTGGACCGACACCGGCGAGGTCCACGAGAAACGGGATCTCAAGGGCCGTGGCGAAGGCGACGCGCCTCGTTCCCATCCACCCCTCGCTCGTCGCGCTCCTCGGCGACATGATCAAGGAATACGGCCTCAAGCCTTCGAGCCTCCTCTTTCCGGGAGAGAAGGGCGGCATGCTGGCGGGATCGGTCTTCCGGCGTGTCAGGGCGAAGGCGCGCGAGGAGATCCTGTCGGATCACGAGTTCAAGTCGCCGACCGGAAAGCGCGTGTACGACCTACGTCGTACGTGCCTCACGACTTGGCTGAACGGTGGCATCCCGCAAGCCGAAGTTGCCGAGGGGGCGGGGAACAGCGTGACGGTCCTGCTGGCCATCTGCGCACGCTGCATCGTCGGGCAGCGGGACGACTACCTGAGACGCGTCGAAAGCCTCCAGGATCTCCCACCGTTGGCAGCGTGAAGAGCGGCCTCGGAACCCCACGAGAACGGGGTCCGAGGCCGCTCTGCTGTGCACTGAACGTAGTTGAAGGGCGGTCCCGCGCACCCGATTCTGTGGGACGTAGGTGGGACGGACACCCGTAGAAACCCGGTTTTGGCCGGTGCCAGCCGGACTCCACCCTCGTCGGAGGGAAGGAGTCCGGTTCGCCTGGGAGGCCCGGCATGTAGAGCCTGACCTGCGAAAACATCGCCAAACTGACGCTGTGTCAGTGGCGCCCCCGGCAGGACTCGAACCTGCGGCCAAGCGCTTAGAAGGCGCCTGCTCTATCCACTGAGCTACGGGGGCCGGAACGTGGTCCCGGGGCCCGGAGTGCCGGTGGGCAGTCCGTGCGGTCCGTGACCTGTGCCGGGACAAGGATAGGGCTCCGCTCACCCTGACCCGGTTGCTTCACCTGCGTGGCATGATGTGGAGGTTCGGTGAAGCGAACCGATAATCGCAGGCAGGTGCGATTCGTGCAGTGCTTTTCGCGCCTCAAGCTACGGGTGTTGTGCACTCGTTATGCCTGCGCCCCACTCGTCCCGTCTGTCCCCCGCGCCTGACCGGCGCGCAGGAGATGTCTATACGCTTCAAAAAGGCGCCAAAGTTGGGCATTCTTCGCATGTGGTGACCTTGGACGTACGGCCTCAGCTGATCGACGCACTTTCCGCGCTGCGCGACCGTGTCGCCGCCGTGCGTCTTCCACTCCCTCTCGCCGGGACCCCGCGTGCCCGGCAGACCAGGGAGGAGCTGCTCGCGCAGCTCGACGACTACCTGGTGCCGCGGCTCCGGGACCCCGAAGCGCCGCTGCTCGCCGTGGTGGGCGGATCCACCGGGGCCGGGAAGTCGACGCTCGTCAACTCCCTTGTGGGGCGGCGGGTCAGCGAAGCGGGCGTGCTGCGGCCCACGACGCGTACGCCGGTACTGGTGTGCCACCCCGACGACTGCCACTGGTTCGACGGCGTACGGGTCCTGCCGCAGCTCACCCGCGTCTTCCTGACCCAGCAGGAGCAGGACGGCGGCGCGGGGACCTGGAGCGCGGACGACGAGCACGCGCTGCGCATCGACACCTCCGCGGCGCTGCCCCGCGGCCTCGCGCTGCTGGACGCGCCCGACATCGACTCGCTCGTCGTACGGAACCGGGTCCTCGCCGCCGAGTTGATCTGCGCGGCCGACGTGTGGGTGATGGTGACCACCGCGTCCCGGTACGCCGACGCGGTGCCCTGGCATCTGCTGCGTACGGCGAAGGAGTACGACGCCTCGCTCGTGACCGTCCTCGACCGGGTGCCGCACCAGATGATTGACGAGGTGTCACGTCAGTACGCGGCGCTGCTCACGAAGGCGGGCCTGGGCGACGTGCCGCGCTTCACCATCCCCGAACTGCCCGAGTCGGCGGGCGGCGGCAGCGGACTGCTCCCCACCACCGCCGTCGCGCCCCTGCTCGCCTGGCTGGCGCACCGGGTGCGGGATCCGGCGGCGCGCCAGCAGGCCGTCGTCCGTACGGCCGCCGGTGTCATCGGGTCGCTCAACGTCCGGATGCCGGAGCTCGCGGGCGCCGTCGCGGCGCAGTACGCCGCCGCCGTACGCCTCACGGGAGCCGTCGAGGAGGCGTACGCGTCCGAGCGCGAGCGGGTACGCGGGCGGCTCAAGGCGGGGGCCGTGCTCGCCGGGGACGCGCGGACCCGCTGGCGCGGCTATCCGAGGGACAGCTCCGCGCGGGAGCTGCTCGATTCGCTGGTGGAGAGCCTGGCCTCGCTGCTCCAGTGCGCCGTCGCCGCCGCCGACGAACGGGTCGTCGAGGCGTGGCGGCGCGAGCCGGCCTCGGCGGCGGTCCTGGCACCGGGGCCGGACGGCGAGGTCTCCGAGCGGATCGGGATGGCCGTGCGGCGCTGGCGGCGGGTCGTCGAGGAGCTGGCCGAGGAAGAGGTACGGCTCCTCGAACGCTCCGCCGCGCCCGACGCCGAGACGATCGCCGCGCTCCTGGCCGCCTCCCTGCTCGGCGGGCACCGCACACGGGTCGCGGGGGAGCGGCTCGCCGAGCGGGTCGGGGCGCAGGGCGCGCTGCGGCTGCGCGACAAGGGCGGTGACCTGGTGGCGACATACATCGACGACGTACTGCACGGAGAACGGGACCGCCGGCTGGCTCCCCTCGACGCGCTCGAAGTGGCACCGGAGCCGCAGGCGGAACTCATCGCCGCGCTTTCCGTACTCCAGAAGGAGATGTGACCGAGATGGCGGACACGACGGACGTGAGCACGCTGACGGACGGGCCCGGCGAGACCGGGGCCGGGAAGGCCGGAGCGGGCGAGGCCGGTGCTCCTGGTGGTGCCGATACGGCAGAGGCGAACGGTGCGAACGGCGGCGCGGACGGCACGGATCGGCGCTGGGACGACGGGCTGATCGCCCGTCACGCGGCCGGGCACAACGGCGCGGGCGGCGCGGCCGTCACCGTCGGGGTGGAGGGGATCGACGGCGACGGCGGTACGGCGGCCCCGGCCGACGCGCACCAGCCCATCGGAGGCGCCTACGAAGGGCCGTTGCGGGCACGGCTCGACGCCCTGCGCGAACTCGTGGGTCTCTCACGCACCCGTATCGAGGGGACCGCGCTCGCCGAGGCCGGACGCGTGCTGGACGAGGCGGCCACTCGGCAGCGGCTCTCCTCGCGGCACACGGTCGTCGCCATCGCCGGGGCCACCGGAAGCGGCAAGTCGACGCTGTTCAACGCACTTGCCGAGGTACCGATCTCCGAGACGGGGCTGCGCAGGCCCACCACCTCCGCGCCCATCGCCTGCGTCTGGTCCGAGGGCGCCGCCGGGCTGCTCGACCGGCTCGCCATCCCCGGAAGACTGCGCCGCAAGCCGCTCGCGGGTGGCGACGGCGACGAGGAGCTGGAGGGTCTCGTCCTCATCGACCTGCCCGACCACGACTCCGCCGTCGTGGCGCACCGGGACCAGGTCGACCGCGTACTGGCCCTGGTCGACGCCGTCATCTGGGTGGTCGACCCCGAGAAGTACGCCGACGCCGCACTCCACGAGCGCTATCTGCGACCGCTCGCCGGCCACGCGGAGATCACCTTCGTCGTGCTGAACCAGATCGACCGGCTGCCCGGCGAGGCCGCCGACCAGGTCCTGGACGATTTGCGCAGACTGCTCGACGAGGACGGCATGGCGCTCGGCGAGCACGGGGAGCCGGGGGCCACCGTGCTGCCGATCTCCGCGCTCACCGGCCGGGGGGTGGGTGAACTGCGCGGGGAGATCGGCCGTTTCGTCCAGGAGCGGAACGCCGCCGCGAGGCGGCTGTCGGCCGATGTGGACGCGGCGGCGGCGCGGCTGCGCTCGGTGTACGTCGCCGACGGGCGCACCGGCCTCAGCGAACGCTCCCGCGAGGAGTTCGCCGAACGGCTCGCGGGAGCGGTGGGCGCCGTGGCCACCGGCGAGGCGGCCGAACGCGAGTGGCTGAGGAACGCGGGACGGGCCTGCGGGACGCCCTGGCTGCGGCTGTGGCGCTGGTACGAACGCACCCGGACGCCCGGCGGCGGCGCCCCGCGCGCCGAGGTGATCGTCGAGGACGAACTCACCGCCAGACAGCGGGTCGAGCAGGCCGTCCGTACGGTCGCGGACGACGCGGCGGCCGGGCTGCCCCGGCCGTGGGCACAGGCGGTGCGCGAGGCGGCGGTGCGGGGCGCCGTCGGACTGCCGGAGGCCCTGGACGAGCTGGCGGTGACGGCGGGGCCCCCGAGCGGCCGCCCCACGCGCCCCGCCTGGTGGCCGGCGGCGGTGCTCGCGCAGGCGGCCATGACGCTGCTCCAGATCTACGGCGGGCTGTGGCTGGTCGGCCAGATCATCGGGGTGCTCGATCCCGGCATCATCCCGCCCGTGCTGGTGATGCTGGGCGGGATCATCGGCGGGCCGCTGGTGGAGTGGGCGTGCGCGGCGGCGGCGCGCGGGCCGGCGAGGCGGTACGGGCAGGACGCGGAGCGGCGGCTGCGCGAGGCGGCGGCCGGCTGCGGACGTGCCAAGGTGCTCGATCCGATCGCGGCGGAGCTGATGCGGTACCGGGAGGTCCGGGAGCAGTACTCGACGGTGTCGGGGCTGAGGCGGTAGGGGTGTCCGCGAAGTAGCGACGTCCGCCCGTAGGGCGGGGCTCGCGGCGGCTGGTGCGGTGCATCGCAAGGCGGAGGATCGGGCTCGTACTTGGCCGGGTCCGACAACGCGGCGAGGTGCCGTGCCAGGCGTCGCGGGCCAGGCGGGACTTTGCGGACACCC
>NZ_JAAPBF010000012.1 GCF_022695985.1 Streptomyces sp. NP-1717 | reverse complement strand
CGCCGACGCCTCCCCGCACACGTTCCCCGACGGCGGTACCTGGCGTACCGAGATCCCCTCCGTCGAAGGCCCCGAAGCCCTCGCGGAAGTCCTCAAGGAGTCCTCCCGCCTCGATGTGCCGATCCACCGGATCAGCCAGGGCAGCGGCGTCTGGATGCTCACCGACGACGAGATCACCGAGATGGCCGGCGCCTGCGCGGCACGGGACATCGAGCTCTGCCTGTTCACCGGTCCGCGCGGCACGTGGGACATCGGCGGCGCCACCCGTACCGACTCAGGCGGCGGAGGTCTGCGCGCCCGTGGCCACGACGCCGTCGCCGGCTGTGTCGAAGACGCCCTGCGCGCCGCCGAGTTGGGCGTCAAGTGCCTCCTCGTCGCCGACGAGGGCGTCCTCTGGGCGCTGCACCGGCTCCGGGCCCGAGGCCTTCTGCCCGCCGACACCACCCTCAAGGTCTCGGCGCTCATCGGACCGGTCAACCCCGCCTCGTACGCGGTCTACGAACGCCTCGGCGCCGACTCGCTGAACATCCCCTCCGACCTCGCGCTCGCCCACTTCACCGAGATCCGCCGCGCCAGCCGCGCCCCGATGGACCTCTACATCGAGGCACCCGACGACCTCGGCGGCTACGTCCGGATGTACGAGACCGCCGAACTGATCCGCCGTGGCGCGCCCCTGTATCTGAAGTTCGGCCTCTCCAAGGCGCCCGGCATCTACCCGTACGGCGCCCATCTGCGCGAGATCACCCTGGCCACCGCCCGCGAACGCGTACGGCGCGGCCGGCTCGTCCTCGATCTGCTCGCCCGGCACGGCGCCGGCGGCGGCATGTCACCGCTCGGCTCCCGCCACCCCGGACCGCTCAACCGATTCCCGCTTCCTTAAGGACAAGGACTGATGACCATGCGCACCAGCCGCGCCGCACTCACCGTCGTCGTCACCTCGCTCGCCCTCGCGCTGACCGCCTGCGGCCAGAGCGGTGAGGGCGGGAGCAAGGAGGAGAAGAAGGGCGGCAAGGGCTCCACCGTCGGCATCGCGATGCCGACCAAATCCTCCGAACGCTGGATCGCCGACGGCCGCAACATGGTCGCCGAGTTCAAGAAGCTCGGCTACAAGACCGACCTCCAGTACGGCGAGGACGACGTCGACCAGCAGGTCTCCCAGATCGAGAACATGATCACCAAGGGGGTCGACGTCCTCGTCGTCGCCTCCATCGACGGCCGGGCCCTCGGCGACGTCCTCGGCCAGGCCGCCGACCAGGGCATCAAGGTCATCTCCTACGACCGGCTCATCCTCGGCACCCCGAACGTCGACTACTACGCCTCGTTCGACAACGAGAGGGTCGGTGTCCTCCAGGCGACGTACATCGTCGACAAGCTCGGTCTGAAGGACGGCGGAGGCGACGAAGGCCCGTTCAACGTCGAACTGTTCGCCGGTTCGCCGGACGACAACAACACCCGCTACTTCTTCCAGGGCGCCTGGAAGATCCTCAAGCCGTACATCGACGACAAGAAGATCGTCGTGAAGAGCGGCCAGACACAGCTCGACCAGATCACCACCCTGCGCTGGGACGGCGGCACCGCGCAGCGGCGGATGGACGACCTGCTGACCAAGTCGTACGGCTCACAGGACGTGGACGCCGTGCTCTCGCCCTACGACGGGATCTCCATCGGCATCCTCTCGGCCCTGAAGTCCGACGGCTACGGCACAGCCGCCAAGCCGTACCCGATCGTCACCGGCCAGGACGCCGAGGTCGCCTCGGTCAAGTCGATCGTCGCCGGACGGCAGACACAGACAGTCTTCAAGGACTTCCGGGCGCTGGCCAAGCAGGCCGCGCAGATGGCCGACGCGGTACTCAACGACAAGAAGCCCGAGGTCAACGACGAGAAGACGTACGACAACGAGAAGAAGGTCGTCCCCTCCTACCTGCTGGACCCGGTCAGCGTCGACAAGGCCAACTACCAGTCCGTTCTCGTCGACTCCGGCTACATCAAGGCGAGTGACCTGAAGTGACCGCACCCGTCCTGGAGATGCGCTCCATCGTCAAGACCTTCCCCGGGGTCAAGGCGCTCTCCGACGTCACCCTCAACGTCGCCCCGGGGGAGGTGCACGCCATCTGCGGCGAGAACGGCGCGGGCAAGTCCACGCTGATGAAAGTCCTCAGCGGGGTCCATCCGCACGGCAGTTACGGGGGCGAGATCCTCTTCCAGGGCTCCCCGTGCGCCTTCAAGGACATCGGCGCCAGCGAGGCGCGCGGCATCGTGATCATCCATCAGGAGCTGGCCCTCGTACCGTACTTGTCGATCGCGGAGAACATCTTCCTCGGCAACGAACACGCGAGACACGGGATCATCAGCTGGAACGAGACCCTGAAGCACGCCGCCGCGCTGCTGAGGAGGGTGGGACTCGCCGAGCACCCGCAGACCCGCGTCGCCGACATCGGCGTGGGCAAACAGCAGCTGGTGGAGATCGCGAAGGCACTCGCCAAAGAGGTGAAGCTGCTCATCCTCGACGAGCCGACCGCCGCGCTCAACGACGGGGACAGCGCACAACTCCTGCGGCTGATAAAGGAGTTGCAGGCGCAGGGCATCACCTCCATCATCATCTCGCACAAGCTCAACGAGATCGCCGAGGTCGCCGACTCCGTCACCATCCTCCGTGACGGCCGCACCATCGAAACCCTCGACGTGCGGGCCGAGTCGACCACCGAGGACCGCATCATCCGCGGCATGGTGGGCCGCGACCTCGACCACCGCTTCCCCGAACGCACCCCGCACGACGGGGACCCCGGGGCGCGGCCCGCACTGGAGATCCGCGACTGGACCGTGCACCACCCGATCGACCAGCAGCGCAAGGTCGTCGACAACGTCTCCATCCATGTCCGGCGCGGCGAGATCGTCGGCATCGCCGGTCTGATGGGCGCCGGCCGCACCGAACTCGCCATGAGCGTCTTCGGACGCTCCTACGGCCGCAACATCAGCGGGACCGTCCTCAAGGACGGCCGGGAGATCGTCACGAGGACCGTGCCCCAGGCGGTGGCACACGGCATCGCGTACGTCACCGAGGACCGCAAGCAGTACGGGCTCAACCTCATCGACACCATCGGCCGCAACATCAGCCTGAGCGCCCTGCCGAAGGTCGCGCGGCGCGGGATCGTGGACGAGCACGAGGAGACCCGCGTCGCCGAGTCCTACCGCACGAGCATGAACATCAAGGCACCGACCGTCTTCGAACAGGCGGGCCGGCTCTCGGGCGGCAACCAGCAGAAGGTCGTCCTCAGCAAGTGGATCTTCGCCGGGCCCGACGTGCTCCTGCTCGACGAGCCCACGCGCGGGATCGACGTCGGCGCCAAGTACGAGATCTACACCGTCATCGACCGGCTCGCCGCCCAGGGCAAGGCCGTCGTCTTCATCTCCTCCGAACTCCCGGAGCTGCTGGGGATGTGCGACCGCGTCTACACGATGGCCGCGGGCCGGCTCACCGGTGAGATCCCGCGCGCGGAGGCGACCCAGGAAGTGCTCATGCGCCACATGACCAGGAACACGAGGTAGCAGACATGGGTCCGGCCACCACCGACCTCTCCAAGTCCCAGGGCGATCAGCCGAAGCCCGCGCGCCCGCGCTCCTCGGCGACGCGAGATCTGCTGCTGGACGCGGCCCGGCGCAACATGCGCCAGTACGGCATGCTCATCGCGCTCGCGCTGATCGTCGTGCTGTTCCAGATATGGACCGACGGCGTACTCCTCAAGCCCAACAACGTCACCAATCTGGTCCTCCAGAACAGCTACATCCTCGTGCTGGGCATCGGCATGATGATCGTCATCATCGCCGGCCACATCGACCTCTCCGTCGGTTCCCTGGCCGCCTTCGTCTCGGCCGCCTGCGCCGTGATGATGGTCGAACACGACATCCCCTGGGTGCTCGCCCTCGTGCTCGGCCTCGCCATCGGCGCGGTGGCGGGCGCCTGGCAGGGCTTCTGGATCGCGTACGTCGGCATCCCGTCGTTCATCGTCACACTCGCCGGGATGCTGCTCTTCCGCGGCGGCACACAGATCTTCCTCGGCTCGCGCTCGCTCGGCCCGTTCCCCGAGGGCTTCCAGAAGATCTCCACCGGATACCTCCCGGAGATCGGACCGGTCACCAACTACCACAACCTGACACTGCTGTTGGGGCTGGCACTGCTCGCCTTCGCGCTCGTCCAGGAGGTCCGCGACCGCCGCCGCCAGAAGGAGTACGAGCTGGAGGTCCTGCCCCGCAACCTCTTCGTCACCAAGTGCGTGGCGCTCGCCGCGGCGGTCCTCGCCTTCACCATGACCCTCGCGAGCTACCGCGGCGTCCCGGTCGTCCTGCTGCTGCTCGCCGCGCTCCTCATCGGCTTCGGCTACGTGATGCGCAACGCGGTCGTCGGCCGCCATGTGTACGCGCTGGGCGGCAACCGCGCGGCGGCGAAACTCTCCGGGGTCAAGGACCGGCGCGTCACCTTCCTGGTCTTCGTCAACATGGGCGTGCTGGCCGCGCTGGCCGGGATCGTCTACGCGGCGCGCCTCAACGCGGGCGTCCCGCAGGCCGGCGTCAACTTCGAACTGGAGGCCATCGCGGCCGCGTTCATCGGCGGCGCGTCGATGAGCGGCGGTGTCGGCACGGTGCTCGGCGCGATCATCGGCGGACTGGTCCTCGGTGTCCTCAACAACGGCATGTCCCTGGTCGGCATCGGCACCGACTACCAGCAGGTCATCAAGGGCCTGGTGCTGCTGGCCGCCGTCGGGTTCGACGTCTGGAACAAACGCAGGGTGGGTGCCTGACCGGTTTCTGACGGGACGTCAACAGCGTTGCCGGGACAGTCAGGACGGCGGGCCGAGGGGGATGGCGAGCGAGGCGGCCCCCTGGAGGTCGAGCCACGCCGTCTCCGGCCCCCGGACCAGCCGCAGCACCACCCGCCCGCAGTCCGGGCACCGGGCCACCAGACCCGGTGCCCGGTCGTACACGCGCAGCCGGGCCACCGGACCCGTCGCGCCGCACCCGGCACAGCGGCCGACAGCGGCGGTCAGATCGACCGCGAAGATCTCGGAGAGCGGGCCGCCCAGCGCGTTGCCGTCGGCGTACGCCTCGCCCCTCTCCTGCCTCTCGTCCGCCTGATCGCGAGTCCCGTCGGCGTTCATCTCAACCTCCACTGGGGCCGAAGCGTTCGGTCCTGATCCGGTCGGGGGCGTGGCCGAGCCCGGTGAGCAGCGACGCGGCCGACTCCACGAAGCCGGTCGGCCCGCACACGTAACACGTCGGCCCGACATCGGCCGGCCAGCCCGAACGGACCAGGTCGTCCTCGCTCAACCGCCCGACCGGCCTGGGGTGTCCGGGCGGGGCGGTGCGCGTGTAGAGATACGCCGTGTCGAGGCCGGGTGCCCCGCGACGCAGTTCGGGCGCGTACAGCCGATCGTCCGGTTCGCGCACCGAGTAGAGCAACCGGAACGGCGCCCGCCCGTCCACGGCGCCGCGCACCCGCACCATCGACATCAGCGGCACCAGCCCGGAGCCGCCTGCCACCAGCAGCACCGGCTCGCGCTGCTCCGGCCGCCAGACGAACCAGCCGCCCACCGGACCACGCAGCTCCACCCGGTCGCCGGGCTCCAGCCCGTCCATCAGATACGGCGACACCTCACCGTCCGGGACCCGCTGGACCGTGAGCTCGACACGCTCACCGTCGGGAGCGGACGCCACCGAGTAGCTGCGCTGCGTGCTGTACCCGTCCTCGGCCGTCAGCCGTACGTCGACGTGCTGGCCCGCCAGATGCCCCGGCCAGCCGGGCACGTCGAACACCAGCGTCCGGGCCGTCCGCGACTCGGCGCGCCCGCCGACCAGCTCCGCCACCAGCCAGCGGAGCCGTCGGGGGACGACACCTCCTAGTCGCCCTGGTACCGCTGCTCGCGCCACGGGTCACCGTAGGAGTGATAGCCCAGGCCCTCCCAGAAGCCGGGCTCGTCGTCGAGCAGCAGATCGATCCCGCGCACCCACTTCGCGGACTTCCACAGATACAGGTGCGGCACCAGCAGCCGCGCGGGGCCGCCGTGCTCGGGAGCCAGTTCCTCACCGTCGTAACGGTGGACGATCCACGCCTTGCCGTCGAGAAGGTCCTCCAGCGGGAGGTCGGTCGTGTAGCCGCCGTAGGAGTGGACGAGGGCGAACTCGGCCGCCGACTCCACGTCCTCCAACAGCAGGTCGAGCGAGACGCCCTCCCACCGCGTGCCGAACTTCGACCACTTCGTCACACAGTGCAGGTCCACCGTCGGTGTCTCGCCGGGCATCGCCATCAGGCGGGCCCAGTCCCAGGTGTGCTCGGCGCCCGTCTCGGTCCTGAGGGTGAACTCCCAGTCCTCGTGCGTCACGCGCGGTGTGGGACCGGCGGAGAGGACGGGGAAGTCGTGGACCTCGTACTGCCCGGGCGGCAGATCCCGGCCGGGGGCCGGGCGCCGGCCGTGGAATCCGCGCGAGACGATCGCCATGGCGGGACTTCCTTCCTCCGCCCGGACGGTCGGGAGCACGGTCCGGACGGCCTCCGACCAGCGTAGGCGCGCGGGGCCGGGGCGGCGACGCGAGAGCCGCCCCGGCCCGTGGCGCGCGGCCGGTCGGGCCGTCTACTCGAACCGCGCGGGATCGCCCGCGCCACGGCGCACGATCTCCGGCTCGCCGCCGGAGAAGTCGATGACCGTGGTCGGCTCCGTGCCGCAGTCGCCCGAGTCGACCACGACGTCCAGCACGTGGTCGAGCCGTTCCTTGATCTCCCAGCCCTGGGTCATCGGCTCGGCCTCGTCGGGCAGCAGCAGCGTGCTGGAGAGCAGCGGCTCCCCCAGCTCCGCGAGCAGGGCCTGGGCGACGACATGGTCGGGGATCCGGACCCCGACCGTCTTCTTCTTCGGGTGCAGCAGCTGACGCGGCACCTCCCGGGTCGCCGGCAGGATGAAGGTGTAACTGCCGGGCGTCGCCGCCTTGATCGCGCGGAACACGTCGTTGTCGATCTGCACCAGCTGACCGAGCTGTGCGAAGTTCTGGCAGACCAGCGTGAAGTGGTGACGGTCGTCGAGGTCCCGGACGGACCGGATCCGGCTGATGCCGTCCCGACTGCCGAGCTGGCAGCCCAGCGCGTAACAGGAGTCCGTGGGGTACGCGATGAGCGCGCCGGACCGGATGCTCTCGGCCACACTCGCGATGGTGCGCCGCTGAGGGTTGTCGGGGTGTACGTCGAAATACTTGGCCATTGGCCGAGCTTAGGGCCTGTTCGGCGGCCGGGCGCCCCCCGCGATCGACGGACCGGGCGCGCGCCGCGGGGGCGCCGTCGTGGCCGGTTGCCGCAGGCGACCACCTCCTCGCGGCGGTGGCGCTCGCGAGCCCGCCGGAGGCAGAATCCCGGCGGCGGGATCGAGGCGCGGGCCTTCCACCCGCTGCCGGAGAAGACCTGGGCGGCACTCGCGGGGGAGGCGCTGTCGCTGACGGCGTTCCTCGCGGACCGGGAACCGGGGGTGTACAGCCGGTACGGGCACTGGTGGGACAAGCTGCCGCCGAGCGCCGAGGTCCGGTTGCTGCCCGGGAAATGACCGGGCCCACTTTTCTCAAAGAATTGGTATGGACCTTTCCGGGGAGGGGTCGCTGCCCGTAGCCTCTGCGCGGCGGCGTCCGCGTAACTGCCCCCTCCTGGAAGGCGGTTGTGGATGAGCGCTGTCCCATGAACGCCTGTCCCCACACACCGTTCAGGAGTGAAGCAACCGTGTCGAGAAGAGGCACCACGGCCGTCATGGCCGCCCTGCTGCTGGTCTGCGGCCTGCTCGTCGCCGCACTGCCCGCGGCGGCCCAGTCCCCGGGCTCGCACCACAAGCCGCGTTTCGTCGTCGCCGAGTCCCAGTTCGAGCGGATGTTCCCGGACCGGGACCCGTTCTTCACGTACGACGGGCTGGTCGAGGCCACCGAGGCATATCCGGAATTCGCACGCACCGGCAGCCGGACGACCCGCAAGCAGGAGGCGGCGGCCTTCCTCGCCAACGTCAGCCACGAGACCGGCGGGCTCTTCTACGTGGTGTCGCAGAACCCCGACATGTACCCGATCTTCTGCGACGACACCCAGCCCTACGGCTGCCCGGCGGGCCGGGACGCGTACTACGGGCGCGGCGCGATCATGCTCAGCTGGAACTTCAACTACAAGGCGGCCGGCGACGCCCTGGGTATCGACCTGCTCAACAATCCGTGGCTCGTCGAGACCGATCCGGCCGTCGCCTGGATGACGGCCCTCTGGTACTGGAACACCCAGTCCGGGCCGGGGACGATGACCGGGCACGACGCCATGGTGAACAAGAAGGGCTTCGGACAGACGATCTGGAGCCTGAACGGATCCGCCGAGTGCGACGGCGGCAACCCGGCGCAGATGGAACACCGGGTCGAGCTGTACAAGCAGTTCACACGCGTGCTGCGCACCGCGCCGGGCCGCGACCTGACCTGCTAGAACGACCGCTGTCCAGGTGCCCGGCCCGCTGGTCCGGCGAGCCGGGCACCGGTATCCGTGTGACCATACGCACGTTGCCCGCGGCGACCCGCATTGCCTAATGTCCGTTTTGTGCTTAGCTTCCGTAAGCCCCAGCAATTGGCCGTCGCCGCGGTGGTCCTCGTCGTGACGGTGCAGGCCCCCGTGCTCGCCGCCGCCCGCACGGCCGACGGGACGCCCCACGCCGCCGCCACGTCGGCCGGCGCCGACCGTGCGATGAACAAGGCGCTGGACGCGCTGCCCGCGAGCGAGGGCCGCTACACGGTCGCCGTACGGGATCTCGACGGACGGCACGCGGCCGTCCACGGCCAGGACTCCGGGGCCTTCGACACGGCCAGCGTCGTCAAGGTCGACATACTCGCCGCCCTCCTGCTCGACGCCCAGGACCGCGGAGCGAACCTCACCGGGCCGCAGAAGAAACTGGCCGCCGAGATGATCCGCAAGAGCGACAACGACGCGACGAACGCGCTCTGGAAGGCGATCGGCGGGACCGACGGCCTGAACGCCGCCAACAAGCGGCTCGGCCTGAAGGCCACCCACACTGACAAGGACGGCCACTGGGGCCTGACCCGCACCACCGCGGCCGACCAGACGGTGCTCCTGGAAGCCGTTCTCGGCGACGCCCGCTCCCCGCTCACCGCGCCCTCCCGCGACTACATGCGGTCCCTCATGAGCACGGTCGAGGCGAACCAGCGGTGGGGGATATCCGCCGCCGACGACGGCAAGCGGCCCGGCGCCACACCGGCGCTGAAGAACGGCTGGCTGCCGCGCAGCGAGACGAAACTGTGGGACGTCAACAGCATCGGCCGCGTCGAGCACGGCGGCCGCACCCTGCTCGTCGCGGTGCTGTCGGACGGGCAGCCGTCCTACAAGGCCGGAGTGGCGCTGGTGGAGCGCGCCGCGACCACCGCGGTGAAGGCGTTCGTCGACGCGGAGAAGCGTTAGGCCGTTTCTGACACCTCCCGCCCGGCCCACGCGGCCTGGGCGCGGCCCCGCCGCGAGCCCGCCGGACGGTACGCGGCCGATGTCGTACCGCACCAGGCCGACGGGCTGCCCTGCGGCGGCGCGGGCCACCGGCCGTGAGCCGGCCCGCCCGATCCTCCAGACGATCAAGGCAACCGGCGGCCGGAGCGCCGAGGGCCGGGCGTTCCGCCGGGACACGGAGGCGGTGGCCGCGGGCTGCGCCGTCCCGGCCCCGGCGCGGTAGCCCGGAGGAGGGCGGCCGGGCGTTCACGCCGGGGAGTCGTCGCCGTCCGCGAGGACCCTCAGCAGGGCCGTGAGGAAGCCGCGTACCTCCCGCTCGCCGTGCGGCTGCCAGTCGCCCGCGGTGAGCTGCTCCGGAGATCGCAGGGCCTCCCTGAGCATCCGGATCCGGTCGGCCGGGGGATCGTCGCCGAGCAGACCGTCCGCGATCAGACCGCCGACGCGCGCGGCCTCCCCGGCGTCCAGCCGGGCGGTGAACTGCACACAGTAGAGAACCTTGTTGGTGAAGCCGCGCCATTCGTCCATCGACCGCAGCGTACGCGCTCTCCGCGGGAGGCCCCGCCCGGCCCGCGCTCAGCGGCGGGCGAGCTGGCGTTCGCCGCTGGGGCCCGGCTGATAGGCCAGGTCGTAGTGGGAGAAGACTTCCTTCTCGTCCTCGGCGGGCAGCACGTCGTCCGTACCCATCGACGGCGCGTCCTTCACGACGGACTTCGGGTAGTTGACCCTGACGTATCCCGGTCCCACGACGGCTCCAGAGAGCGGGACGAAGACCAGTCTGCGCCGGGTCGGCATGCCCGTCAGCACGGTCGCCACCGCCGGCTCGTCGGTGCGCGTGTCGACGTAGACCGCCTCCAGCGAACCGATCTTGCGCCCACCGGAGTCGACCACTTCGTGGGTGCGCCATTCACGGATGTCCGCAGCATCGATCATGTCGGCTCTCCTCCTGCTCCAAGGGTCTCCGACGTGCCGCAGGGACGCCACTCGGGAGCGCGGCACGGCCCGCGAGGACCGCCGCAGGACCCCCGTCGCCTCAGGGCTCCGTGTCGTCCGACCCCTCGCCGTAGCAGAGTTCGCTCGCCAGCAGCGCCGCGCCCACGACTCCCGCCCGGGGTCCGAGTTCGGACATGACGATCGGCAGATTGCCGGTGGCGAGCGGGAGTGAGCGCTTGTAGACGACGCTGCGGATCTCCGCGAGCAGGGGATAGCCCAGTCCGGTCAGACCGCCGCCGATCACGATCATCGACGGGTTCATGAAGCTGACCAGTGTGGCCAGGACCTGGCCGACCCGGTGGCCGCCCGCCCGGACGAGGTTGACGCTCGTGTTGTCGCCGCCGTCCGCGCACTGCGCGACGTCCAGGGCGGTCAGCACGCCCCGTTCCGCGAGCCGTTCGGCGAGAGCGGGCGACTGGCCGGACTTCGCGGCCTCGGTGGCGTCCCTGGCCAGCGCCACCCCGCCGAAGTACGCCTCCAGACAGCCGGTGTTCCCGCAGGAACAGACGGGGCCGTCCGCCTCGGCCTCCACCTGGACGTGCCCGATGTCGCCGGCGCACCCCTCCGCGCCCCGGTAGATACGGCCGTGGTGCTGCATGCCGGAGCCGATACCGCTGCCGATCTTCACGAAGAGCAGATGGTCGACGGTGCGCGCGACACCGCTGTGCTGCTCGCCGAGGGACATCACGTTGACGTCGTTGTCGACCACGACGGGGCAGCCGTGCGCGCGGGCGAGGGTGTCGCGTACCGGGAAGCGGTTCCAGCCCACCATGATCGGCGGCGAGACCGGTACGCCTTCCCGGAAGCTGACCGGCCCCGGCAGGCCGATGCCTATGGCGTCGAGCCGGGTGTAGTGCCCCTGGCCGGCCATCTCGCGCAGGAGCTCGCTGACGCGGCCGAGCACGGCGACCGGCCCCGAGCGGATGTCGGCGGGCTCCGAGCAGGAGGCCACGGGGGTGAGCGCGCCGTCGGTGATCTCGATGTCGACGGAGCTGGCGCCCAGATCGACCGCCGCGAAACGCAGACCGGGATCGAGCTGGACGAGGGTCGAGCGGCGCCCGCCACGCGAGGCGGCGGGGCCTGCCTCGCTGACCCGCCCGGCGGCGACCATGCGGTCGAGTTCGCCGAGCAGTCTCGGGCGCGGAACCTCCAGCCGGTCCGCGAGCTGGGCGCGGGACAGCGGACCGTTGTCACGCAGCAGACTCAACACGCGGTACTGGATGTTCACGGACGTAACTCCTCTGGAACGCCTGCGGACAGCTTCAGGCACGTGTCGCGGGTGCGGAACGCGGGCGGTGCGGGGCCGGGCACCTCAAGGCCCGGCAAGGCCCGTGATCCTGCGGGCCCGGGGTCACGGGTCGCGGTGGCGCGCGGGCGGCAACTTTTACACAGACCATCGAAAGTTGTCGCCTTGTTGACGGAACCCACACCGACTCGCCGTAAGTGGAGTGCTTCCCACGAAGGAGTCCGGGCACAGGACTGCCCCGCCGTTGAGAGCGGGGCGTGGCAGCGGGGCAGCCCTGTGGGTCCCGTCGTCAGCCCGTGGCGCCTCCCTTCAGCGCCCGCGCGTCCCGTGCCAGGGCCGCGCCCGCCGCGCTGTCCGGCACGAGGGCGGTGTCGCCCGCGTAACCGGCGAACGACTCCAGCACGGCCGTGGCCTGGCTGGTGCGACCCGCGTCGGCGTGCGCCTCGGCCTGGCCGAGCCGTACCGTCAGCCGCTGCTGTCCCTGCGCCGTGATCAGGCCGTCGGCCCGCAGCTGGGTGATCAGCGCGCGGATGTCCGCGTAGGAGGTACGGGTGGTGAAGGCCACCGTCTTCGTGGTGGTGTTGCCGGCCTTGTCCCGGGCCCTGACCGTGAGCTCGTGGTTGCCCAGCGGCAGCCGCCACAGCTCCAGCGCCTGCCCGGAGGTGACGGCCTTGCCGTCCACCGTGGCCGTCGCCGTGGCCCCTCCGGAGACCGCGTCCGTCGCCGAGAAGACCGGCGCCGGGCGCTTGGAGTCCCCGTAGACGCCGTCGGCGTCGATACCGGTGGCCGTCACCGCGGGACCGGTGCGGTCGATGCGTACGGTGAGGGAGCCCACCTCGGAGACATTGCCGCCGTTGTCCGTCGCCCGGTAATGGACCGTCGTGGCGCCCTCCCTGGAGAGCGTGACGGCCGCGTTGGCCGACTGCCAGGTCGCTCCGTCGTCGATCGAGTACTGCCGGCTGGCGACCGTCCCGTTGTCGGTCGCCGCGACCGCCAGCGACACGTTGCTGGTGTACCAGCCGTCGTCACCGTTGGGCCTCGGCGGGTTGAGCGTGGCGGTGACCTTGGGCGCGGTCTTGTCCGCGACGCCCGCTCCCTGGAAGGTCAGCGAGTCCAGCTCGACACCGCCGGAGGTGGTGACGAAGACCTCGCCGGTCCCCGAAGGGGCCTTGTCCAGCGCGGTGGTGACGGTCTGCCAGCCCTCACCGGCCGGGACCCCCACCGTCGCGAACGGTTCCGCGTCGGCCGATCCCCAGCGCAGTGCCAGCGTACCGGCGCCGCTCGCGCGGGTCTTGACCCCGCTGATCCCGGCGAACGACACCGGGTCGTAGGCGATCCAGTCGCCCGCGTCGAACGAGGTCAGCTTGCGCTGCCCGGACGCCGTGGTGTCGTCCGTGACGGTGACACCCTCCGCCGAGTCGTAGTGCTCGGCCTGCATCAGCGCCGGGTTGAGCACCACCTGGGCGTCACCGGTGGCCGGCGGAACGCCGCCCGCGCCCTTGTCGGTGTAGGTGATCCCGAGGACACCGAAGACGTTCTCGGTGTCACCGTGGCCCGCGTCGGCCGGGGTCAGGACCCCACCCGTGCAGCCGGTGCCGCTGTTGACCGGGTGGCCGTGCTGGTTGTGCCCGAGGCCGAAGGTCCAGGCCGCCTTGGCGCAGTCCGGTGTGGTGCCGTCCTCGGGGTCGTCGACGGCTATGCCGTACGGCACGGCGTCGCCCCAGTTGAAGAACCCGCCGTCCGGCGGCGAGGTGATCTTCACCGTGGGAGCCGTGTTGCCCACGGTGATCTGACGGCTCGTCAGTCCGGACTTGCCCTGCGGGTCGGTGACCTTGAGCCGGGCCTGGAACTGGCCGTTGTCCGGGTACGTACGGTCGACCGTGGGCCCGGTGGCGTCGAACGTGCCGTCGCCGTCGAGGTCCCACTGGTAGGTGAGGTCGCCGTTCTCCGGGTCACTGGAGCCGGTCGCGCTGAAGGAGACCTCCAACGGGGCCTGGCCGGACGTCTTGTCGGCCTTGATCACGGCGGTGGGCGCCTTGTTGCCCTCGGCGTAGTCGATCCGGTAGAGACCCGCGTCGGGGTTCTGCCGGAAGAACCCGTCGCCGTAGTCGAGGACGTAGAGGGCCCCGTCCGGGCCGAACTCCAGGTCCATCGGGTTGTCCCACTGCGGGATGCCGTTCTGCGAACGCTCGCTGTTCGGCAGCACGTTCTCCAGCTTGCTCACGGGGCCGTCGGGCCCGTCGAGCGTGAACGCCGCGACGTAGTCCTGGGAGAACTCCGCGAAGAACGCCTTGCCGTCCCAGTACTCCGGGAACTTGCCCGGCGACGGGTTGTCCGCGTCGTAGTGGTAGACCGGACCGCCCATCGGGGCCTGGCCACCGGGACCGCCCGGACCGCGGAAGGAGGTCAGCTCGGGCCACGGCTGGTCGGTGTCCCTGTCGCCGTACCAGAGCGTGGCCGGCGCGGACTCGGGCAGCTCGGTCAGACCGGTGTTCCAGCGGGAGTCGTTGACCGGCTTCGCGCAGTCGAACGCGGGGCCGGGCGTGAGGGTGGCGAAGTCGAAGTCCCGGTAGGGCTTGGTGTTGTCACCCGTGCAGAACGGCCAGCCGCTGTTCAGCGCCTTGGTGGTGGTCTGCCACTCGACGTACCCCATCGGCCCGCGGTTCGGGTCGGCGGTACCGGCGTCGGGGCCGTAGTCGCCCCACATCACGGCGTCGGTCTTCTGGTCGACCGCGAGCCGGAAGGGGTTGCGCAGACCCATCACGAAGATCTCGGGACGCGTCTTGGCCGTGCCCGGCTCGAAGAGGTTCCCCTCCGGGATCTCGTAACTGCCGTCCTCCTGGACGTCGATCCGCAGGATCTTGCCCCGCAGGTCGTTGGTGTTGCCCGCGCCGCGGCGCTCGTCCAGACCCGGGTTGAAGCCGGCCGCGTCGTTGATCGGCGTGTAGCCGTTGACGTTCGGGCCGGACGCCGGGGTGTTGCCGCCCGTCGCGAGGTAGAGGTTGCCCTTGCTGTCGAAGTCCACGTCACCGGCCACGTGGCAGCACTGGCCGCGGTTGGCGTCGACCCGGATGATCTCCTGGGCGGTGGAGAGGTCGAGCTTGTCGCCGGTCCACTTGAAGCGGGTCAGGGTGTCGTACCCCTCCCACTGCTTCCAGTACGCGTCGGTCTGCCCGGCGGGCAGCGTCTGCGGTGCGGAGCCGGCCGGTGTGTTCAGCGGCGGCGAGTAGTACAGGTAGACCCACTTGTTGGTGGCGAAGTCCGGGTCCAGCGTGACCGTCTGCAACCCCATCTCGGAGTTCTGGTACACGTCGATGTGGTTGACGACCTTCGTGACACCCGTGCCGGGGTCGGTGAGCCGTACGTCGCCGTTGCGGGCGGTGTGCAGGACACGGCTGTCGGGCAGCACGGCGAGGTCGATCGGCTCGCCCGTGTCCTTCGTGAGGGTGACCTTCTCGTAGTTCGACCAGTCCAGGGCGTGTTCGTGGCCCGGGTGCGCCTGGGCGGCGGGCGCGACGGCCACACCACCCAGCGCGGGCAGTGCCACGAGCAGGACCCCTGTGATCATGCGTCTCAGGGTGCGGTGCACGGTGATGCGTCTCCTCGATCGCTGACGGTAAGGAGCGGAAGTGACGGTCGGGCGCCCCCGCGCGCGGAGGCGCCCGACTGCCTTCGGGGGAAGCCCTCTCAGCCGAGGAGCCCCTTGAGCGCGGTGAAGCTGCGCTCGGCCGCGCCGAGCGAACCCGGCGGATTGGGCTGGGTGTTGGGCGCGGTGTCCTGCTCCCAGATACCGACGTGCGAGGCGCGCGGGCCGATGTCGCGCACGAACTTCTCGTACGGAAGGTCGCCGGCACCGAACTCGACGATGTCGAAGCCGTTGGCGTTCGCCGAGTTGGCGTCGCCGTCCTTCATGTGGAACAGCGGGTAGCGGTAGGGCTGGTTGCGCACGTACGCGGCCGGGTCGAACCCGGGGTAGCGGTACTGGCCGACGTACGCCCAGTAGATGTCCAGCTCCAGATAGACATGGCGCGGGTCGGTGTTCTTGAGGAACACGTCGTACAGCCGGACCGACGGCTGGTCGGTGGCGAACGCGAACTCGCCCGCGTGGTTGTGCTGGTAGAGCTTCAGACCGCGCGCGGTCGCCGCGGCTCCCCAGACGTTGAACTCGTCGGCGGCGGCGCGGTAGCCCGCGACGGTGTTGACGTTCGTCGGTGCGTTGGCCGTACCCACGTGGGGCATGCCGAGGATCTGCGCGGCGTCCAGCTCGCCCTGGAGGTTGGAGCGGAAGTTGCCGATGCCGACGTGGCTGCCGACCGCGCGCAGACCGTTGTCGTCGAGCAGGGTGCGGATCTCCGGGAGGGTGATCTGCCGGCCCAGGATGGAGGTGTTCTGGGTGTATCCGGCGAACTCGATCTCCTTGTAGCCGATCCGCGCCAACTCGGGCAGGACGACGCCGAATCCGAGGGCGCTGACCTTGTCGCGGATGCTGTAGAGCTGGATGCCGATGCGGTCCTTCGGGATGGACAGGTTCTTCTTGGACACGGCGGCGGCGGAGGTCGCGGCGGCCCCGGTGACGGAGGCGGCGGCGAGCGCCACCGTGGTGCCGGCGGTGGCGCGCAGGAAGTCCCTGCGGTCGAACGACTTGCGTATGTGGCTCACGGTCACTCCTGGGGATGCGGAGAAGAGGGTAGGACCGGGGCGCGCGGCCGGGGCACTGCCCGGTGGTGCGCGCCACTGCGGCGGAGGGTGGGCCGCCGTGACCTGCCGGTGTCGCCGCGTCAGCCGCGACACACGCCGGGACAGGCGCCCTTACGGGCGCTGTCGCGGGCGTCGTCTGGGGGTCAGAGGCGGGACTTGCCCGCCTCGTGGGCGTCGGCACGCGCCTCGGCGGCGCGCTCGGCGGCCCGCTCGGCGAGGTCGGCGCCGCGGTCCTGCGGTGCGGCCTTCCTGGCGGAGCCGGCTGACGAGTCGCCGGGGGCGGCGGTCTCGCCGGTGACGGCGCCACGGACACGCGCCAACTCGCCCACGACCAGGACGGGGTTGTTGCCGGTCGCGGTGAGTGCTCCGCGCACGATCGAGTTGTCGAGCACGGAGTTGGCGGTGTTGTCGGTGACCGACAGGTTGCCGCCGAAGTACGAGGCGCCCGCGCAGGATCCGAGCAGGCCCTCGCCGCCGATCTGGAGGTTGTCGGCGTTGCCCGAGTACGTGGCCGCGCCGTACACCTCGCTGGCGCAGAACACGCCGCCGAGGGCGTTCCCGTCGACGGTGAGCGCGCCCTTGACGGTGGAGTCGTACACGTCGCTGTACTGGTTGTCCGCACCGGTCAGCGAGCCGTTGAGGGTGCTGCCGGAGACGTACAGCTCGCCCGCCGAGGTGTTGACGTTCCCGCCGAGCGTCGAGTCGACCGCGTAGATGAAGCCCTCGGTGACGTCGACCGCCTTGAGGCTGGACTTCTCCAGGTGCGTGCCGAACGCGGAGTCGGTGGTCAGCACACCCTTGACGGTGGAGTCGGTGAGGTCGAGATAGGCGTCCTCCTCGACGTTGACCGCGCCGTTGAAGGTGGCACCCGCCGCCACGAGGTCGGCGCCGGCCTCGACCGTCACCGTGCCCTTGACCTTCGTACCGGTGAGGGTGCAGGACTTCCCGGCCGGTACGACCAGGTCGTTGCTGACGGTCACGGCCCCGCCGTCACCGACACAGGTGGTGTAAAGAGCCGCCTGGGCCGAACCGGAGAAGGCCACCAGGCTCCCGGATGCCACCAGTGAGGCCGTGGCGATGAACGTACGGATCTTCATGTCGCTTCCCTTCAGCTGCGGTCACGGCAGAGTCGGTGACCCGGCCGGTTTCCCGTGTTTCGACGGGGGTGCTGCACGGTGCGTGTGCGACGACCGCGGTGACGACGGTCGCGCAGCGCCTCGTGACGGGCGGTGGCCCGGCCATGGGGGGAGAGACGTGGAAAGACTCGTGGGGTGAGGGGCGTTCGGGTGAACGCCGATCGGCTGCGGTGTTACCGCGACGAAACACATGTCCCGGTGGGCCGAGACATTAGAGCGACGCGTGGGGACTGTCCAGAGGTTCGGTACGAATCTCTGGAACTTTCTAATGATTCATCAAAAGATGTGAGGTGCCGGGAGAAAACGCGACGGACCGCACCCGGTGTCCGGCAGGGGAACGCTCAACGGCCGCGCCGCGCGTCGCTGTTCGCGGTAGTGAAGAAGGTGGGTGCGCGGGGCCGCCCGTCAGGTCGTCGCGGCGGGTGGCATGGGCTCGTGCGCCTCGTCGTACGCCTCGCGGGCCGTGAACACCGCGTCCAGCCGCCGCTCCGTCCAGCGCGCCAGTCCCCACACCTGCTCGGCCGCCTCGCGGCCCAGCTCGGTGAGCGAGTAGTCCACGCGCGGCGGGATCACGGGTTTGGCGTCGCGGTGGACGAAGCCGTCCCGCTCCAGGGTCTGAAGGGTCTGGGCGAGCATCTTCTCGCTGACGCCGTCGACCTGTCGGCGCAGTTCGCTGAACCGGTACGAGCGCTCCAGCAGCGCGGCGAGCACCAGTACCCCCCAGCGGCTGGTGACATGTTCCAGCACGAGCCGGGAGGGGCACATCCGCCGGTTGACGTTCGGTGGGGCAGCGCTTTCATCCATTCCGGTACCTTACTTCAAGGTGGGTACTTCCTCTTGGTTAGTGCGGCACATATCGTGGATCCGGACCGCCCGGAAACGGGCTGGATCATCCCGAACCGCACTCGTCAGATGGGCGCCACATGAGCATCGTCGTCACCGGAGCGACCGGACACCTCGGCCGTCTCGCCATCGAATCCCTGCTGGCCGCCGACGTACCGGCCGTCGAGATCGCCGCCGTCGCGCGGGACAGGGCGAAGGCCGCGCCGCTAGCGGCGCTCGGCGTCGAGGTGCGGAGCGGCGACTACGACAGCCCCGAGTCGCTGACGGACGTCTTCCGGGCCGGTGACCGCGTCCTGTTCGTCTCGGGCAGCGAGGCGGGCCGGCGCGTACCTCAGCACACCGCCGTCGTCGCCGCCGCGAAGGCGGCGGGCGTGGCCCAACTCGCCTACACCGGCGTACTGGGCGGACCCGACGCCGACTTCGACCTGGCCGCCGAACACAAGGTCACCGAGCGGCTGATCATCGAGTCCGGGCTGCCGTACACTTTCCTGCGCAACGGCTGGTACACCGAGAACTACACCGAGAACCTGGGACCCGTGCTGGAGCACGGCGCCGTCGTCGCCGCCGCGGGCGACGGGCGGGTGGCGAGCGCGAGCCGCGCGGACTACGCGGCGGCGGCAGCCGCGGTGCTGACCGGCGAGGGGCATCTGAACAAGGCGTACGAGCTGTGCGGCGACACGGCGTGGTCGTTCGCCGAGTACGCGGCGGAGCTGTCGGAGGCGACCGGGCGGACGATCGCGTACAACGACGTCCCCGGCGGGACGATGCTGGGCATCCTCACGGGCGCCGGGGTGCCGGAGCCGATGGCCGCCGTTCTCGTGGACGTGGACAGGGCCATCGAGCGCGGGCTCCTGGTCGGTACGACGGGTGATCTGTCCCGGCTCGCGGGCCGGCCGACGACGCCGCTCGCGGAGTCGATCGCCGAGGCGCTGAAAGCCTGACCGCGAGCCTGTCGCGGCGGGGCGCGGAGGTGCGGGGCGGGTCCGTGGTGGGCGCCGCCCGCGTCCGCTCGATCGCCGTCGTACGGTCGCCGGCCCCGCCCCGGACGGGTGGCGGCCCACCGATGTGGCGACTGTGCCGGGGCGTGCCGAGAACGCCCGCACCCCGGAGCCCGGCCCCGGCGCGTCCGGTCGGACCGCGGCTGTTTTCTGTTCGCAAGCGTGAAGTAGCCGAGGTGATTCGGTGGTGAACGGGGTCCTGGCCGGGGCCGGTACGGCCCAACAGGACGCCGCGCGTCCGCTCTCCGTGTCCGGCGCGCGCGCCGGACCGGCTCGCCGTCCGCACCGATGACCGGCCGGCCGCTGCGCGTGGAGTGAGCGCGGGCGGACGGTGCCGGTTCGCCGCCGCCGTGCGGTCCTCGGCGCCGGTGATCATCAGGTCGATGCCGCGGCCCGGGTAAGGGCCGAAGGCGTCGACGGGAGTGCGCGCGGAATCGGCGCCGGCGCGGCGGTACGGCGGCCCGGTCCGTGTGCGCCCAAGTCGCCTGATCCTTCTATTGGTTGATCTTTCACCACGCCGACACCTGTCGACGCTCGGGACGTCAACAAAGACCCAAGAAGATGATCCGAGCATGTCAAAATGACCGGTGCCCCCACGCCGCGGTCGATCAGGAGGACGCAGTGAAGAAAAGCTCGCGCATCCGCAAGGTCTCGTTCACCCTTGGCAGCGCCCTCGCGCTGGTCATCGCATTCCCCGGCAGTGCTCTCGCCGATCCGCCAGGTGCCCTGCCCGCCAACGCGGACGGGCTGGAGCAGACGTTCCAGCCGGCGTACGACTACGACACCGACGGCTGCTACCCCACCCCGGCCATCGGCCCGGACGGCACCGTCAACCCCGGCCTCAATCCCAGCGGCGCCCTCAACGGCCAGTGCCGCGACTCCTGGGACCTCGACAACACCAACGGATACTCGCGGTCCAAGTGCAACAACGGCTGGTGCGCGATCATGTACGGCCTCTACTTTGAGAAGGACCAGGCCGTGGTGGGCAGTTCGCTCGGCGGGCACCGTCACGACTGGGAGCACGTCGTGGTGTGGGTGCAGAACGACCAGGCCCAGTACGTCTCCACCTCCGCCCACGGCAACTTCGACATCCATTCCCGTGACCAGATCCGGTGGGACGGGACGCACCCCAAGGTCGTCTACCACAAGGACGGCATCGGGACGCACGCCTTCCGCGCCGCCAACAACAACGACGAGCCGCCGGAGAACCACCACGGCGGTTGGCAGTTCCCGCGACTGGTCGGCTGGAACGGATACCCGGCGGGTCTGCGCGACAAGCTGAGCCAGGCCAACTTCGGCAGCGCCGTCTTCGGCCTCAAGGACGGCAACTTCAACGGCCACCTGCAGAAGGCCAAGCCGGCCGGCATCCCGTTCGACCCCAACGCCTGACGATCGCCGCGATCGGGTCCGGGGGTGTGGCGTACACCCCCGGCCCGACGCCGGCGCCCGGAACCTCCTCAAGACCGCGACGGCTGCCCGCGTCGCGGTCTTTCGCCGTCCCCCGGGCTTCTTGACCTGAAGTCCGGTTGAGGTCCTAGCGTCGGTTCTGGCGCATCACCGCGCACCGCCGCCGCACCACAGGAGAAGCGACTCATGATCCTCGTGACCGGAGCCACCGGAAACATAGGGAGCACTCTCGTGCGGGAGCTCCAGGAGTCCGGTGCCGGACCGCTGCGGGCTCTCACCCGGGACCCCGCGCGGGCGGCTCTCCCGGCAGGGACCGAGGCCATGGAGGGCGACCTCGCCCGGCCGGCGTCGCTGAAGAGCGCGCTGGAAGGCGCGCGTTCGCTGTTTCTCGTCTCACGTATCGGCCCGGACGCCGAGATCATCCGGGCGGCCCGGTCGGCGGGCGTGGAGCACGTGGTGCTGGTGTCGTCCATCACCGTCCGGACCCATCCGCACCTCGGTCCCGCCGACGAGAACCTGACCGTCGAGCGGCTCCTCAAGGACAGCGGTATGACCTGGACGATCCTGCGGCCCACGCAGTTCGCCTCGAACGCCCTGTGGTGGGCGGCGGCCATCCGTGAGCGGGAGACGGTGCGCGTGCCGTACGCGGACGTCGGTCTCCCCACGATCCACCCCGCGGACATCGCGTCCGTGGCGCGGAAGGCGCTGACCGAGGACGGCCACCGGGGCCAGACCTACGCGCTCACCGGGCCGGAGCGGATCACGGCCCGGCAGCAGGTGGAGACCATCGCGACGGTACTGGGCCGGGACATCCCCTTCGCCGGCGTCGGCAGGGCGGAGGCCCGTCGCACGATGGCCGCCTTCCTGGGGGACGAAGCGGCGGACGCGGTCCTCGACGTGACGGGCGGCGACGTCAACGACGAACTGCTCGCCGTGCGCGACACCGTGCCCCGGATCGTCGGTGTCCCGGCCAGGACGTTCCGGCAATGGGCCACGGAGAACGCCGCCGCCTTCGGCTGAACCGGCCGGCCAGGGTGCCGCCCCGGCCGGCCGGTCCGCGTCAGGTGCCGGCCAGCAGCACCTCCAACGCCGCAGCCGTGTCCGGGTGACGGGCCGCGAGCAGCACGCCCGAGGGCGCGGGGTCCGCAGGCTGCCACGATCCCTCGCAGCCGAGCAGACCCGCCAGCGCGTCGCACGTCGCGGGGTGCGCGGCGAGCAGCGCGGCACCGGCCCCGGCACCGGGGGCGGACCGGGGTACCGCGGTCTCCGGCACTTCCCGCCAGGGCGGTGTCCACGCGTCCAGCGCGTCGAGCCGGCCGGGGAAGACCCGGCCCGCCTCACGGATCAGCAGCGGCGCCAGGTCCGCGCCGTCGGACCGCAGCGTACTGATCAGCTTCGGCAGCCACGGCAGCAGCACCGGATCGGGCAGCCGTGCGAACGCGTTGGACACCGCCTCCACGACGAAGTCCGCCAACTGCGGCACGGGCTCCAGCGCGTGCAGGAATCCGCTGAGATGACGCGGATAGGCGGGCACCACCAGGGGGTTGTCCAGCAGCTCGTCGCAGCGCGCCCGGAGATCGGCGCGCGAGAGCTGTCCGAGCTGGACCTGGGCCGCCCACAGCAGCGCCACCTTGGCCGGCTCGCGCGGATGCGACTGCGCGAACGCCAGCTCCAGTTGGGTCCGGTCGCAGCCCAGCGACAGCGCCAGGGTCTCCATGCTGAACAGGAAGCCCAGCATCGCGGCCACCTGCCGGACCTTCGCGTCCTCGTCGGTGAACGCCGTCGGCAGCAGGGTGCAGTAGTGCGCGTAACCGGTCTTGACGAAGGACTCGATCCACGGCGGCAGCACCGGCTCGGCCGTCCGGTAGTACGCGAGCAGCCTCCGCACCCGCCGCAGAACCTCCGGCGCGCCGTCGACGCTGCGCTCGGTCGCCAGGACCTCCAGGGCACGGGTGCCCAGCTCGTCGGCGAGGCGGCGGCTGCCCAGATACAGCGTCGCGTTCTCGACGGCCTCCAGGACGTCCGCCGTGGTCGCCTGCGGATCGTACGCGCGGCGCCGCAGGCGCTGCTCCAGGACCTGCTCGATGCTGACGCCCTCGTAACCCAGCTCGATCAGCGCCCGCTGATGGGTGCCCAGCGCCAGGTCCCACGACTCCTGGATGGGCCGCTCGCCGAGCCGCCGTTCGCCCATGATCGCCCGCGCGGCGCCGTACGGCAGCAGATGCCGCAGCATCCACAGCACGTCGGAGCACCGCTCCAGTTCCGGACTGGAGGCCATGTCCAGCAACGCCCGCTGTACACCGCGCTGTTCGAGCTTCAGCCCGAGCGGCGCGAGCCGGTCGTGCACATCGCGCGCGAGCGGCGGCAGCGCGTCGTAGCCGACCTGCCCGATCCGGTCGCCGCCCATCATGATCTCGACGATGCGGCGCACGTCGCGCCGCCCCGGCACGGTGTCCTTCTCGATACAGGTGATCGCCGCGTCCTGGAAGTCGTACGGCGTGGGCCTGGCCCGGTCGCGCATACCGGCCAGCAGGATCGACGTCTCGAACACGGCGATGGCGTCGGCGGTGGAGGAGAGATAGCCGTTGCGGCGCGCGGCGCGCACGATCTCCACCGACCAGCCGAGCAGCTCCGCCTCGTCCAGCCGGTCGAGCACGGGCGGGCGCCGCAGGAAACCGGACAGCTGGTCCGCGGGTGCGCCGGCGGCCTCGGGGAGGCCCGGCAGCGCGGCCTTCCCCGCTTTCGCCGCCTTCTTCGCGCCCGCCTGCCCCACCAGCCGGAACGGCTGGACCTTGGTGCGCTTCAGGTTCTTCGTCCACTGGGTCGCGGCGATGGACACGGAGCCGGGGGTGAGGCCGAACTGAGCCTCGATCGCCGTGTGGCTGGAGGGGATCAGCCCGTGCTGCCACACCGTCGCGCTGGGCGGCCCGATCTCGAAGGTCCCGGCGCCGTGGACGCCGAACTCCTCGACCCTGCTGGCCGCGTGGAACGCCCCGCAGATGTAGAGACAGTCCGCCGCGTCGGTGCCGGAGGCGGCGAGGTGCTCGCGCATCCTCGTCCACATGTAGCGCTCGCGGTCCTCGTCCACGCGCACCCGCCGCGCGTCGCCCGGCGCCAGCCTGCGGAACAGGCTGCCGATCAGCAGCATGACCTGCCGGTAGGTGTCGTGGTCGCTGTCGCCGAGCGGCAGCTCGACGTACTGGTGCCACCACTCCGACCAGTGCCGCACCCGGCCGTGGCGCAGCAGATGCTCCTCCAACTCGGCGAAGCGCGGCCGGAGGTCGCCGATCTCCACGCCGACGGCGTCGCCGTGCAGACCGGCCTCCTCCTCGGCCGGCGGCGACTCCGGGTCGGCCGGTTCGGCGGAGTCCGCCGAGCCCGCCGAGTCCGTCCCGTCGGTCTGCCACTGGAACACGTGGTCCGACGAGCGGTCCACCAGGACCAGCTCCACACCCGGTGTGTCCAGCGCGTAGGCGATCGCCTGGTACTCGGCCGACGCCTCGGTGATCGGCGCGACGACCGACAGCGGCGCCCAGTCGGCCGGGAAGCCCTCGACCTCGCTCGCGAACGCCTGGACCGCCACCGGGAGCCGGCAGTTGCGCAGCTCGGACAGGAGCGGCGCCATGTCCTCGCACAGCTCCAGATAGACGACCTTCGGCCGCTTCTCCCGCAGCCGCCGTGCCATGGCGACCGCCGAGGCCGGCGAGTGGTGGCAGACGGGGAAGATCTCCAGTGGTTCGCGGACCGCGCGGTCGACGTCGTCGACGATGCCGAGAAGGATGCCCTCCAGCGCCTCGGGCCCGTCGGCCAGCGTCGCGGCGGCCTCGCTCAACTGCGAACGCAGCGCGTCGAAGGCCGCCTCCTGCGGCGGGGCGCTCACGAGAGGGTGGCGATCGCGTCCCGACCGCCCTCCAGGAACTCGGGCCAGGCCCCGCCCTTGTCCTTGCTGCGCGGCTCGACCACCCCGTGCAGGTACTTGTTGAGGATCGCCAGGTCCTCGGGCTCGCGCCGGGCCAGGGAGCCGACGAGCGAGGAGGCGAGGGTACGGGCGGTCAGCTCGCGCTCACCGAAGAAGTTGCTGTGCAGGATCGCGTCCTCCAGCACGCCGATCTGCTCGGCGCTCGACAGGGCCGACTCCAGCTTCTCGTCGTCGCTGCCCGCCGCCGCGGCGGAGGCCCGCAGATCGGCGAAGCTCTGCAGAAGGACGTCCAGCAGTGTGGGGGGCACGTCCAGCTCGATCCGGTGCCTGCGCAGCAGCTCCTCGGTGCGGAAGCGGACGATCTCCGCCTCGCTCTTCCTGTTCGTCACCACCGGGATGCGGACGAAGTTGAACCGGCGCTTGAGCGCCGACGACAGGTCGTTGACACCCCGGTCGCGGCTGTTGGCGGTGGCGATGACCGAGAATCCGGGCTTGGCGAAGACGATGCTGTCGCTGTCCAGCTCCGGGACCGAGACGTACTTCTCCGACAGGATCGAGATAAGGGCGTCCTGGACGTCGCTGGTGGAGCGGGTGAGCTCCTCGAACCTGCCGATCGCGCCGGTCTCCATGGCCGTCATGATCGGGGAGGGGATCATCGACTCACGCGACTGGCCCTTGGCGATCACCATGGACACGTTCCACGAGTACTTGATGTGGTCCTCGGTGGTGCCGGCGGTGCCCTGCACCACCAGGGTGGAGCTGCGGCATATCGCGGCGGACAGCAGCTCGGCCAGCCAGCTCTTGCCCGTCCCCGGGTCACCGATCAGCAGCAGGCCGCGGTCGGACGCCAGCGTGACGACGGCGCGCTCGACCAGGCTGCGGTCGCCGAACCACTTCTGCGCGATCTCCCGGTCGAGACCGTCGGAGCGCTCGGACCCCAGGATGAAGAGACGGACCATCTTCGGCGACAGACGCCAGGAGAACGGCTTGGGGCCGTCGTCGACCGACTCCAGCCAGTCCAGTTCCTCGGCGTACTTGATCTCGGCGGGGGCGCGCAACAGGTCTGACATATTCGGGCCTTTCTTCTTACTGGGTCTCAAAGGTCGTGGCTAGGTGAGGAAGGTCTTGAGTTCGTGGACGAGTCCCCGGATGTGGCCGGAGAGGACCGGGGTTCCGAGCGCCTTGAAGCGCTCGCGGAACCACGGGTTGACCTCCTGGCGGCCGGAGCTGGTGACCGAGCCGACGGGTATGAACTTCACCCCGGAGCGGTGGACCGCCTCGATGCCCTCGAACAGGGGCTGGGAGCGGCCGAATTCGTAGAAGTCCGAGATCCACACCATCACCGTGCTGCGGGGTTCGGTGATCTTCGGGCGGGCCATCGCCATCGCCACGGGACCGTCGTTGCCGCCCCCGAGGTTGGTGCGCAGCAGCGTCTCGAACGGGTCGTCGACCCACGGAGTCAGGTCGATCGCCCGGGTGTCGTACGCGATCAGATGGACGTCCACCTTCGGCAGCCCGGCGAAGATGGAGGCCAGGATGGTGCAGTTGACCATCGAGTCGACCATGGAACCCGACTGGTCCACGACCACGATCAGCCGTTGCGGTGTCGTCTTGCGCGCGGTGTGCCGGTAGTAGAGGCGGTCGACGTAGAGCCGCTCCTCCTCGGGGCTCCAGTTGGTGAGGTTCTTCCAGATGGTGCGGTCGAGATCGAGGTTGCGGAACACCCGTTTGGGCGGCACGGAGCGATCCAGGGCGCCGACGGTGGACTTCTCCACCTGCGTGCGCAGCACCTCGGCGACCTCGTCCACGAAACGCCTGATCAGGGATTTCGCGTTGGCCAGTGCCACCCCGGACAAGTTGCCCTTGTCGCGGAGCAGTTGCTCGATCAGCGACATGCTCGGGGTGAGCCGCGAGGCGAGCGCGGGGTCGGCCAGCACCTCGCGCAGATGCATCCGCCTGACCAGATCGGCTTCGATGGCGCCCAGCTCCGGGCCGATCTCCGGGACCGTCCCGCCCGCGCGGCCGCCGCGCAGGGCGCCGGGCTCGCAGCCCAGTGCGCGCTCCAGCCAGCCGGCGTCGGCCTGCCACTGCGAGAGCTGTCCGGCGGTGACCGTGCCGGAGCCGGAGGCGAAGACGTTGAGCAGCACCTTCGACACCAGCGCCGCGCGCCGTACCTCGGCGGCGCGGTCGCGTTCGCCGGCGCCGTCGTCGTCCGCCGCGTTGGCGGACTCCGGGTCCGGCACCATCAGACCGTCGAACTCGGCCGCCAGCTCCGGGTGTCGCTGCACCGTCGTGTCCACCGACACCTTCGGGTCGAGCAGCGCGGGCGGCAGGCCGATGTCCTCGACGACGGCGAGGCTCGCCGACTCCAGCGCAGCCTGCTCCTCGGGGTCGAAGAGCCTGGCGAGAAGTCGCCAGTAGAGGACCTGGCGGCGGCTGTCGTGCGAACTCGTGTCAGCGTTCTGTCCGGTCATTTCCGCAGCAGCCTTCCCGCGCGCTCGCGCAGCACCGCCGCCGCGTCGGTGGCCGCCTTCTCCGCCTTGGCTCCGGCCTTGTCGGCCGTACCGCCCGCCCATGCCCCGGCGTGGACCGCGACGGGCTTCTTCCGCACGGTGGTCTCCACGGCGAGCGGCTGGACGGTGAACACCCCGGCGTCCCAGCGAAGGAGACCGACGCACGCCCCCGAAGCGGCGACGGCCTCGGCGGTGAGCGGTCCGGCGGCCGGAACACGGTCGGTGTCGACGGCCAGCCGGTGTCCCGTGACGGTGAACGCCACCCCCTCGCCGTCCTTCTCGGCCTCGTAGCCCTCCAGGAACACGGGCACCGCGATGCGCGACGGGTGCCGGTCCAGGGGAGCGGTCGCGGAAGCCGTGGCGGTGGACAGGGCGACGCGTGCGGTGGCGAGGGCGTCGGCGGGCTCGCCCGTACGGGCCCGCGCGTCGTCCCAGACCAGGTCGCCCTCGGCGGTGACCGGCATGTCGGTGAGGTCCATCGAGCGGCCTTCGCTCACGGCGGTCAGGAGCGACATGTGCGGACGCAGGAGCTGCCAGAGACCCGCTCCGACGACCGTGTCGGGCTTCGGCGCCGAGACGCTCGCACGGACCAGACGCGGCGCCGCGCCGTCCGCCGGCTCGAACACGGCGTGGACCTGGGCCTGTACGGCGGTCGCGTGCTCCTGCACGTCGACGCCCAGGGGCAGCAGACGGCCGGTGGCCGTACCGGTCGCGGGCACGTCGGCCGCACCGGGCACGGTCAGCACCATCGCCCGCGACCAGAGGTCCGCCCAGCGGCGGACGGGAACGCGCTCCAGGGCCGAACCCGGGCAGGACGCGGCGAGTTCGGCGGCGAAACCGTCGAGCAGCGCCGCCAGCCGGCGCAGTGCCGGGTCCGGCAGCATCGCGGACACGACGGGCGCCGCCCCCGCGACCACGTCGTGATCGATGCCCTGCCAGCCGCAGCGCGCCAGATCGGACAGCCAGGTACGGGCGGCCGTCAGCAGGTTCCCCGCCGGCTGTCCCGCGGGCGCGGGGACGCTCTCCTCCGCGCGGGGCCGGCCGATCGCCTCCTCGACACGGGCCGTCAGCGCGTCATGGACGGAGCCGAGGAGGGCGGTGCGGGCGGCGGCGAGCGCCACGAAGTGGTCCTCGCCCGCGGCGCCGGCCACCGCCTTGTCCGCCGCCTCGGTGACCACGCCGGCCAGCGGCGTCCCCGCGACGGCGCCGGCGAGTCCGGTCAGGCCGGTGTCCCGCACGGCGTGGGGACGGAGCAGGCCCACGACCAGGGCCCGGTCGAATGAGTCGACGGCCGCCAGGGCTTCGTCGAGCCCGTCGATGCTCTCACCGAGCAGGTCGGCTCGCATCACGCCACCGCCCTGGTCGGCGGGAACCACTGCATCTCCGGCAACGGCGCGGTGGTCGGGGCGAGTTCCAGATAGGCGAGGTGGCGCAGGAACCGGCTGAAGACGGTCGCCGCGGCGGTGGTGTCGCCCTGCGGTGGACGGGTGCCCGTCATCCCCGCGGTGAGGGTCTGCGCGGTCGGCTCGCCCTCGGCGGTCTCGACCCGCAGATAGCGGGCGACGCGCTCGGCGCCGTACTGGAGCACCGCCTCCTGGACGAGGGTGCGGATGTGGTTGCAGAACCCGCCCCGCGCGCCACCGCAGGGCCGGTTGTTGTTGGTGCTGCAGGCGTAGGCGTACGTGACGGCCGCGACCGACGAGACGTAGACCCGCGCGATGTCCGAGCCACTGGACACGACACCCTGCAGACGCCCGTCGGCCAGCTCGACGAACGGCACCTTCGCGAGCTTGCGCGGCCGCGCGGGTGGTACCACCCGCGCCGTGCTCGACCTCTCCCAATGTGACACCGCACCATCTCCTTTGCACCAGGGGGGAGTTCCTCGCCAGAACGGCGGAACACCCAAGAACCTAGCGGTGACCACTGACAACGCCGGTCGGGGCCTGTCCGCGGATACGCGGAGAGTCCTCGTTGCTAAACGGAACGATGTTCCGTATCGTCGATGTGGAACACGGTTCCGTTTCCGTCGGCGTACCGCGCCGCGACGGCATCCCCGATTCCGCAGGAGCGACATGAAGTACCGCACGCTGGGCCGCACCGGCATCAAGGTCAGCCCTTACTGCCTGGGCGCGATGATGTTCGGCGTCCTGGGCAACCCCGACCACGAGGACTGCGTCCGCATCATCCACAAGGCGCTCGACGCGGGCGTCAACTTCGTCGACACCGCCGACGCCTACTCGCGCGGCGAGTCCGAGACCATCCTCGGCAAGGCCCTCAAGGGCCGCAGGGACAACGTCGTACTCGCCACCAAGGCGCACCTCCCCATGGGGGACGACCCCAACCAGCAGGGCAACTCACGGCGCTGGCTCACCCGCGCGCTCGACGACTCGCTGCGCCGGCTCGGCACCGACCACGTCGACCTGTTCCAGATCCACCGGCCCGCGCCGGACACCGATGTCGAGGAGACCCTCTCGGCCCTCACCGACATGATCCGCGCGGGCAAGGTCCGGGCCATCGGCACCTCGTCCTTCCCCGCGTCGGACATCGTCGAGGCGCAGTGGGTCGCCGAGCGGCGCGGCCTGGCGCGGTTCCGTACGGAGCAGCCGACGTACTCGATCCTCAACCGGGGGATCGAGCGCGAGGTACTGCCCGTCTGCGAGCGCTACGGCATGGGCGCCCTGGTCTTCAGCCCGCTGGCCGGAGGTCTGCTCACGGGCCGCTACCGCAAGGGGCGGCCCAACGACACCCACCGGGCCGGCTTCGGCTTCAGACACCTCGCCGACGAGCGCCGCCTCGACGCCGTCGAGCAGCTCATCCCGGTCGCCCAGGAGGCCGGGATGTCGCTGACGCACCTGGCGACGGCCTTCGCGATCTCCCACCCAGGCGTCACCTCGGCGATCATCGGCCCGCGCACGACGGACCACCTGGACGACCTCCTCGCGGGCGCCGGAACCGTCCTGAGCGACGACATCCTCGACCGGATCGACGCCGTCGTGGCCCCCGGCACCGATGTGGGGACGCTGGACATGGCCTACGCCCCGCCCGCCGTCGGACAGGCCCGTCTGCGCCGCCGGGAGGTCGAGGAGCGCACCGCCGCCTGATCCGCCGGGCCACGCGGACATTCCGCCGGGCCGCGCCCTGCCCGCCGGGCCGCGCGTCCGATACGTCGCGCCGCCGGACTCAGCGACCGTGCTCCGGGGCGGGGGGACGGGGACCCGCCAGGGTCTGCGCGTACTCGACGAACTGGGGGAGCCAGTCGTCGAAGGCGACCTTGCCCACCATCTCGATCGCCGCCTCCGCCCCGTCGCCGACCGGCGCGTGCAGTGGTGTGGCGGGGTCCTCGGCGGCGGCGACGACGGCGTCCGCGACCACTCCCGCGTCGCCGGCCCCCTCGGCCGTGCCGAGCATGAACCGCCTCAGCCACGCCTCGTCGGCGCCGTACGGTCCGTCGCCGGCCACCTCACGCGCGAGCGCGTTGGTGTGGACGTCCGTCGCGAAGCTGCCGGGCTCCAGGCACACGACACGGATCCCGAACCGTCCGACCTCACCGGCGAGGGCCTCGCTGACGGCTCCGAGTCCCGACTTGCCGGCCGCGTAGAAGCCGCCGTAGGGCACCGACCAGGTGCGTCCCGCGAGCGAGCTGACGTTGACGACGACCCCACCACCCTGTCGTCGCATGGCGGGCAGGACGGCCCGTGTGGTCCGCAGCGCTCCCCAGAAGTTCGTCTCCATCACGGTCCGCGCCTCGTCGAGAGGCGTGGTCTCGACGGCGCCCACATGGTTGACCCCGGCGTTGTTGACGAGGACGTCGACGGCCCCGTGCGCGCTCTCCACCTCGCGCACGGCGGCCGTCGTCGAAGCGTCGTCGGTGACGTCCAGGGCGATGATCCGAAGATCGAGACTCTCCGCCTCGGCCCGCTCGCGAAGCCGGGCCGCCTTCGCGACGTTCCGCATCGAGGCGTACGTACGGTCACCGCGACGCGCGAACGCCAGCGCCGTCTCCAGACCGATCCCGCTGCTGCACCCGGTGATGAGTACCGTCGCCACGCCGACTCCCTTGTCCCTCGATGAGAAGCGGTTCCGGCCAGCAGATTAGAAGAGGGAACCGGACCCGGTTCAGCCCCTACGCGCCCCTACGGCGGGGCCCCGAACGCTCGCCGCGCCGCGCGGAACGCCGGCCGTGCCGGCCCCCGGATCACCGGGCGGGACCGCGCACGGGCCGCTGGGGGGGTTAGGGGGTGTTGGCCCTCCGGGCCCCTGCCTAGCCTCACTGGAGCGGGGAGACGTGATCACGAAGCCGTCTCGTCCGCTGCTCGGAGAGCTTCTTCGATTCCGATCGGATGGCGCGTTGGTGAACAACGACGATCAACTCCTCGACTACCTCAAGCGAACGGCCTCCGATCTTCGGGAGGCCAGGCGCCGGCTGCGCGAGTGGGAGCAGCGGGCCCACGGACCCGTCGCGATTGTGGGCATGGCCTGCCGCTACCCCGGCGGTGTCAGCACGCCCGAGGAGCTGTGGCGCCTGGTGGCGTCCGGGACCGACGCGGTCTCGGACTTCCCCGCCGACCGCGGGTGGGACGTGGAGGCGCTCTACGACCCCGACCCCGACGCACCCGGCAAGACGTACGCGCGCACCGGCGGATTCCTGCACGACGCCGCCGACTTCGACCCCGACTTCTTCGGGATCAGCCCCCGCGAGGCACTGGCCATGGACCCGCAGCAGCGCCTGCTGCTGGAGGTGAGTCACGAGGCGTTCGAGAACGCCGGGATCCTCCCCGCCGACCTGCGCGGCAGCAGGACCGGGGTGTTCGCGGGCGTCATGTACAACGACTACGCCACCCGCCTCGCGACCGTGCCCGACGACCTCGACGGCTATCTGAGCAACGGCAGCGCGGCCAGCATCGCCTCGGGCCGGGTCGCGTACACGCTCGGGCTCGAAGGGCCCGCCGTCACCGTCGACACCGCGTGCTCCTCCTCGCTCGTCGCCCTGCACTGGGCCGTCAGGGCGCTCCAGTCCGGTGAGTGCACGCTCGCGCTGGCCGGCGGAGTGACCGTCATGTCGACACCCGAGACATTCGTGGACTTCAGCCGACAGCGCGGTCTGTCCCCGGACGGCAGGTGCAAGGCGTTCGGCGCGTCGGCGGACGGCACCGGCTGGGGCGAGGGCGTCGGCATGCTGGTGGTCGAACGGCTCGCGGACGCCCGGCGCAACGGACATCCGGTGCTCGCCGTCGTCAAGGGCAGCGCGATCAACTCCGACGGGGCCAGCAGCACGCTCACCGCGCCCAACGGCCCCTCCCAGCAGCGCGTCATCCGCCAGGCGCTGGCCGGCGCCGGACTCACCCCGGCCGACGTGGACGTCGTCGAGGCACACGGCACCGGCACCTCCCTCGGCGACCCCATCGAGGCCCACGCGCTGCTCGCCTCCTACGGCCGCGAACACCCCGCCGACCGTCCCCTGCTCCTCGGTTCGGTGAAGTCGAACCTGGGGCACACCCAGGCCGCCGCCGGGGTGGCGGGGGTGATGAAGATGGTCATGGCGATGCGGCACGGCACCGTCCCGCCCACCCTGCACGCCGAGGAACCCTCCACCGAGGTCGACTGGGAGTCCGGCGCCGTCGCGCTCGTCACCGAACCGCGGGCGTGGCCCGCGACCGGCCGGCCGCGCCGGTCGGCGGTCTCCTCGTTCGGCATCAGCGGCACCAACGCGCATCTGATCCTCGAACAGGCCCCGGAGTCCGAGGCGGAAGCGGTCCCCGGGGCGACGGAGGCGGACGCGCCGTCCCCGCGCGCCGCCACCGTGCCGTGGCTGCTCTGCGCCCGTACGCCGGAGGCGCTGACCGCGCAGGCGCACAAGCTCCGCACCCACCTCACCCGCCCCGGCGCCGACGGTGCCCCTCCCGCCGACGTCGGATACGCGCTCGCCACCACCCGGACGCACTACGGCCACCGCGCGGTCGTCCTCGGCGCCACCACCGACGAACTGCTCGCCGGACTCGACACCGTCACCGCGCGGCGCGTCACCGACGGCGGCACGGCGTTCCTCTTCACCGGACAGGGGTCCCAGCGTGTCGGCATGGGACGCGAACTGCGCGCCGCCTTCCCGGTGTTCGCCGACGCCTTCGACGCCGTCGCCGCGCTCGCGGACCCCGATCTGGAGCGACCCCTCGCCGAACTGATCGAGGGCGACGCCGAACAGCTCACCCGCACCGACCACGCCCAGGTGGCGATCTTCGCCGTGGAGGTCGCGCTCTTCCGGCTCCTCGAATCACTCGGCGTACGGCCCGACCTGCTCGCCGGGCACTCCGTCGGCGAGATCGCCGCCGCACATGTGGCGGGGGTGCTCTCCCTCCCGGACGCCGTCACGCTCGTCACGGCGCGCGGCCGGCTGATGCGCCCGCTCCCGGCGGGCGGCGCCATGGCGGCGATCCGCGCCACCGAGGCCGAGGTCCTGCCGCACCTGACGGACGGCGTCGCGCTCGCCGCCGTCAACGGACCGGCGTCCGTGGTCGTCTCGGGCGTGGCGGCCGAAGTCGACGCCGTCGCCGCGCGGTTCACCAAGAGCCGCAGGCTGAGCGTGTCGCACGCCTTCCACTCACCGCTGATGGAACCGATGCTGGCCGAGTTCGAACGGGTCGTGCGCACCCTCACCTTCCACCCGCCGGCCGTCCCCATCGTCTCGGCGCTCACCGGAGCCGCCGCGGACAGTGAACTCGCCACCCCCGGCTACTGGGTGAGGCACGTCCGCGAACCGGTGCGCTTCGCCGCCGCCGTCACCGCCCTGCACGCACTGGGCGCGCGCCGGTACGTGGAGCTCGGCCCCGACGCGGTCCTGACCGCCATGGCCCGCGACTGCCTCGACAGCCAGAGCCACAGCGACGGAGACATCGCCGCCGTCGCCACCATGCGCCGCGACGGCGCGGAGGAGCGCGACCTCGTCGCCGCCCTCGGCCACCTCCACTCGGCGGGCTCCGCCGTCGACTGGGGCGCCTTCTTCGCACCGCACCGCCCCCGCCGCACCACCCTGCCGACCTATGCCTTCCAGCGCGACAGGTACTGGCTGGAGGCGGGCGCCGGAGTCCGTGACGTACAGGGCTTCGGCCAGCAGCCCACCGGCCACCCGCTGCTCGGCGCCGTCAGTGAACTCCCCGACACCGGCGGCCTGTTGCTCACCGGACGGCTGTCCCTCGCCGACCAGCCCTGGCTCGCGGACCACGCGGTCCTCGGGTCGGTGCTGCTGCCCGGCACGGCCTTCGTCGAGATGGCCGTCCAGGCCGCCGACCGTTCCGGCTGCGCCGCTGTCGACGAACTCACCCTGCACGCACCGCTGTTGCTGTCCGCCGACGGATCCGTCGCCGTGCAGGCCGCGGTCGGCGCCGAGGCCGGCGGCCGCCGCACGCTGACCATCTTCTCGCGGCGTGCCGACCTGCCCGACGCACCCTGGACCCGTAACGCCGACGGCGTCCTCGCCGTCGACCAGGACCAGGACGGCGCGCCCCCCGCCCAGGGGGACGTATGGCCGCCCGAGGGCGCCGAGCCCGTCCCGCTCGGCGACCTCTACCCCCGGCTCGCCCGCGTCGGTTACGGCTACGGCGCCGCCTTCCAGGGTCTGAAAGCCGTGTGGAAGCGCGGCGACGACCTCTTCGCGGAGGCCGAACTCCCGCAGGACGCGGGCGCGGACCCCGCGGCCGGCGCCACCGCCTTCGGACTCCACCCCGCGCTCCTCGACGCCGTCCTCCACGTCAACCTGGTCGAACTCGCCGAGGGCGAGGCCGTCCTGCCCTTCTCCTGGAGCGGGGTCACCCTGCACGCGGCGGGCGCCCGCGTGCTGCGGCTGCGCATGACCGAGTCCGAGGGTGACGGTGTCGCCCTCGAACTCTCCGACGGCCGCGGCACGCCCGTCGCGACGGTACGGGGACTCGTCGCCCGCCCCGTCAGCGCCGCCCAACTCGCCGCGGGCGCCGACGAGTCGCTGTTCGCCCTGGAACGCGTACCGCTGCCGGGCGGCACGCCCACCCCCGTACGTACCGCCGTATGGGGCGCCACCGACCTCGGCCTCGGCGTCCCCGCCCACCAGGACCTCGGTGAACTCGCCGCCCTCACGCCCGTTCCCGATGTGATCGTGCTGCCCGCCGCCCCCGGCCCCGGCGCCGAACCCGTGCCCGCCGCAGCACGTGCCGGACTGCACCGCGTCCTGGGCGCCGTCCGCTCCCACCTCGCCGACGAACGCCTCGCCCGCACCCGCCTCGCCGTCCTCGTACACGACGACGACCTCACGCACGCCCCGCTCACCGGGCTGCTGCGCGCGGCCGAGTCGGAGAACCCCGGCCGGTTCCTGCTGGTGCACACCGACCGCCTCCCCTCCGGCAGCGACGAACCGGGCGGCGCCGCAAGTCTCCTGGCGGCGGCACTCGGCTGCGACGAACCCGAAGTCTTCGTGGGAGAAGGGGAGATACGTGTTCCACGCCTCGCCCGCGCCAAGACGGGGGAGGGGCCCCGGTGGGAGACCGCCGGCACCGTCCTGGTCACCGGAGGCACCGGCGGACTCGGCGGCGTCATCGCCCGCCACCTCGTCACCCGGCACCGCGTGAGACGCCTGCTGCTGACCAGCCGGCGCGGCGAACAGGCCCCCGGGGCAACGGAGTTGCGCGCCGAACTCACCGCCCTCGGCGCCGAGGTGGACATCGCCCGCTGCGACGCCGCCGACCGGGGCCAACTCGCCGCGCTCTTCGACGCCCACGACATCCGGGGCGTCGTGCACGCGGCCGGTGTCGTCGACAACGCCACCCTCACCGGCCTCACCACCGACCAGATCGACCGCGTGCTGCGGCCCAAGGTCGACGCCGCCTGGCATCTGCACGAACTCACCAAGGACCGGGACACGGTCGCCTTCGTCCTGCTCTCCTCGACGGCCTCGCTGCTCGTCGGCGGCGGCCAGGCCGGTTACGCGGCGGCCAACGCCTTCCTCGACGCCCTCGCCGCCCACCGGGCCGCCGGGAAACTGCCCGCCGTGTCGATGGCCTTCGGCCTCTGGTCGGGCACCGGCGGCATGGCCGACGAGATGGACGCGGCCGACCTGGAACGCATGGGCCGGCTCGGTCTGCCCGCACTGCCCGTCGCCCAGGGCCTCGCCCTCTTCGACGCCGCCGCCGGCGGCCCCGACCCCGTCCTGGTCCCCACCCGCATCGACACCCCGGCCGTGGCCGCCCGCCCGGACGGCATCCCGCCGCTCCTGCGCGCACTGGTCAGGCCCGCCCGCCGCCGTACCACCGCGACCGGCACCGCCGAGGCCGGTACGCCCTGGCGGGAGCGGCTCGCGCCCCTCGCCGACGACGAGCGGGACCGCGCCCTGCTCACGCTCGTCCGCACCCACGTCGCCGGTGTACTCGGGCACACCTCCGAGCGGTCCGTCGAGCCCGGCCGCGCCTTCCAGGAGATGGGCTTCGACTCGCTGGCCGCCGTGGAACTGCGCAACCTCCTCGGCAGGGCGACCGGACTCACCCTCCCGGCGACCCTCGTCTTCGACCGGCCCACACCCCTGGCACTGGCCGCGTACCTCAAGGCACAACTCGTCCCCGGCCCCGCCGACCTGGTCCGGTCGCTGCTCGTCGGAGTGGACCGGCTCGAAACCGAACTCACCGCACTGCCCGACCTCGACGGCGCCCACGCCCGCGTCGGCGCGCGCCTGGAGGCGCTGCTGCGCACCTGGTACGACACCCACGCCGCGGCCGGCCCGGGGGCCGGGCCCGCCGACCTCGGATCCGCCACCGACGAGGAACTCTTCGCGAAGATCGACAACGAACTGGGAGCCCGGTAATGGAAGAGTCCGCCACTCAGGACAAGCTCCGCGACTACCTCAAGCGGGCCACGACCGAGCTGGAGCGAAGCCGCCTGCGGGTGCGCGAACTGGAGGAGCGGTACCGCGAGCCGATCGCCGTCATCGGCATGGGCTGCCGCTACCCCGGCGGGGCACGCACCCCCGAGGACCTGTGGCGGATCGTCGCCGACGGCACCGACGTCGTCTCCGGCTTCCCGCTCGACCGCGGCTGGGACATCGACGCGCTGTACGACCCCGAGCCCGGCGTGCCCGGCAAGAGCTACGTACGGCACGGCGGCTTCCTGCACGACGCCGCCGAGTCCGACCCGTCCTTCTTCGGTATCAGCCCCAAGGACGCGGCGGGTACCGACCCGCAGCAGCGGCTCCTGCTGGAGACCTCCTGGGAGGCGTTCGAGCGGGCGGGCATCGACCCGCTCTCCGTGAAGGGCACCCCGACCGGTGTCTTCGTCGGCCTCATGCACCACGACTACGTCGGCGGCACCATCTCCGGCAGCATCGTCTCCGGGCGCATCGCCTACACCCTCGGTCTCGAAGGCCCCGCCGTCACCATGGACACGGCCTGCTCCTCCTCCCTCGTCGCCCTGCACAACGCCTGCCTGGCGCTGCGCCGGGGCGAATGCACCCTCGCGCTCGCCGGCGGCGCCGCCGTGATGGCGAGCCCCGAGATGTTCGTGGAGTTCAGCGAGCGCCGCGCGCTGTCGCCCGACGGGCGCTGCCACTCCTTCTCCGAGGACGCGGCGGGCGCCGCGTGGGCCGAGGGCGCCGGCATGCTCCTCGTCGAACGGCTCTCCGACGCGCGCCGCAACGGCCACGAGGTGCTCGCCGTGATCCGCGGCAGCGCCATCAACCAGGACGGCGCCTCCAACGGCATGACCGCCCCCAGCGGCCCCGCGCAGATCCGTGTCATCCGCCAGGCACTCGCCGACGCGCGACTCGCCCCGCACCAGATCGACCTCGTCGAGGCGCACGGCACCGGCACCACCCTGGGCGACCCCATCGAGGCGCAGGCCGTCATCGCCACCTACGGCCAGGACCGCCCGAAGGACCGGCCCGTCCGGCTCGGCTCCATCAAGTCCAACATGGGCCACCCGCAGGCGGCGGCGGGAGTGGCCGCCGTCATCAAGGTCGTCATGGCCATGCGCGCCGGAGTGCTCCCCAAGACCCTGCACGCCGAGCGGCCCTCCACCGCCGTGGACTGGACGGCGGGCGACATCGAACTCCTCACCGAGGCGCTGCCCTGGGACTCCGCCGACGCGCCGCGCCGCGCGGGCGTCTCCTCCTTCGGCATCTCCGGCACCAACGCGCACATCATCGTCGAGGAGGCCACCGGGCCCGAGGCGCCGCGGCCCGAGCCCGGCCCCGAACTGCCCGTGGTGCCCTGGGTGCTGTCGGGCCGCACCGCGGAAGCCGTACGCGCGCAGGCGGGCCGGCTGCTCGACACCGTCGACCCGTACGACCCCGCCGACGTGGGCCTCTCGCTCGCCACCACCCGTTCCGCCTTCCCCCACCGCGCCGCCGTCACCGGCCGCGACCTGGCCGAACTCCGCGCCGGGCTCGACGCGCTGGCCGACGGACGGGAGACCCCCAGGACCGTGCCGGAACCGGGCAGACTCGCCGTCCTGTTCTCCGGGCAGGGCTCGCAGCGCCCCGGCATGGGACGCGAACTGCACGCCGCGCACCCCGTGTTCGCCCGCGTACTCGACGAGATCTCCGAGGCGTTCGGCGAACATCTCGAACAGCCCCTGCGCGACGTCATGTTCGACCCCGAGTCCGCGCTCCTGCACCAGACCGCGTACACGCAGGCCGCGCTGTTCGCCTTCGAGACCGCCCTCCACCGGCAGCTGGAGAGCTGGGGCGTACGGCCCGACCTGCTCGGCGGCCACTCCATCGGCGAGATCGTCGCCGCCCATGTCGCGGGTGTCCTGTCCCTGCCCGACGCCGTCACCCTGGTCTCCGCGCGCGGCCGGCTCATGCAGGCCCTGCCCACCGGCGGCGCCATGATCGCCGTCGCCGCGCCCGAGAGCGACGTCGCCCCGCTGCTGACCGACGGTGTCGACATCGCCGCCGTCAACGGCCCCCGGAGCGTGGTCGTCTCGGGCGACGAGGAGGCGGCCCTCGCCGTCGCCGCGCGGTTCGAGAAGACGAACCGGCTCAAGGTCTCCCACGCCTTCCACTCCCACCGCATGGACGGCATGCTCGACGCCTTCCGCGACGTCCTCGCCACACTCACCTTCCACCCGCCGAAGGTGCCCGTCGTCTCCAACGTCACCGGCCTCGTCGCGGGCGCCGAACTCACCACCCCCGACTACTGGGTACGCCACGTACGCGGCTCCGTCCGCTTCCACGACGGCGTCACCACCCTCGCCGCCGAAGGCGCCACCCGGTTCCTGGAGGTCGGCCCGGACGCGATCCTCACCGGCATGGCCCAGGACGTCGTCCCCGACGTCATCGGCACCCAGCGCAGGGACCGCGCGGAGACCCAGGCCCTCATGGACGCCCTGTGCCTGCTGCACACCAGCGGCCAAGGGCCCGACTGGCACGCGGTGTTCGCGGGCGCGCGGCGCGTGCCGCTGCCCACGTACCCCTTCCGGCGCGACCGCCACTGGGAGAACGCGCCGTCGCTCGGATTCGGAGCCCCCGGACAGCCCGACGCGGAGCGCGGCGACGCCTTCTGGCAACTCGTCACCGACGGCGACGTCGGCGCGGTGGCCGCGACCCTCGGCGTCACCGACGAGAGGGCGGTCGGCGCCGTGCTGCCCGCGCTCGCCGACTGGCACGGCAAGCGGCAGGCCAACTCCGAGGTGGACGGCTGGCGTTACCGCGTCGGCTGGCGCCCGCTCCCCGTGTCGGACACCGCCGTACGGGGCCGCTGGCTCGCCGTCGTACCCCAGACGTCCGCCGACGACCCGTGGCTCAAGACCGTCCTGACCGGGCTCGCCGACCGGGGACTGGACATCGACACGCTCCCGGTGCCGGACGACGCCCAGGACCGCGCCGCGCTCGCCGCGCTGCTCACGAGTCGTGCGGACACGACCGACGCCACAGGCCCAGACGGCGTGCTGTCGCTGCTCGCGCCGGACCACCCCGTCACCACCACGGCGGCCCTGGTCCAGGCACTCGGCGACGCGGGGATCCCCGCACCCCTGTGGTGCGTCACCCGCGACAGCGTCGCGCACGCGCCCGGCGACACACCGACCGGCTTCCGGCAGGCCGGGGTCTGGGGGCTCGGCAGGGTCGCCGCGCTCGAACACCCCGACCGGTGGGGCGGCCTCGTCGACCTCCCGGCCGAACCGGGCCACCGCACCCCCGCCCTCCTCGCCGGCGTGCTGACCGCCGGCGGCGGCGAGGACCAGATCGTGGTCCGCGAATCCGGCGCCTACGCACGGCGCCTCGAACACGCCCCGCACCGTCCGGGCGGCGCCCCCTGGCAGCCCACCGGCACCGTCCTGGTGACCGGCGCCACCGGAGCCGTCGGACAGCACGTCGCCCGCCGGCTCGCCGCCGACGGGGCCGAACACCTCCTGCTCGTCAGCCGGCGCGGCCCCGACGCGCCGGGCGCCGGTGACCTCGTCGCCGAACTCACCGCCACCGGAGTCCAGGTCACCCTCGCCGCCTGCGACACCGCCGACCGCGCCGCGCTCGCCGCGCTCCTCGACACCGTGCCCGCCGCCCACCCGCTGACCGCCGTGATCCACCTGGCGGGCGTCCTGGACGACGGCGTACTCGACGCCCTGACCCCCGAGCGTTTCGCCGCCGTCCTCGACGCCAAGGCCGAGACCGCCCGGCACCTGCACGAACTCACCGCCGACACCGACCTCTCCGCGTTCGTCCTGTTCTCCTCGCTCACCGCCACCGTCGGCGGCGCCGGACAGGCCAACTACGCGGCGGCCAACGCCTCACTCGACGCGCTCGCCGAGTACCGGCGCGCCACCGGACTCCCCGCCACATCGGTGGCCTGGGGCCCCTGGGGCGGCGGCGGCATGGCCTCCGACCACACGGTCCGCGACGCGGGCCGGGCGCTGGGCATCCGGCAGCTCGACCCGGACCGCGCGCTGACCGCGCTGCGCCGCGCCCTGGAGAGCGGCGACACCGTCGTGACCGTCGCCGACGTCGACTGGACGAAGTTCGCGCCCGCGTTCGCCGCCGGCCGGCCCGCGCCGCTCTTCGGCGACCTGCCCGAAGTACAGGCGGCCCCCGCCACGGCGGACGCGCCCGTCGCCGACGACTTCGCGCGGAAACTGGCCGGACTGACCGCGGGCGAACGCGACCGCGCCCTGGAGGAGCTGGTCCGCGGCCAGGCCGCCACGGTCCTCGGCCACAGCAGCGCCGACGGGGTCGAGGCCACCGCCGCCTTCCGCGACCTCGGCTTCGACTCGCTCAGCTCCGTCGACCTGCGCAACCGCATCAGCGCGGCGGCCGGAGTCCCGCTGCCCGCCACGCTGATCTTCGACTACGCGACACCCGCGGCGCTCGCCAAGTACCTCGGCACCGAACTCGCGGGCGCCGAGGAGTCCGTGGACTCCGTCCTGGCCGAACTGGACCGGCTGGCGGCCCGACTGGCCGATCTGTCCGCCGAGGACCTCCAGGAAGGCCGGGTCACCTCCCGGGTCCGCGCCGTGCTGAACGGTCTCGACGAGCGGGTCGCGGACGGCGGGAGCGCCGCCGGACAACTCGAAGAGGCCACCGCCGACGACGTCTTCGCGTTCATCGACAGAGAACTCGGCTCCGCGTGACCTGGACCCGCCCGTCCACCACGCCCACGGCCCCCTCCCTTCCGCACAGAAGTGGCGACATCCGATGACAGACGATGACAAGCTGCTCAGCTACCTCAAGCGGGTCTCGGCGGAGCTCCACGAGACGCGCCGGAGGCTGCACGAGGCCGAGTCCGAGAACCAGGAACCGATCGCGATCGTCGGTATGAGCTGCCGCTTCCCCGGCGGTGTCAGCACACCCGACGAGCTGTGGCGGCTGCTGTCCGAGGGCACCGACGCCATCACGGAGTTCCCCGCCGACCGGGGCTGGGACGTGGAGGGCCTGTACGACCCCGACCCGGACGCCGCCGGCAAGAGTTATGTGCGCCGGGGCGGATTCCTGGAGTCCGTCGCGGACTTCGAGCCCGACTTCTTCGGCATCTCGCCCCGCGAGGCCGTCACCATGGACCCGCAGCAGCGCCTGCTGCTGGAGACGTCCTGGGAGGCGCTCGAAGACGCCGGGATCGCGCCCGGTTCCGTACGCGGCGCCCGCGTCGGTGTCTTCACCGGAACCAACGGCCAGGACTACCGCGACCTGCTGGCCCGCTCCACCGACGAGGGCGAGGCGCTGGGCACCGGCACGCTCGCCGCGGTCATCTCCGGCCGCGTCTCCTACACCCTGGGCGTCGAGGGCCCCGCCGTCACCGTCGACACCGCCTGCTCCTCCGCGCTCGTCGCGCTCCACCTCGCCGCGCAGGCGTTGCGGCAGGAGGAGTGCACCCTCGCCCTGGCCGGCGGCGTCTCGGTGATGACCACGCCCAACTCCTTCATCGCCTTCAGCCGGCAGCGCGGGCTCGCCCTCGACGGCCGCTGCAAGTCCTTCTCCGACGACGCCGACGGCACCGGCTGGGGCGAGGGTGTCGGCATGCTCGTACTGGAGCGGCTGTCGGACGCCCGGCGCAACGGCCACGAGGTACTGGCCGTGCTGCGCGGCTCCGCCGTCAACCAGGACGGCGCGTCCAACGGACTCACCGCGCCCAACGGCCCCTCCCAGCGGCGAGTCATCCGCCAGGCACTGGACAGCGCCGGTCTCACGCCCGCCGACATCGACGCCGTCGAGGCACACGGCACCGGCACCCCGCTGGGCGACCCGATCGAGGCGCGGGCGCTGCTCGCCACGTACGGCCACGACCGGCCGCGGGGGCGGCCGTTGTGGCTCGGCTCCGTCAAGTCGAACATCGGTCACACCCAGGCCGCCGCCGGTGTCGCCGGAGTCATCAAGATGGTGCTGGCGCTGCGGCACGGCGTACTGCCGAAGACGCTCCACGCCGACGAGGCGTCGACGCGGGTCGACTGGACCGAGGGCGACGTCCGCCTCCTCACCGAGAAGCGGCCCTGGCCCGAGTCCGGCCGGCCGCGCCGCGCGGCCGTCTCCTCCTTCGGCGTCAGCGGCACCAACGCGCACACCATCATCGAGCAGGCGCCCGAGCCGGTACCCGCCGACGAGCAGGCGGCCCCCGGGCCGCGCGTGGCGCCGTCCCCGCTGCCCTGGCTCGTGTCGGGCCGGACCGAGGAGGCACTGCGCGAGCAGGCCGCCCGGATCGTCGCGGCGGTGGCGGAGCGGGACCCCGCCGATGTCGCCCACGCCCTCGCGACCACCCGGACCCCGCAGCAGTACCGCGCCGTCGTCATCGGCGCCGACCGCGACGCGCTGCTGCACGGCATGGGCCGGGTCGCCGACGGCGCGCCCGGTACGGTCACCGGCCGCGCGGCCAAGGGGCTCACCGCCTTCCTCTTCACCGGTCAGGGCTCCCAACGGACGGGAATGGGGCGGGAGTTGCACGACCGGTTCCCGGTCTTCGCCCGGGCCTTCGACGAGATCTGCGCCCGCTTCGACGACGGCCTGCGCGAGACCGTCTTCGGCACCGGTACGGGAACCGGGAGCGGCACCGGTAGGGGAACCGGAACCGGGAGCGGCACCGACACAGGCGACACCGAACCGCTGAACCGGACCGACCGCACCCAGGCCGCGCTCTTCGCCCACGAGGTCGCGCTGTACCGCCTCGTGGAGTCCTGGGGCATCACGCCCGACTATCTCGCCGGGCACTCCATCGGCGAGATCGCCGCCGCGCACGTCGCCGGGGTCCTGACGCTGGACGACGCCTGCACCCTCGTCGCCGCCCGGGGCCGCCTGATGCGCGAACTCCCCGCGGGCGGCGCCATGATCGCCGTCCAGGCCACCGAACAGGACGTCCTGCCCCTGCTGTCGGAGCGGGTCGGCATCGCGGCGGTGAACGGACCGGACGCCGTCGTCGTCTCCGGCGCCGAGGCCGAAGTCACCGAGCTGGCAGCCCACTTCGCCAAGACCAGGCGACTCGCGGTCTCGCACGCCTTCCACTCGCCCCTGATGGAACCGATGCTGGCGGAGTTCCGCGCCGTCGCCGAGAGCCTCACGTACCACCGGCCCACCGTGCCCGTCGTGTCGAACGTGACCGGAGCCCTCGCGGGCGACGCGCTCGCCACCGCCGGCCACTGGGTCCGGCACGTACGGGACACCGTCCGCTTCCAGGACGGCGTCCGGACCCTCGAACAGGCCGGTGTCACCCGCTTCCTGGAGCTGGGCCCCGACGCGGTCCTCACGGCCATGGCCCGCGCGAGCCTGGAATCCGCCGACGCCGTGCTGGCCGCCACCGCGCGGCGCGAACGCCCCGAGGCCGAGACACTGCTCACCGCCGTCGGCCGGCTCCACACCGCCGGACTCGACGTCGACTGGGGAGCCCTCTTCCAGGGCGCCCGCCGGGTCGCGCTGCCCACCACCGCCTTCCGGCGTGAGCGCTACTGGGCCGATCCCGCGACGGCCGGGGGCGATGTCTCCTCCGCCGGACTCGACTCCGCCGACCACCCGCTGCTCGGCGCCGCCACCCTGCTCGCCGACACCGACGGGGCCGTACTCACCGGCCGTCTCTCGGCGCACACCCACCCATGGCTCGCCGACCACGTCGTCGGCGGCCGGATCGTGGTGCCCGGCACCGCCATGGTCGAACTCGCCATCCGCGCGGGCGATCAGGTCGGCAGTGGCCGGCTCGAAGAACTCGCCCTGGAGGTGCCCCTCGTCGTACCGGCGGGCGAGGCCGTGCGTGTCCAGGTCGCCGTGGGCCCGCCCCGTACCGACGGCACACGTACCGTCGCCGTCCACGCGCGCCCCGAGGACGCGACCGCCGACCGGCCCTGGACCCTGCACGCCGGGGGACTCCTCGGCGAGGCGGCAGCGCCGGCCGGCGCGCCGGGCTACTCGCCCGGTGAACCGCTGAGCGAGTGGCCCCCGCCCGAGGCGGAAGCCCTCGATCTCACCGGCCTCTACGAGCGGCACGCCGCGTCCGGCCTCGACTACGGCCCCGTCTTCCGCGCCCTGCGCGGTGCCTGGCGCCGGGGCGACGAACTCTTCGCCGAGGTACGGCTCGACGAGCGCCCCGCCGCGGACGCCGCCTCCTTCGGTCTCCACCCCGCCGCCTTCGACGCCGCCCTGCACGCCCTCGCGCTGCTCGGCGACGGCTCCGACGACGACACCGCGCGCCTGCCCTTCATGTTCGCGGGTGTCTCCCTGCACGCCGTCGGCGCGTCGGCGCTGCGCGCCCGGCTCGTCCCCACCGGCATCGACACCTTCACCCTCGACCTGGCCGACGCCACCGGCGCACCCGTCGCGACGGTCGCCTCCCTCGCCGCCCGGCCGCTGACCAATCTGCGGGGCGACGAGGACGCGGACGGCGCCCGGGTGACCGACGCGCTGTACCGCACCGGCTGGCAGCCGGTGCCCTGGCTCGGCGACACGGGCGGCGACGGCGACGACGTCTACGACACGGGCACCGACTCCGACACCGACATGGACCCCGACTTCGCGGGGGAGGGCGGTGCGGGTGGCCCCCGCGTCCTGCACAGCCTGCCCGGCGCGGACGCCGGCGCCGTTCACGCCGCGACGCACACCGCGCTCGCCGCCCTCCAGGAGGACGATCCGCGCCCGCTGGTCGTCGTCACACGCCGCGCCGTGTCCGTCGGCGGCGAGGACGTGGCCGACCTCGCGGGCGCAGCCGTCTGGGGGCTCGTCCGCTCGGCGCAGTCCGAGACACCCGGCCGCTTCACCCTCCTCGACCTCGACCCGGCGGCCGACGCGGATCTCGCCGTACCGCTCGCGCTCGCCTCGGGCGAGCACCAGATCGCCGTCCGCGAGGGCGCCGCCCACGCGCCCCGGCTGCTCACCACCGGCACCCTGCCGACGGGGGACCGCGCGGCCCTCGACCCGGACGGGACCGTGCTGCTCACCGGCGCCACCGGCGGCCTCGGCCCGGTCATCGCCCGCCAGTTGGTCTCCGCCCACGGCGCCCGCCACCTCGCACTGGTCAGCAGGAGCGGACGCGCCGACGACGCGCTCGTCGCCGAACTCACCGCGCTCGGCGCCCACATCACCGTCCACGCGTGCGACGTCGCCGACCGCGCGGCGCTCGCCGCGCTGCTCGACCGGATCCCCGCCGCCCACCCGCTCACCGCAGTCGTGCACGCCGCCGGTGTCCTGGACGACGGGGTGGTCTCCGCCCTCACCCCGGAGCGACTCGACGCCGTACTGCGGCCCAAGGCCGACGGCGCGCTGAACCTGCACGAACTCACCGCGGACCTGGACCTGCGCGCCTTCGTGCTGTTCTCCTCCGTCGCCGGCGTCGTCGGTTCGCCCGGCCAGGGCAACTACGCGGCGGCCAACGCCTTCCTCGACGCGCTCGCCGCGCACCGGTCCGCGCACGGCGCCGCCGCCCTCTCGCTCGCCTGGGGCCCCTGGACCCCGCTCGGCGGTATGACCAGCAGCCTCGCCGACGCCGACCTCGCCCGGATCTCCCGCGGCGGCATGGCCCAGCTCTCCGCCGAGGACGGCGCGGCCCTCTTCTCGCTCGCCCTCGGCTCCGGTCTGCCCGCCCTCGCACCCGTCCGGCTCAACACCGCCTCCCTGCGCGCCCAGGGCGCTGCGGTGGCGCCCGTCTTCCGTTCGCTGACCGGCCGCACGGTACGCCGCGAGGCCCTGGCGGAGGGCGCCGACGTGCCCTTCACGGAGCGGATGGCCGCGCTCGGCGAACAGGAACGCGCCGACGCGCTGCTGCGCACCGTACGCACCCACGTCGCCGCCGTCCTCGGCCACGCCTCACCGGACGCCGTCGACCCCGAACGCGCCTTCAAGGACTCCGGGTTCGACTCGCTGGCCGCGATCGAACTGCGTAACTCCCTCGCGGCGGAGACCGCCCTGCGGCTGCCCGCCACCCTCGTCTTCGACTACCCGTCCGCCGCCGCGCTCGCGGCCTTCCTCGGTACGAAGGTCGGCGACACGCCGACGCTCCGGCGCCCGGCCGGCCGCGACACGCGGCGCCGTACCGACGAACCGCTCGCGATCGTCGGCATGGCCTGCCGCTACCCCGGCGACGTACGCACCCCCGAGGACCTGTGGCGGCTGGTCGCCGACGGGACCGAGGCGATCACCACCTTCCCCTCCAACCGGGGCTGGGACACCGACCGTGTCTACGACCCCACGCGGCAGCGCCCCGACACCAGTTACGTGCACAAGGGCGGATTCCTGCACGACGCGGGGGAGTTCGACGCCGCGTTCTTCGGTATCTCGCCGCGCGAGGCGCTGGTGATGGACCCGCAGCAGCGGCTGCTGCTGGAGACCTCGTGGGAGGCCCTGGAGAGCGCGGGCATCGACCCCGCCTCGCTCAAGGGCAGCAGGACCGGCGTCTTCGCCGGGGTGATGTACCACGACTACTTCGGCGCCTTCGGCACCGGCAGCATCGTGACCGGCCGCGTCGCCTACACCCTCGGTCTGGAAGGCCCGACGCTCTCCGTCGACACGGCCTGCTCGTCGTCGCTCGTCGCGCTCCACCTCGCGGCGCAGTCGCTGAACCGTGGCGAGTCCGACCTGATGCTCGTCGGCGGTGTCGCCGTCATGGCGACCCCCGAGACCTTCATCGAGTTCAGCAGGCAGGGCGCGCTCGCCCCCGACGGCCGGTGCAGCGCGTTCGCGACCTCCGCCGGGGGCACCGTGTGGGGCGAGGGCGTCGGCGTTCTCGCCGTCGAACGGCTGTCGGACGCACGGCGAAACGGGCACGAGGTACTGGCCGTGCTGCGCGGCTCCGCCGTCAACCAGGACGGCGCGTCCAACGGACTCACCGCGCCCAACGGCCCGTCCCAGGAGCGCGTCATCGAACAGGCCCTGGCCAGTGCCCGGTTGAGGCCGTCCGACGTCGACGTGGTCGAGGCCCACGGCACCGGTACGACCCTCGGCGACCCCATCGAGGCGCAGGCGCTGCTCAACACGTACGGGCAGAGCCGGACGGACGAGCCCCTGTGGCTCGGCTCGGTCAAGTCGAACATCGGTCACACCCAGGCCGCCGCCGGTGTCGCCGGGGTCATCAAGATGATCATGGCGATGCGGCACGGCGTGCTGCCGAGGACCATCAACGTCGACGAGCCCTCCGACCAGGTCGACTGGACGGCGGGCGAGGTCGAACTGCTCACCGAGGCGCGGGCATGGCCCGACCGTACGAGGCCGCGCCGCGCGGCGGTGTCCTCGTTCGGCATCAGCGGCACCAACGCCCACGTCATCATCGAGCGCGCGCCCGAACCCGCCACCGTACAGAGCGACATGGACACGGACGCGGCGACGGAGGCGCAGACGGACGCGTCGGCGGAGGCCGGGGCCGGTGCCCCCGTGCCGTGGGTGCTGACCGCCAAGTCGCCCGCCGCGCTGCCCGCACAGGCCGCCCGCCTGCTCGCCCATCTCGACACCCACCCGCGCGCGCGTCCCGCCGACATCGGCCACTCGCTGGCCACCACGCGCGGCCACTTCGCCCACCGCGCCGTCGTCGTCGGCGCCGACGCGGCCGAACTGCGCGACTCACTCGCCGCGCTGGCCGCCGGCGCCACCGCCCCCGGCCTGGTCGAGGGCACCGCCGCCGGGCACGCCAGGCCGCTGTTCGTCTTCCCCGGCCAGGGCTCCCAGTGGACCGGTATGGCCACCGGACTCCTGGACGAATCACCGGAGTTCGCGGCCAAGATGCACGAGTGCTTCACCGCCTGCGCCCCGCACATCGACTGGGACCCGATGACGGAGCTGAGCGGACCGCTCGACCGCGTCGATGTCGTCCAGCCGCTGCTCTGGTCGGTGATGGTCTCCCTCGCCCACACCTGGGCGGCCCACGGCGTACGCCCCGCCGGCGTCATCGGCCACTCCCAGGGCGAGATCGCGGCGGCCGTCGTCGCCGGGGCGCTCTCCGTCGAGGACGGCGCCCGCATCGTCACCCTGCGCAGCAAGGCCATCGCCGAGGACCTGGCGGGCAGCGGCGGCATGATGTCCGTCGCCCTCGCCGCCGACGAGATAGGCGAGCGCATCGCCGCGTGGGACGGCCGGGTCTCGGTCGCCGCCGTCAACGGCTCCGCGTCCGTCGTCGTCTCCGGCGACCCCGGGGCACTGGACGAGCTGAAGGCACGCCTCAAGGCCGACAACATCCGCGCCAAGCGGCTCCCGGTGGACTACGCGTCGCACTCCGCCCACGTCGAGACGCTACGGGCCCGGCTGCTGACCGACCTGGCCGACGTCAGCCCCCGTACCTCGGACGTACCGCTGTACTCGACCGTCACCGGCGAACTCCTCGACACCGCCACGATGGACGCCGCCTACTGGTTCACCAACCTGCGCGAGACCGTCCTGTTCGAGCGGGCCACCCGCGCGGCCGTCGCCGCCGGCCACACCCTCTTCGTCGAGTCCAGCCCGCACCCGGTCCTGACCATCGGCGTCCGCGAGACCGACGAGTCCGTGACCGCCGTCGGCTCGCTGCGCCGCGAGGAGGGCGGACTCACCCGCTTCGTCACCGCGCTCGGCGAGGCCTTCACCGGCGGGGCCGCCGTCGACTGGGACACCGTCCTCGCCGCACACGCCCCGCGCCGCGTCCCCCTGCCGTCGTACGCCTTCCAGCACGACTGGTACTGGCTCGACAGCGTCTCCGGCAACGGCGACGTCACCTCCGCCGGACTCGACAGCACCGGGCACCCCCTGCTCGGCGCGGCCATGGCGCGCGCCGACGGCCAGGGTGTCGTCCTCACCGGCAGGCTGTCCGCAGGTACGCACCCGTGGCTCGCCGAACACGTCGTCGCGGGCCAGATCCTCTTCCCCGGCACCGGCCATCTCGAACTCGCCCTGCGCGCCGGCGACCAGGTCGGCTGCGGACGGATCGCCGAACTCACCCTGGAAGCACCGCTCGTCCTGCCCGAGCAGGGCGCCGTACAGCTCCAGACCGTCGTCGGCGCCGACGACGGCCACGGCAACCGCCCCGTCACCATCCACTCCCGCCCCGAGAGCCCCGACAGCCCCGGCGACGACCTCGCCTGGACCCGCCACGCGGAGGGACTGCTCGCCGCCGCGACACCGGTCACCGACGACCCCGGCCTCGCCGTGTGGCCGCCCGAAGGCGCCCGACCGGTCCCGCTGGACGGGCTCTACGAGCAGCTGCTCGACGTCGGGCTCTCCTACGGGCCCCTCTTCCAGGGCCTCAAGGCCGCCTGGCGGCTCGGCGCGGAGATCTACGCCGAGGTCGCCTTCGACCAGCAGACCGACGGCTACGGTCTGCACCCGGCGCTCGCCGACGCGGCCCTGCACACCGTCAGCCTCACCGACGCGGCGGGCGACGCCGCCCTCCTGCCGTTCGCCTGGTCCGGCGTCCAGCTCCACGCGACAGGCGCGACCGCTCTGCGCGTGCGCCTGCGCCCCGCCGACGGCGCCGGGCCGGACGGCGCCGTGGCGCTGGACCTCACCGACCCGACGGGCGCCCCCGTGGCGAGCGTCGGCTCCCTCGCGCTGCGCGCGATCTCCACCGAACAGATCGCCGCCGCCGCGCGCGTGAACCTGGCGGGCTCGCTGCACCGGGTCGCCTGGGAGCCGGTCGCACCGATCACGCCGGCCGACCCGGCGGACACAGCGCCCGACCGCCCCGTCAGGATCCTGCGCGCACCGGCCGGCACGGACGCCGCCGGGGTACGCGCGAGCTTCGACGCCGTCCTCGGCGAACTCGGCGACGCCCTCGCCGACGAGACGAGCGCCGACGCCCACCTGCTGGTGGTCACCGGCACCGACCTCGCGGGCGCGGCCGTCGGCGGCCTCGTGCGCTCGGCGCAGACCGAGAACCCCGACCGGATCGTGCTCCTGTCCTACGCGGGACCCGCCGCCGGACCGCTGCCGGACGGCCTGGCCGCCGCCGCCCTCGCCACCGGCGAACCGCACCTGGCCGCCGACGGGAACGGCGCGCTGTCCGTACCGAGGATCGTCAGGACCGCACCCGCCGACGACACCCGCGACGCCCGCCCCGACCTGACCGGGGGCACCGTGCTGGTGACCGGCGCCGCGGGCGCCCTCGGCCGCGTCATCACCCGGCACCTCGTCACCGACTGGGGCGTACGACGGCTCCTGCTGCTCAGCAGGCGCGGCGCCGACGACGCACTCGTGGCCGAACTCACCGCGCTGGGAGCCGAGGTCGACACCGCGCCCTGCGACGTCGCGGACCGCGACGCGCTCGCCGCCGTGCTGGCCGCCCTTCCCGAACAGGCGCCGCTGACCGGCGTGGTGCACGCCGCGGGCGTCCTCGCCGACGGCGTCCTGTCCTCCCTCACCCCGGAGCGCGTCGACACCGTCTTCCGGCCCAAGGTCGACGCCGCCTGGCATCTGCACGAACTCACCGCCGGCCTCGGACTGCGGGCGTTCGTCGTGTTCTCCTCGGCCGCCGCCACCCTCGGCTCGCCCGGTCAGGGCAACTACGCCGCGGCCAACGCCTTCCTCGACGCGCTCGCCGTGCACCGCCGCGCCCGCGGACTGCCCGCGCACGCCCTGGCCTGGGGACTGTGGGAGCAGGCGAGCGGAATGACCGGCGCGCTCGACGGCACCGACAAGTCCCGTATCGCGCGCGGCGGAGTCGCCCCGCTGGCCACCGAGGAAGGACTCGCCCTCTTCGACGCCGCCCTCGCCGGGGACGAGCCCGCACTACTGCCGGTCAAACTCGACCTGGCCGGTCTCCGCGCCCAGGGCGACGCGCTCGCGCCGCTGCTGCGCCGACTGGTCCCCGTACGGCGCGGGGCAGCGGCGGCGGGCGGCGGACAGAGCGCCGACTCGCTGCGCGGCAGGCTCGCCGGACTCCTCGACAGCGAGCGCGAACCGCTGCTCGTCGACCTCGTCCGCTCCCAGGTCGCGGCCATCCTCGGCCACCGCTCGGCCGACGCGGTCGATCGCACCAGCCCCTTCAAGGAGTTGGGCTTCGACTCGCTCGCCGCCGTCGAACTGCGCAACGGCCTGGGCGCGGCCACCGGACTCCGGCTCCCCGCGACGCTCGTCTTCGACCACCCGACGCCCACCGCGCTCGCCGGCTTCCTGCTCGCCCAGCTCACCGACAACCTGGAGCCCGGCGCGGCCACCGGCACCACGCGGGCGGGCACCGGCCGGTCCGCCGCCGACCCCGACGAACCCATCGCCGTCATCGGCATGGGCTGCCGCTTCCCCGGCGGCGTCGAGTCCCCCGAGGACCTGTGGCGGCTCGTCGCCGACGGCGCCGACGCGGTCGGCGACTTCCCCGACGACCGGGGCTGGGACCTCGACGCGCTGTACGACCCCACCCTCGACCGCCCCGGCACCAGCTACACCCGCGAAGGCGGATTCCTGCACGGCGCCGCCGACTTCGACGCCGGGTTCTTCGCCATGGACGGCGAGGAGTCCCTCGTCACCGACCCGCAGCAGCGCGTCCTGCTGGAGACCTCCTGGGAGGCCCTGGAGCGCGCCGCGATCGACCCCGCGACACTCCGCGGCTCCCAGACCGGAGTCTTCGCCGGCGTCATGTACCACGACTACTTCGGCAGTTTCGGCTCCGGCAGCGTCGTGTCCGGGCGCATCGCCTACACCCTCGGTCTCGAAGGCCCGACCCTGTCCGTGGACACCGCCTGCTCCTCGTCCCTCGTCGCCATGCACCTCGCCGCCCAGTCGCTGCGCCAGGGCGACTGCTCGCTCGCGCTGGCCGGTGGCGTGACCGTGATGGCGACGCCGGGAGTCTTCGTCGAGTTCAGCCGCCACCGTGGGCTGTCGAGCGACGGACGGTGCCGGTCCTTCGCCGACTCGGCGGGCGGCACCGGCTTCAGCGAGGGCGCCGGCGTCCTCGTACTGGAACGGCTCTCCGACGCCCGCCGCAACGGCCACCGGGTCCTGGCGGTCCTGCGCGGCACGGCCGTCAACCAGGACGGCGCCTCCAACGGAATCACCGCGCCCAACGGGCCCGCCCAGCAGAAGGTCATCCGCAAGGCGCTCGAATCGGCCGGGCTCACCGGCGCCGACGTCGACGCCGTCGAGGCCCACGGCACCGCCACCACCCTCGGCGACCCGATCGAGGCGCAGGCGATCATCGCCACCTACGGCGCCGAACACAGCGAGGAACGGCCGCTGTGGCTGGGCTCGGTGAAGTCCAACATCGGCCACGCCCAGGCGGCGGCCGGTGTCGCGGGCGTCATCAAGATGGTGCAGGCGCTGCGCAACGGCGTCCTGCCGCCGACCCTGCACGTCGACGCGCCGTCCCGGCACATCGACTGGGAGGACGGCAACGTACGGCTGCTCACCGAGTCACGCGAGTGGCCCGAGTACGACAACAGGCCCCGGCGCGCGGGCATATCCTCCTTCGGTCTCAGCGGCACCAACGCGCACGTGGTCATCGAGGCGGCGGCCGAACCCGCGCCGGAGCCCTCGGCCACCGGAGCCGGTGACACCCCGGCGGCGCCGGACACCGTGCCGTGGCTGATCTCCGGGCACACCGCCGAAGCCCTGCGCGCCCAGGCCGCCCGGCTGCTCGACCGTTTCGAGGGTCTTCCGCGCGAGAACGCCGACCCGGCGGGGGACCTCCTCGGCGGGGCCCGGCCCGTCGCCGGCGCCCTCGCCACCACCCGCGCCCACCACCCGCACCGCGCCGCCGTCGTGGGCCGTACCCCGGCCGAACTCCTCGACGGGCTGCGGGCTTTGGCGGACGGCACCGGCGCGCCCACCGTGCTGACCGGGACCGCCGGTGACGGCAGACTCGCCTTCCTCTTCTCGGGGCAGGGCTCCCAGACCGCGGGCATGGGGCGCGAACTCGCCGCCGCCTTCCCGGTCTTCGCCCGCGCCCTGGACGACGTACGCGGCGTCCTCGACCCGCTGCTCCCCCAGCCGCTCGCCGAGGTCATGGAGTCCGAAGAGGCCCTGGCCCGGACGGAGTTCACCCAGCCCGCCCTCTTCGCCGTCGAGGTCGCGCTCCACCGTCTGCTCGAATCCCTCGGCGTGACACCCGACATCGTGACCGGCCACTCCGTCGGCGAGTTCGCCGCCGCGCACGTGGCCGGGATCCTCACGCTGGAGGACGCCTGCGCCCTGGTCGCCGCCCGCGGCCGGCTGATGCAGCAACTCCCGCCGGGCGGCGTCATGGTGGCCGTCAAGGCGACGGAGGACGAGATCCGGCCGCTGCTCACCGAAGGCGTCGGCATCGCCGCCGTCAACGGGCCCGACGCGGTGGTCGTCTCGGGCGGCGCCGACGCCGTACGCGCCCTGGCAGGCCGCTTCGGGCGGACCAGGGAACTGACCGTCAGCCACGCCTTCCACTCACCGCTGATGGACCCGATGCTCGCCGCGTTCGAGGACGTCGCGAACAGCGTCACCTACCACCGGCCCCGGCTGCCCGTCGTCTCGGCGCTCACCGGCGCCCCGGCGGCGGAGGACGACCTCCGTACGGCCGCCTACTGGGTGCGGCACGCCCGTGAGGCCGTACGGTTCCACGACGCCGTACGCGGCCTGGAGGAGGCGGGCGTGCGGCGGTTCGTGGAGGTGGGGCCGGGCGCCGCGCTGACCCCCATGGCCGTGGGCTCCCTGACCGGCGACGCGCTCGTGGTGCCCGCACTGCGCAAGGACCGCGACGAGCCGTCCTCGGTCGTCGCGGCGCTCGCCGCGCTGCACGTGCGCGGCGGCCACGTCGACTGGGCACGGCTGCTGCCCGGCGGCGCCGGTGTCGACCTGCCGACCTACGCCTTCCAGCGCCGCAGGTACTGGATGGACAGCGAGCCGCGGACGGGCGGCGCCGGTGGCGGACACCCGCTGCTCGGCAGCGAGGTGGACCTCGCCGGATCCGGCGGCACCCTCTACACGGGCACCCTGTCGCCCCGCGAGCGCCCCTGGCTGGCCGACCACACCATCGGCGGCGCCACCCTGCTGCCCGGAACCGCCTTCGTCGAGATGGCGCTCGCGGCCGGTGCCCGCGCCGGATGCGACACCGTCGGCGAACTCACCCTCGCCGAACCGCTGTTCCTGCCCGAGAAGGGCTCCGTCCCGATCCAGTGCGCGGTCGGCGCCCCCGACGAGAGCGGCGCGCGCCCGTTCCACGTGTACTCCTCCCCGGTCGCCGGTGGCCCCTGGACCGAGCACGCCGCAGGGATGCTGAGGCCCGCCACCGACCCGGCCCCGCGAACGGAGGCGGCCGTCTGGCCGCCGGTGGGCGCGGAGCCGGTCGAGGTGACCGGTATGTACGAGCGGCTGGCCGGGATCGGCGCCGACTACGGCCCCGCGTTCCAAGGGCTGCGCGCCGCCTGGCGACTCGGCGACGAGGTCTTCGCCGAGGTGACGGCCGATCAGGAAGCGGACCCCGTCGGCCCGTTCGGACTGCACCCGGCCCTGTTCGACGCCGCGCTGCACGCCGTGGGACTGCGCGAGGGCGCGGCCGAGCGGCTGGCCCTGCCCTTCGTGTGGAGCGGTGTACGGCTCCACGCCACGGGCGCGACCGCCCTGCGGGTACGGATCGGGCCGAACGGCCCCGGAGCCGTACGCGTCGAGGCCACCGACACGCTCGGCACGCCCGTCGTCCAGGTCGGCTCACTGGCCCTCCGGGAGCCGCCCCGCGACCTCGCCGCACGTGCGGCCGACGGCGAGGACACCCTCTTCACCCAGGGCTGGGCCGAACTGCCGGTGCGCGAACTGCCGGGAGCGGCAGCGCTGTCCGGCCGGCACTGGGCCGTCGTCGGCGCCACCGGCGGTGACCTCGTGGATGCCCTCACGGGCCGGGTCGGCCGGGTGACAACGGCGGACTCGCTCGACGGGGCACCGGACGCCGACACCGTCGTCCTGCCCTACGCCTCGGGCGCGGAACCCGCCGAGGTCCACGACTCACTCGCCGTACTCCTCGGCCGGTTGAGCGCCTGGCTCACCGACGAGCGGCGCGCGGACACCACCCTGGCCGTCGTGACGTCGGGCGCCATCGCCGGTGACGGCGGCGCGGACGCCGATCCGGGAGCGGCGGCGGCCTGGGGCCTCGTCAGGTCCGCCCAGTCCGAACACCCGGACCGCGTCGTGCTGGTCGACACCGACCTCGCGGACGCGTCATGGGCGCTGCTGCCCCAGGCAGTCGCCTCCGCCGTCGCGTCCGGCGAACCCCAGGTCGTCGTACGGAACGGAACGCTCGCCGTACCCCGGCTCGTCCGGGCCCCGCGCATCCCCGCGCCCACCGCACCCGACTGGCGCGGCGGGGTCCTGATCACCGGCGGCACCGGCGCGCTCGGCCGGCTGGTGGCCCGCCATCTTGTCACCACGCACGGCGCGGACCGCCTCGTACTCCTCAGCAGGCGCGGCCCGGAGGCCGAAGGAGCGGCCGAACTCGTGGCGGAACTCGCAGAGTTGGGCGCCGAGGCGACCGTCGTCGGCTGCGACGCCGCCGATCCCGGCGCCCTGGCGGAGGTGTTCGCCGAGCACCCCGTCTCCGCCGTGGTGCACGCCGCGGGCGTCCTGGGCGACGCCACCCTCACCACCCTCACCCCCGAGCGCCTGGCCGCCGTCCTGCGGCCGAAGGTGGACGCCGCCTGGAACCTCCACCGGCTCACGCGGGACCTGGACCTCGGCGCGTTCGTCCTGTTCTCCTCGGCGGCGGGTCTCCTCGGCAGCCCCGGACAGGCCGGTTACGCGGCGGCCAACGCCTACCTGGACGCGCTGGCCGCCCACCGGTCGGCGCTCGGGCTGCCCGCCGTGTCCCTGGCCTGGGGCGCGTGGGCGGGCAGCGGCGGCATGGCCGACCGCCTCGGTGACACCGATACGCGCCGACTGGCGCAGGGCGGCGTGAGCGCGCTCGACGAGAAGACGGGACTCGCCCTCTTCGACGCCTGCGCCGGACGGCCCGAACCGGTCCTGATGCCCGCCGCCCTCGACCTGGGTGCCATGGCGCGCGGCGGGCGGATCCCGCCGCCGCTGCGCGGTCTCGTCCGGCCCTCCCGCCGGCCGGCCTGCGCCGCTTCCACCGCATCGGCGGCGCTGCGCACCGCCCTGGTCGGACTGACGCCCGACGAGCGGACAGCCGCGCTGCTCGACGTCGTCACCGAACAGGCACAGGCGGTGCTCGGTACCGGCGACATCGATCCTCAACTGGCTTTCAGCGAGCTGGGGTTCGACTCGCTCACGGCGGTGGAGTTCCGTAACCGGCTCAACGAGGTGAGCGGCCTCAGGCTGCCCGCCACGCTCATCTTCGACCACCCGAGCCCGTCGGTCCTCGCCGTCGAACTGGCGGGACAGCTCGCCCCGGAGACGACGGAGACCGCACCGACCGGTGGGGGCACGGACGAGGAGTCGGTCCGCCGGGCCTTCGCCACGATCCCGCTCGCCGATCTGAAGGAGTCCGGCCTCATGGAGGGGCTGCTGCGGCTCGCGGGCGTGCGCGCCGACGGGGCGGCGGAGCAGGACGGGGACGGCCGCGCATCGATCGACGCCATGGACGCGGAGAGCCTGATCAGCCTCGCTCTGGACGACCTCGTCAAGGACGACGACGCCCTGTGACGAGACCGCGCGAGGAGAACCGTGACGAGGAGTAGGAACGTGGCCGAGCCCGCCAAGCCCGACACCAGGATGCTCGAAGCGCTGCGCGCTTCGCTCAAGGAGACCGAGCGGCTGCGCGAGCAGAACCGCGCGCTCATCGCCGCGCGGCGCGAGCCCGTCGCGATCGTGGGCATGGCCTGCCGTTACCCCGGCGGCGTCACATCTCCTGACGATCTGTGGGAGCTGCTGGCCGGCGGCCGGGACGGCGTCACGGGATTCCCCGCCGACCGGGGCTGGGAGCAGGCGCTGCACGACGCCGACGGGCGCAGCAGGTCGGTCACCGAAGAGGGCGGATTCCTGCACGACGCGGGGGAGTTCGACGCCGCCTTCTTCGGGATCTCGCCCCGCGAGGCCCTGGTCATGGACCCGCAGCAGCGGCTCCTCCTCGAAGGATCGTGGGAGGCGCTGGAGCACGCGGGCATCGACCCGGCGACCCTGAGGGGCAGCCGGACCGGTGTCTACGCCGGGGTGATGTACCACGACTACTTCGGCAGTTTCGGTACCGGCAGCATGGTCGCGGGCCGGGTCGCCTACACCTTGGGCCTCGAAGGGCCCACCCTGTCGGTCGACACGGCGTGTTCGTCGTCCCTGGTCGCGCTGCACCTGGCCGCGCAGGCACTTCAGCAGGGTGAGGCGGACCTCGCCCTGGCCGGCGGGGTCACGGTGATGGCGTCGCCCGGCACCTTCGTCGAGTTCAGCAGACAGGGCGCCATCTCCCCGGACGGCCGCTGCAAGTCGTACGCCGCCGACGCCGACGGCACCGGTTTCGCCGAGGGACTGGGCGTCCTCGTCCTCGAACGGCTGTCGGACGCACGGCGGTCGGGGCACGAGGTGCTCGCCGTCGTACGCGGCTCGGCGGTGAACCAGGACGGCGCCTCGAACGGTCTCACGGCGCCGAACGGGCCCTCGCAGCAGCGGGTGATCCGTGCCGCGCTGTCGCGGGCCCGGCTGTCCGCCGCCGAGGTCGACGTGGTCGACGGACATGGCACGGGCACCACCCTCGGTGACCCGATCGAGGCGCAGGCGTTGCTGGCGACGTACGGCCAAGGGCGCCCGGACGGCGAGCCGTTGCTGCTCGGCTCGGTCAAGTCCAACCTCGGGCACACCCAGGCCGCGGCGGGTGTCGCGGGCGTGATGAAGATGGTGCTCGCCATGCGCCACGGCGTGGTCCCGGCGACGCTGCACGCCGACGAGCCGTCCCGTCAGGTCGACTGGGCGGCGGGGGCCGTGGAGTTGGTGTCGGAGCCACGGCAGTGGCCGGAGGCCGGCCGGCCGCGCCGCGCGGGCGTCTCGTCCTTCGGGATCAGCGGCACCAACGCCCATGTCGTCCTCGAACAGGCCCCGGCGGCTCCGGAGTCCCCACACCCGGACCCGGCGGCACCAGACCCCGAAACGGCCGCACCCGCCCACGGACCGGCCGAACCACCCGTCCTCATCTGGCCGTTGTCCGCCCGTACCCCCGAGGCGCTGGCCGCCCAGGCCGCCCGGCTCCGGGACTTCACCGCCGCGCGCCCCGAGCACACCCCCGCCGCCGTGGCGCGGGCCCTCGGCACCCGGCGTACCGCCTTCGCCCACCGGGCCGCCGTCACCGGCACCGACCCCGCCGGTCTCCACGCCGCCCTGGACGCGCTGGCACGGGGGGACAGCGGCCCCGCGGTCGTACGCGGCCGTACGCGCGCCAAGGCCCGCACCGCCTACCTGTTCACCGGCCAGGGCGCGCAGCGGCTCGGCATGGGCGCCGAACTCCGCGCCCGCTTCCCGGTGTTCGCCGCCGCCTTCGACGAGGCGGAGTCGGCACTCGGCGTCGGACTGAGCGAGGTCCTGGCCGGCACGGACGCCGACGCCGCCGACCGCACCCTGTACGCACAGGCCGGGCTGTTCGCCTTCGAGGTCGCGATGTTCCGTCTGCTGGAGTCCTGGGGCGTCCGGCCCGACCTCCTGGCCGGCCACTCCATCGGCGAACTCGCCGCCGCGCATGTGGCGGGCGTACTCGGTCTCGGCGACGCGGGGCGGCTGGTCGCCGCCCGGGGGCGGCTCATGCAGGCGCTCCCGGAGGGCGGGGCGATGGTCGCCGTCCAGGCCACCGAGGACGAGATCCGGCCCCTGCTCACCGAACGCGTGGCCATCGCCGCCGTCAACAGTCCCTCCTCGGTGGTGATCTCGGGTGAGGCCGACGCCGTGCACGCCGTCGCGGACAACTTCGCCCGGACGAAGCGGCTCACGGTCTCGCACGCCTTCCACTCCTCCCTGATGGACGCCATGCTCGACGACTTCCGCGCGGTCTGCGAGAAGGCGGTCCTCCACGAGCCCCGCATCCCGCTCGTCTCCGGGGTCACCGGGGACATCGCCCCGCCCGGTCTGCTCACCGACCCCGGGTACTGGGTCCGGCACGTGCGCGAGCCCGTGCGGTTCGCGGACGCCGTCCGGACACTCGCCGAGCGTGGCGCCGGCCGCTTCGTGGAACTGGGCCCCGACGCCGTGCTGACCGGCATGGCGCGCGAGTGCGCGGTCCCCGACGACGCGCTGTTCGTCGCGCTCGGCCGCCGCAGGACCGCGGAGAGCGCCGCGGTCGCCACCGGTCTCGCCCGGCTGTACGCGGACGGGCTCACGCCCGACTGGTCCGCCGTCGTCCCCGGTACGGCGGTATCGCCGCTGCCCACGTACGCCTTCCAGCACGAGCGTTACTGGATCCCGTCGGACGTCGCCCTCACCGCGCCCGCCCTCGACACACCGCGCCACCTGTCCACGGCGCCCACCGAGGCCCGCGAACCACTGCGCGACCGGCTGGCCGGGCTGGCCCCGGAAGAGGCGGCCGAGGTGCTGACCGAACTGGTGAGCGCCGAGGCGGCCGCGCTGCTCGGATACGCGGCGGACGGCGGCATCGGCCCCGACACGGTCTTCCTCGAAGCCGGCATGGACTCGGTGACCGCCGCCGAACTGCGCGGTGCGGTACGCGCCGCCACCGGACTCACCCTGACGACAGGGGCCGTGTTCGACCACGGCACACCCGCCCGGCTCGCCGCCGTTCTCCAGGAGGAGTACGCCCGCGCGGGCGCGTCCGGCCCCGACGAGGAAGCCGGGACCGACGAGGAAGCCGTGACCGGCGGCCGGATGGCGAAGGGCATGGACCTGCTCGGCGCGGTGGCCGCCATCCTGCCCGGCTTCACCACCGTCGCCGAACTGGGCCGCGTCGCACCGCCCGTACGCCTGTCGCGCGGCCCCGCCGAACGGCGCCTGATCTGCGTGCCCTCGCCCATGGCGCTCGGCGGCGCGCACCAGTACGCCCGCTTCGCCGCGCACTTCCACGGCCGCAGGGAGGTCGCGGTGCCGGCCGTCCCCGGCTTCGGGCGTGACGAGCCGCTGCCGCTGTCCTTCGACGCGGTCGTGGACGTCCTGACCGAGGGGACACGGGCCGCGGCCGGCGACGCGCCCTTCGTGCTGCTCGGCTACTCCTCGGGCGGTCAGTTCGCCCACGCGGTCGCCGAGACCCTGGAGAAGGCGGGCACCCCCGCCGACGCGGTCGTCCTGCTGGACACCTATCTGCCCGACGGCGGCGGCAACGACGACCTGTGGCGGGAGATGTTCGAGGGAATGCTGGACCGCGAGGACAGCTTCGGCGGTTTCAGCGCCCCACGGCTCGCCGCCATGAGCCGCTACAGCGAGCTGATCCTCGACCGGTCGCCCGGCGCTCTCACAGCGCCCGTCCTGTTCGTACGGCCCGCCGAGTCGTTCACGTCCGCCGGGGCGGACACCGGCGACTGGCGGGCCGGCTGGGACGCTGAGCACACCCTGAGGGAGGTGCCCGGCAACCACTTCACGCTCCTGGAGGAGTCGTCGACCACGACGGCGGTCGCGGTCGACGACTGGCTCGCCGGGCTGCCGGGCGCCGGCCGTGCGACCGGCGGATGACCTCAGCCCACGCCGTGCACGGACGTACGCGGCGCGCCGGCCCGCGTACGGGCCGTGGCGACCCGCGCGGGGGCCGCCACGGCCGGCCGGTGGGTCACGCCGAACACCGGCGCACCAGACCCTCGTTCTGGAAGTGGCTCACCCAGGCGTCCACCTCGGGACGGAGCGACTCGGAGGCGATGCCCCACTGCTCGGCCAGGACCTCGGCCGCCTGCTCCGCCTGCCACTCCTGCCTCTGGAGAACGATCCACATCAAGGTGCCCGTCGGGCCGCAGCGATGCCGCAGACCCGTACGGGGAAGAAAGAAATCGACCTTGCCGTCGGGCCGAACTCGCGTCTCCAGACCACTTTCCGATCGCATGGCGACTCCATCCTCCAAAATGCCGTGGGGGGCTTTTTTCGTGTGCGGTTCGAGCATATTGACGGGCGCATCGCGGCGTAATGCAGCGGACTCCCGAAATTCGGGTGGACGAAACGACACCGACGGTAGTGGGGCTGCGTGCACCTTGACAGCGGGACCCCGCGAAACCCGGGTGAGAGGTGGCTGAAAACCGCTTCCATCAGGCGTGATGTGGTCCGCCGGGAGGTTTCTTACGGGCCGGAGGTAGAAGAACTTCTACCTCCGATACACCGTCTGGAGCCAATGTCCTGAAACCCTCGCACTGCCTACGCTTGTGCTTGACGACGAGTCACACATATCAAATTTCGGTAGGGGAGTCCCTGTGTACGCCAGTGAACACGCCACCCGGGAAACGGCGGTACGGCTCGACGCCGTCGCCAAGGTCTACGGTGACGGCGACAATCGGGTCGCCGCGCTCAAGGAATTGACCCTGAGCTTCGGCGCGGGGACCTTCACCGCCGTCATGGGCCCGTCCGGATCCGGCAAGAGCACCTTCCTGCACTGCGCCGCCGGCCTGGTCAAGCCCACCTCCGGCTCGGTGTCCGTCGGCGGTACGGATCTCGCGCACATGGACGAGGTCCAGCTGACGAAGCTGCGCCGGGACCGGATCGGCTTCATCTTCCAGGCGTTCAACCTGCTTCCGGCGCTGACCGTCATGCAGAACATCCTGCTGCCGCTCGAACTGGCCGGCCGCCGCCCCGACAAGGAGCTGATCCGCTCCGTCGTCGACCGGGTCGGCCTCACCGACCGGACCCGCCATCTGCCGGGCGAACTCTCCGGCGGCCAGCAGCAGCGGGTGGCGATCGCCCGCGCCCTGGTCACCCGGCCCGCCGTGGTCTTCGCCGACGAACCGACCGGCGCCCTCGACACCCGTACGGCGGGCGCGGTCCTCGCGCTGCTGCGCGAATCGGTGACCGTCGCCGGACAGACCCTGGTGATGGTCACCCACGACCCCGTCGCCGCCTCCTACGCGGACCGCGTGGTGTTCCTCGCGGACGGCATGCCGGCGGGCGAGCTCCACCGGCCGACCGCCGACGCCGTCGCCGCGCGCATGACCCGCCTCGGTGCCTGGGAGTCCGACGCGCAGCCGGCCGCGCCCGTCGCGACGGGCGGCCGGTTCTGATGGGTCTCCTCGCTCTCCGCACCCTCAAGTTCCGCAAGGCGAGCTTCATCGCGACCTTCGTCGCCATGTTCCTCGGCGCGGCGATCGTCATGGCCTGCGGCGGTCTCATGGAGACCGGCATCCGCATGGACGCGCAGCCCAAGCGGCTCGCCGCCGCCCCGATCGTGGTGACCGGCCACCAGACCGCCGGCTCCGACGCGCTGTCCGAGCGCGGGCGACTCGACGCGGGACTCGTCGACACCGTGCGCTCCGTACCCGGCGTGGCGAAGGCCCTGCCCGACGTCTCCTTCCCCGCCGTCGTGATCCCCGGCGGCTCCGGCGCCTCCGACATCGCCGACGGCGACGGCGGATCCACCGCCGGCCACAACTGGACCTCGGCCTCCCTGGCCCCGTACACCCTCGCCGACGGCGCCGCCCCCGAGGGCGCCGACCAGGTGGTGCTCGACAGGACCCTCGCCGAGCGCGCCGACGCCGCCGTCGGCTCCCGCGTCGAACTGGCCGTCCAGGGCGTCTCCCACTCCTACCTGGTCAGCGGTATCGTCACGCGTTCCGGCTCCGACGGCGACCCCGCCGTCTTCCTCTCCGACGACCGCGCGAACGAGCTGACCGGCGGGAGCGTCGACAACATCGGCGTGGTGCCCGGCGACGGTGCCTCCGCCGCGACCGTCACCGCCGCCGTCAAGGAAGCGGTCGACGGCGAGGCGAGTGTGCTCACCGGCGAACGCCTCGGCCTCGCCGAGGCACCGGGCGCCCTGACCGCCCAGCGCACCGTGATCATCCTCGCCGCCGTCTTCGGCAGCTGGGCGGTGCTCGTCGTCCTCTTCGGCGTCGCCTCCACTCTCGGCCTGACACTCCAGCAGCGCACCCGCGAGATGGCGCTGCTGCGCTCCATCGGTACGACGTCGGGTCAGCTGCGGCGGATGATCCTGTGGGAGACGTCCGTCCTGTCCGTCGTCGCCACCGCCCTCGCCGTGGCGCCCGGCTATCTGCTCGGCAGGCTCATCTGCTCGATCCTCACCGACAGCGGCGTCCTGTCCCCGGTGATCGCCTTCCACCAGGGCTGGGTCCCGATGCTGGTGGGGGCCGTCACCGCGATCCTCGCCGCCGCGGGAGCCACCCGTTTCGCGGGCCGCAGGGCGGCACGCACGGAACCCGTCGCGGCGCTCGCCGACAGCGAGGTACGGCCCCGCTGGTTCACCAGGAACCGTCTGCTGCTGGCCCTGTTCTTCCTCACCGTCGGTATCTCCCTGTCCGCCACCACCCTGCTGGTCATGGAGAACGGTCCGACGCTGGCGAGCACCGCGGGGCCCGCGTCCGTCTTCTTCAGCATCGGCATCGCCCTGCTGGCCCCCGGCATCTGCGCGGCCGTCGTCGCGGTCCTGGGCGGGCCCGTACGGCTGCTCACCGGGCTCCCCGGACGGCTCGCCGTACGCAACACGGCCACCAACCCCGTCCGGATGGCGAGCGCCGCGGCCCCCGTCATCATGCTGATCGCGATCGCCACCGGCACGCTCTACATGCAGTCCACCGAGGACAGCGTCTCCGCCGAGAGCTACGCCCGGGGCATCGGCGCCGACTACGTACTGGAGTCCGACGCCGGCGGATTCCGGTCCGACGTGGCCGGACAGGTCGCCGGACTGCCCGGTGTGGCCGCGGCGTCCGCGTTCGTCACCTCGCGGGGCTTCGTTGAGTCCGGGTCCGGGGCCGGCGGCATCGCCCTGCGCGGTGTCGACGCCGGCGGAGCGGACCGGAACCTGGCGCTGCGCGATGTCACCGGCTCGCTCGACGCGCTGAGCGGCGACACCGTCGCCCTGTCCACCGACCGGGCCGAGGAGTTCGGCGTCGCGCTGGGCGACCGGCTGCCCGTCCGGCTCGGCGACGGAACACGGTCGGAGCCGGAGGTCGTCGCCCTCTTCGCCGGTGACCCCGACGAGGAGTTCCTGCTGCTGCCGGCCGCCACACTCGCCCCGCACACCACCGCGGGCCTCGCCGAACACGTCCTCGTACGCGCCGACAAGGACGCGGACCGAAGCGCCCTCAGGACCGAACTGGCCTCCTTCGCCGGGGAGTTGCCCGGTGCCCGGGTGGCCGACAGCTCCACGCTGAGCGGCTCCAGCGACTCCATCCAGCAGATCCTCGTGACCGCCAACTACACCGTCGTCGCCATGATCGTGGGATACGCGGCCATCACCGTGATCAACACCCTGGTCGTGGTGACCCGCAAGCGGCGCAGGGAGATCGGGCTCTCCCGCCTGACGGGCGCGACCCGCGCCCAGGTCTTCGGCATGCTGAGCGTCGAAGGGGTACTGATCTCCGTCGTCGCGGTCGTGCTCGGCACGGCGGCCGCCGCCACCACGATCGTCCCGTACGCGATGGTCAAGAACGACTCGTTCCTGCCCTCCGGTTCCGTCGGGATCTACCTCGCCGTCGTCGGCGGATCCCTGCTGCTGATCTTCGGCGGTACGCTCTTCCCGTCCTGGCGCGGTATGCGCACCCCACCGGTCGAGACGGTGACCGCCGAGTGAGAGAGCGCACCATGGTGGCCGAAGGACCGGTGTCCGACCGCGAAAGGCCGGACACCGGACCACCGTCAGCCGGACCACCGTCAGCCGGGCCGCCCACCGGGGGCGGGCAGGCGCGGTCCGCACGCGAACGCGCCCTGGCCCTCGGCAGGTTCACCCTCGCCGCCGTGCGCCTGCGCACCCGGCGGGCCACGCTCGACACGGCCGTGGGGACCGTGGTCGGCGCGAGCACGATGCCGTCCCTGGCGCTCTTCCTGGTGACGGCCTACTTCGTGATCCTGTTCGTCATCGGTATCGGCGCCGTGGCGCTCCCCGTCTGCATCCCCGCCGTCCGCTGGCTCTGCAACCGGGCCCGGCGGGTAGCCGGTTGGACCGGTGTCCGCGTCGAGGTGCCGTACCAGCCCGAGCCGCCGGAGTTCGAGAAGGACATCGTCGGATGGATGCGCCGCTGCAAGTGGATCCTCACCGACCGGGCCACCTGGCGCGACCTCCTCTGGCTCTTCCTCAACACCGGTGTCGGCATGATCGGGTTCATCCCCGCCGCCCTCCTCTACTACGTGGGTGAGGGCCTGGTCCTGGCGGGCGGTCTCTGGCAGCCGCTGCTCGGCGACAACGGCACGGGACGCATGTACTGCGGCGTCGTCGTCGACAGCTGGCCGGCCGCCGTCGCCGCCGGTTTCCTGGCGCTCGGGGTCTTCGCCGTCTGGCTCTGGACCACCCCGTTCATCCTGAAGGGGTACGCCTACTTCACCCGCTATCTGCTGGGCCACACCGACACCACACGGCTGGCCTCCCGCGTCCGGCATCTCGCGGAGAGCCGCTCCGGCGCCCTGGACACCCAGGCCGCCGAACTGCGCCGGATCGAGCGCGATCTGCACGACGGCGCACAGGCCAGGCTCGTCGGCCTCGGCATGACCCTCGGCGCCGCCGACCGCCACCTCGACAAGGACACGGAGGAAGCCCGCCGGCTGCTCCGCGAGGCGCGCGCCTCGTCCGTTCTCGCCCTGCGTGAACTGCGCGATCTCGTACGGGGCATCCACCCGCCCGTCCTCGCCGAACGCGGACTGGCCGACGCCCTGCGCGCCCTCGCCATCGCCAGCCCGCTGCCGTTCGACGTGTCCGTGACCGTCCCCCCACAGCTCTCGGCGCCCGTCGAATCCGCCGTATACTTCTCGGTGTCCGAGCTGCTCACCAACGTGGCCAAACACGCCGGTGCGAGCCGCGGCGAACTGACCGTCGGATACGAACGCGGTGTGCTGCGTGCCCGCGTCAGCGACAACGGCCGGGGCGGCGCGAGCATGAGCGAGGGATCCGGCCTCGCCGGAATCCGGCGGCGGCTCGCCGCCTTCGACGGAACGATCGACATCAGCAGCCCACCCGGCGGCCCCACCGTGACCGAGTTGGAGATTCCGTGCGCGTCGTCCTCGCCGAGGACCTTTTCCTCCTGAGGCAGGGGCTCGTGCAGCTCCTCACATCGTTCGACTTCGAGGTCGCGGCGGCGGTGGACAACGGGGAGGACCTCGCGAAAGCCGTGGCTGAGCACCGCCCCGACATCGCCATCGTGGACGTACGGCTGCCGCCCACCTTCACCACCGAGGGCCTGCGGGCGGCGCTCCAGGCCCGCCGCGACATGCCGGGCCTGCCCATCCTCGTCCTGTCCCAGCACGTCGAGCAGATGTACGCGCGGGAGCTGCTCGCCGACGGCACGGGCGGTATCGGCTACCTGCTCAAGGACAGCGTCCTCGACGACGAGCAGTTCGTGGAGGCGATCCGCCGGGTGGCGAACGGCGGCACGGCCATGGACGCCGCCGTGGTCGCCCAGTTGATGGTCAGTCACTCCATGGACGAGGGCATCGAGACACTGACGCTGCGCGAGCGGCGGGTGCTGGAACTCATGGCCGAGGGATGCTCCAACGCCGCCATCGCCGGCCGGCTCACCGTGAGCGAGGGCGCCGTCGCGAAACACATCTCCGGCATCTTCACCAAGCTGACGCTCCCTCAGGACAGCGACGTGAACCGCCGGGTGATGGCAGTCCTCACCTATCTCAACGCCTGACGGGCAACCGGCACGGCGGAAGGCCCTCTGTGGGCGGTGCGCGCACCGCCCACAGAGGGCCTTTCCCCTCCTGCCGCCCTGTTCACGTCGTGCTGTGCGCCACCACCTCGTCGAGCCGCCGCCGCAGACTGCTCGTCAGCTCCTGCCGCCGCTCGGCCAGATAGAAGTGACCGCCGGGGAAGATCTCCAGGGAGAAGTCCGACGTGGTGTGCTCCCGCCAGCGGGCCGCCTCCTGCGAGGTGACCTTCGGATCGTCGTCGCCGATGAACGCGGTGACGGGGATGTCGAGTTCGGGCCCGGGCCGCTGGACGTAGGTCTCCACCGCCCGGTAGTCCGCCCGCAACGCCGGCATGACCATCGCGATGATCTCCTCGTTGTCCAGCAGCGCCCCCACCGTGCCGTCCAGCGACTTGAGTTCGGCGATCAGCGACGCGTCCGGCTTCAGATGCAGACGCTCGTCCCGGTGGGTCGACGGGGCGCGGCGGCCCGAGACGAACAGCGCCAGCGGACGGTGTCCCGCGGCGCGGAGCCGCCGGGCCACCTCGTACCCCAGCAGCGCTCCGTAACTGTGGCCGAACAGCGCGAACGGCCTGTCGGTCCACGGCCCCAGCGCCTCGGCGATCCGGTCCGCGAGCAGATGCAGATCGTCCACCGGCCGCTCGTGGCGCCGGTCGTGGCGCCCCGGATACTGCACGGACAGCACCTCGACGTCCGGGGCGAGGGCGGCCGACATCGGGAAGAAGTACGACGCAGCGCCGCCCGCGTGCGGGAGACACACCAGCCGGGTCCCGCTGCCCGGGTTCCGGTGCGCGACGCGTATCCAGGTGTTGTCGGTCGTGCCGGTCATGACGCGATTCCCCCGCTCCTCAGTCGGTGACGCTGATGACCTGCGTCGGACAGGTGAGGGACGCCTGGAGCACGTCCTCGTAACTGTCCTCCGGCGGCTCCTCCGTGAGGAGCAGGGTCAGACCGTCCTCGCCCTGGTCGAAGACCTCCGGGACGAGCAGCACGCACTGGCCGGAGCCGGTGCACCTGTCACGGTCGATATGGACGCGCATCGGTGTCCTCCTCGAAATGGGTGAACCGTCACCAGGTGACGGGCAGTTCGTAGACGCCGTAGACCATCGCGTCGTCCTTGAACGGCAGAGTGTCCACCGGCGCGGCCGTGCGCAGCCCGGGAATCCGGCGGAACAGCGTCTCGTAGACCACCTCCAGCTCCACCCGCGCCAGATTCTGTCCGATGCACTGGTGGATGCCGAAGCCGAACGCGAGATGGCCGCGGGCGTCGCGGCGCACATCGAGGGTGTCGGGGTCCGGGAAGACGCTCTCGTCGTGGTTCGCGGCGTTGTTGAGCGCCATGATGCCCTCGCCCGCGCGGATCACCGTGCCGTCCAGTTCGATGTCCTCGACCGCGACCCTGGCCGTGCCCGAGTCGGAGATGGAGAAGAAACGCAGCAGCTCCTCCACGGCCTTCGGCATCAGACCGGGCTCGTCCCTGACCGCGGCGAGCTGCTCCGGGTGTTCGAGCAGCGCCAGGACGCCCAGGGCGATCATGTTCGCCGTCGTCTCGTGCCCGCCGACCAGCATGAGCCGGGCCATCGTCACGATGTCGAGGTGGTCGCACGCCCCGGTCACCCGGTTCTTCTCGATGAACCGGCTGAGCAGATCGTCGCCCGGCTCGCTCTCCTTACGCGTGACCAGTTCGTCCAGATAACCGTCGAGCGTGGCCACGGCCGCGCCGTACTCCTCCTGGCTGAGGTCTCGGTTCATCAGCCGCGCCGACCACTCCTCGAACTTGGCGTGGTCGTCGTAGGGCACGCCGAGCAGTTCGCAGATGACGAGGGAGGGCACGGGCAGGGCGAGCGCCGCCACCAGGTCGACGGGACCGCCGGCCGCCAGCATCGTGTCGATCCGCTCGTCCACCAGCTCCTGGATCCGCGGACGCATCTCCCTGGCCTTGCGCGCGGTGAACTCCGAGAGCAGCATGCTGCGCTGGGCGGTGTGCTCCGGCGGGTCCATCGACAGCAGCATCAGGCGGATGTGCTGGAGCATCTCCTCCGGGATGTGGAACTGGTGCGGGTACCCCGGCAGTTTGAGATTGGAACTGGCCCGCGCGTCCCCGAGGACCTTGCGGACGTGGTCGTGGCGCGTGAGCAGCCACGTCGGCTTGCCGTTCACCTTGAGCGCGGCGCGCGAGACGGGTTCACCCGTGCGCAGCTTCGCGTACTCCTCCGGCGGCGCGAAGGGGCAGGTGCGGCGCATCGGGAACTCCGGCAGGCCGGTCGCGTCCGCGCTCGGGTCGGCTGACTGGGTCATGGTGCCCTCTCTGGCAGTCACTCTGACTCTGGCTCGCTGCGTACGGCCCGCTCGGCCGTACGGGACTCTCAGGACGCGGCCCGGGGGCCGCTACCAGCTCACCGGGAGTTCGTACAGACCCCACACGATCGCGTCGTCCTTGTAGCGCAGCTCGTCGGCCGGCTTCTCCAGACGCAGACCTGGGATCCGGCGCAGGAGCGTGTCGTAGACGACCTCCAGCTCCAGACGCGCCAGGTTCTGTCCGATGCACTGGTGGACGCCGTAGCCGAAGGCGAGATGGCTGCGCGTCGAACGGCGCACGTCGAGGGTGTCGGCGTCGGGGAAGACGCTCTCGTCGTGGTTCGCGGAGTTGTTGAGCGGCATGATGCCGTCACCGGCGCGGATCACCGTGCCGCCGATCTCGATGTCCTCCTTCGCCACCCGCGCGGTGCCCGCGTCGGAGATGCTGAAGAAACGCAGCAACTCCTCGACCGCCGTCGGCAGCAGCGCCGGATCGTCGCGCACCGCGGCGAGCTGCTCCGGGTGTTCGAGCAGGGCGAGCATGCCGAGGGCGATCATGTTCGCCGTCGTCTCGTGGCCCGTGACCAGCATCAGCCGCGCCATGCTCACGATGTCGGAGTGCTCGACCGCCGGCTCCGCGCGGTTCAGCGCGATCAGCCTGCTGATCATGTCGTCGCCCGGCTCGGTCTCCTTCAGGGTGACCAGCCCGTCGACGTACTTGTCGAGTTCGTAGTGCGCGGCGCCGCGCTCCTCGTCGCTGATGTCGTGGTTCATGATCTGCCACGCCCAGTGCTCGAACCGGCCGTGGTCCTCGTAGGGCACGCCGAGCAGTTCGCAGATGACGAGGGAGGGCACGGGCAGGGCGAGCGCCGCCACCAGGTCGACGGGGCCGCCCTCGGCCAGCATCGCGTCGACCCGCTCGTCCACGATCTCCTGCACCCGGGGCCGCATCGCCCGCATCTGGCGCAGGCTGAACTCCGGTGCCAGCATGCGTCGTTGGACGGTGTGGTCCGGCGGGTCCATGGACAGGAACGTCAGCGGCACCGCCTGGAGCATCTCGTCGGGGACCGGGACCTGGAGCGGATAGCCCGGCAGTTTCAGATTGGCGCTGACCCGCGAGTCACCCAGGATCTGCTTCACATGGTCGTGCCGCGTGATCAGCCACGCCGGCTTGCCGTTCACCTTCAGGGACGCCCGCGAGACGGGCTCGTTCTCCCGCAGTTCCGCGTAGCGCGCGGGAGGGGCGAAGGGGCAGGCCCGGGTCATGGGGAACGGCGGGTGCTCGGCCTCGCCGGCACGGTCGGCAGGGTTCATGGTGCCCTCTCGAACTCGATACGTGGGTGGTGGCGGGCGCGGACCGCCGGCGGTGCGCGGCAGACGTCCGCGGAGCGCGTGGCCGGCTCCGGGGGAGAGCGGTCACGCGCCCCGCGACGGCGGGGGCCTGAT
>NZ_JAAPBF010000119.1 GCF_022695985.1 Streptomyces sp. NP-1717 | reverse complement strand
GCGGCCGACCCGGTGTCGTCCGCCCCGTCGGTCTGCTCGGTGTCCGGCCGGATGTCGATGCGCCAGCCGGTGAGGCGGGCGGCGAGGCGGGCGTTCTGCCCCTCCTTGCCGATCGCCAGCGACAGTTGGTAGTCCGGCACCGTCACGCGCGCGGAGCGGGCGCCGAGGTCGACGACCTCGACCTTGCTGACCCGGGCCGGCGACAGCGCGTTGGCGACCATCTCGGCCGGGTCGTCCGACCAGTCGACGATGTCGATCTTCTCGCCGTGCAGCTCCGCCATCACGTTGCGCACCCGCGAGCCCATGGGGCCGATGCAGGCGCCCTTGGGGTTGAGACCGGAGCGGGTGGACCGCACGGCGATCTTGGTGCGATGACCGGCCTCACGGGCGATCGCGCAGATCTCCACGGAGCCGTCCGCGATCTCCGGGACCTCCAGCTCGAAGAGCTTCTTCACGAGGTTGGGGTGAGTGCGCGACAGGGTCACCGACGGGCCCCGTACGCCCTTGGCCACCCGGACCACGAACGTACGCAGCCGCAGACCGTGCGTGTACTCCTCGCCCGGCACCTGCTCCTGCACCGGGAGGATGGCCTCCAGCTTGTCGTCCAGCCGCACCAGGACGTTGCGGGGGTCCTTGCCCTGCTGGACCTGTCCGGCGACGACGTCGCCCTCACGTCGCGCGTACTCCCCGAAGGTCACGTCGTTCTCGGCGTCCCGCAGCCGCTGCTGGATGACCTGACGCGCCGTGGTGGCGGCGATTCGGCCGAAGTCCGACGGGGTGTCGTCGAACTCCTTGGCCTCCTGGCCCTCCTCCAGCTCCGACGGGTCCTCCTTGGCCCACACCGTTACGTGACCGTTGTCGCGGCTGAGCACGACACGGGCGTGACGGCGGCTCCCCTCGGTGCGGTGGTAGGCGATGAGGAGGGCGGATTCGATCGCCTCGACCAGCAGGTCGAACGGGATCTCCTTCTCTTGTGCCAAGCCCTTCAGGAGCTTTACGTCGATGTCCATGGCTACGCCTCCTCTTCCTTCTTGTCCTTGCGGTTGAACTCGAGCTCCACGCGCGCCTTGGCGATCGACGCGAACTCGACCCGGCGGGCGGTCGGCTTGCGCCCCTTCACGCCCGGCACTTCGAGGTCGAGTCCCTCCTCGTCCACCGCGAGGACGCGGGCCACGAATTCGTCGCCCTCATGAGGCTGGATCTTCGCCAGACGGCCGACGGCGCGTACGTAGTGACGGTGCTCGGTCAGCGGACGGTCGGCTCCTGGGGAGGTGACTTCGAGCTGGTACTCGTCCTCGCCCATCGCGTCGGTGTCGTCGAGGGTCGTGGAGATGGTGCGGCTCAGCTCGGCGCACGCGTCGAGGTCCACGCCGTCGTCGGAGTCGACCACGATCCTCAGCACACGGCGCCGGCCCGCCCGGGACAGCTCGATCTCTTCGAGATCCAGGCCCTTCGCGCTGACGAGCGGTTCCAGCAGTCCGCGCAGCCTCTCGCTGTGGGTGGTGCTCATCCGGGTGACTCCTCGGCCGCGTGTGTGCTGTTGTGGGATCGTCGCGTGTCAGGCAAAGGGTATCCGGTCGCGGGGGGTGTTGCCGTCCACCTGGGGCTGACGCGCAGGTACGCTCGCCTGCGGTGATCACTGCGAGGCTCGAGGGAGACACGCGTGGGGCGCACGGGGACGACACGTAGGGGTGCGCTCTTGGCGGCGGGGGCCGCGGCGGGAGGTCTGTTGACCGCCTGTACCGATGTTGACGACGGCGGATCGCGGGGCCGGGCGAGCGCCGCGGCCGTCCGGGCCGCGAAGGCGCTGCGGGTGAAGTCCGCCGGGGCGAGCCGTGAACTCCTCCGGCAGTACGACGCCGTACTTGAGCGGCATCCGGACCAGGCCACGCGGCTGACGCCGCTGCGCGGCGCCGTCGCCCGTCATGTGACGGCGCTGTCGCCTCCGCGGCCTCCTGAGAAGGAGAACGGCTCGGCGAAGCCGTCCCCTTCCCGCCCGGCTTCCTCCGCCCCGTCGACCGCCCCGTCGTCGGCTCCGTCTCTCGGGACGGCCGCCGGGGACGCCGGGGGCGGGGCCTCGGGTCCCGCAGCGTCCGTCCCCGCGGACCCGGGCGCGGCGATCAAAGCGCTGGCAGCGGCCGAGCGCCGTACCTCCGACGCGCACGCCGACGCGCTCGTCCACGCACCGCCGGAACTCGCCCGGCTCCTTGCCTCTCTCGCGGCGTCCGCCGCCGCCCACGCGTACCTGCTGACGGAAGGATTCTCCTCGTGAGCGGCGACCGCGCGCTGGACGCAGCCCAGGCCGCCCTCGCCGCCGAACACGCCGCGGTGTACGGGTACGGCGTCGTCGGCGGCCGTGTCGGCGACGAACGGCGCCCCGAGGCGAGGACCGCGTACGACGCGCACCGTGCCCGGCGCGACAGTCTCGCGCGTACGGTGCGCGATCTCGGCGGAAAGCCGGTCGCGGCCGCCGCGGCGTACGCCCTGCCCTTCAACGTGCCCGACGCCGCCGCCGCCATAAAGCTCGCCGCCGATCTGGAGGACCGGATCGCGGGGGTCTACTCCGACCTCGTACGGGCCGCCGAGGGGCCGCTGCGCCAGGACGCCGCCGGGGCGCTGCGCGAGGCGGCGGTGCGGGCGGTGCGCTGGCGGGGCAGCGGCGTAGCCTTTCCTGGGCTCGCCGAGCGTCTGTGAGCCCGATCCACAGGAAGGGCTCTGGGCACGTATGGCTTTCGAACCGCCGCGGCGGCTGGTGCGCACCCTGAGCGAGACGTACGGGGAGTCCGTCGCGGGAGGGTGGCTCAAACAGCTGCCCGGCATCGTCCAGGAGGCGCTGGAGCGGCGGGAGTTGGCGGTCGAGCGAGTGGTGGCGCCGGGCGGCGGAAGCAGCCTCGTGGTGCTCGTACGTCGCCCCGACGGCGCCCCGGCCGCGCTCAAGGTGGTCCCGCCGTTCGCCGCCCCGGAGCCGGAGCGGGCGGCGCTGACGCGCTGGAAGGGCTGGGGCTCGGTGGAGCTCATCTCGGGCTCCGACGGTGCGCTGCTCCTGGAGCGGCTGCACTCCGAGACGTCGCTGCGTTCCCTGCCCGAGGCCAAGGCACTGCTCGAAGCGGCGGGAACGGTGCGGAAGTTGTGGGTCGAGCCGGCCGCCGGCCACGGTTTCGAGACGGTCGCCGAGCGGACGGCTCGGCAGGCGGACGCGATGCGGGAGGCGACGGGGGACCCACAGGTCGCTCCGCTCGTCGCTGCGGCGCTCGACGCACGCGCGGAGCTGCTCGCCGACGGGTCCGTGGAGCTGATGCTGCTCCATGGCGCGTTCCGTCAGGGCAAGGTGCTGTCGGGCGACCGGGCGCCGTGGCTCGCCGTCGGCCCCGTGCCGGTGGTGGGCGAGCGCGCGTACGACCTGGCGCGGCTGGTACGCGACCGGGTGGAGGACCTCGTCGCGGCGGCGTCCGGAGCATCCGCGACACGGCGCCGGGTGAACAAGCTCGCCGACTCGCTGGACATCGACCGCGAGCGGCTGCGTGGCTGGACGCTCTTCCGCGCGGTGGAATCGGGCGTACGCGCGCTGGAGGCCGGGCGCCGCCAGGACGCGGAACTGCTGCTGGAGTTCGCCGACTGGCTGTAACCGGGCGGGGAGTTGGCGCCGGCCGACGAGCGCACGCCGCGCGCACGCCTCCCCGCCCGCGCCTCTTCGGAAGGCCGGGTCATGGGGCGCACTGAGCGGCTGTGCGGGTGCGGCGGCGGGCGGGCCAGTCGCCTGGACCGGCCCGCCCGCCGCGCCCCGTACCCCCGTCGTACTCGTCCTCAGCCCGCCGTACCCGCCCGCCCCGTACGAGGCGGTTACGGTGTCAGGCCTCGGCCGTCAGACGCGCGACCGCCTCGGCGACCGTCAGCTCCTCGCGCTCCCCGGTGCGGCGGTCCTTCAGCTCCACCACGCCGTCACCGGCGCGCCGCCCGGCGACCAGGATCTTCGGAACTCCGATCAGCTCCGCGTCCGTGAACTTCACACCCGGCGAGACACCGGGGCGCTCGTCGACCAGCACGCGCAGCCCCGCCGCGGCCAGTTGCTCGGCGACGTCGACCGCGAGCTCCGTCTGGAGGGCCTTGCCCGCGGCGACGACGTGCACGTCCGCCGGGGCGATCTCACGGGGCCAGCACAGGCCCTGCTCGTCGGCGGTCTGCTCCGCGAGCGCGGCGACGGCGCGGGAGACGCCGATGCCGTACGAGCCCATGGTCACGCGCACCGGCTTGCCCTGCTGTCCGAGGACGTCGAGCTGGAAGGTGTCGGCGTACTTGCGCCCGAGCTGGAAGATGTGGCCGATCTCGATCGCGCGTCCCAGCTTCAGTCCGGTGCCGCACACGGGGCAGGGGTCGCCCTCCTCGACGACCACGACGTCGAGGTAGTCGTCGACCTCGAAGTCACGTCCGCAGACGACGTCGCGCGCGTGGGTGTCGGCCTTGTTCGCGCCGGTGACCCAGGCGGTACCGGGCGCCACGCGCGGGTCGGCGATGTAGCGGATCTTGAGCCCCTGGGGGCCGACGTAGCCGCGTACCAGCTCGGGTCGGCCCTCGAAGTCCTCGGCCGTCACCAGCTCCACGACGGCCGGCGCCAGGTGCTCGCCGAGCTTGCCGAGGTCCACCTCGCGGTCGCCGGGGACGCCGACGGCGGTGATCTCGCCGTCGACCTTCACCAGGAGGTTCTTCAGCGTCGCCGAGGCCGGCACGCCCAGGAACTTGGCCAGCGTCTCGATGGTCGGGGTGTCGGGGGTGTCCAGCTCCTCCATCGCCCCGTGTGCCGACCCGTCGACGGGGGGCGTGGTGAACGTGACGGCCTCGGTGTTGGCGGCGTAGTCGCCGTTGGGGCAGTCCACGAAGGTGTCCTCGCCCGCGGCGGCCGGGGCCAGGAACTCCTCGGACGCGGAGCCGCCCATCGCGCCGGAGACGGCGGAGACGATGCGGTAGTCGAGCCCCAGGCGCGCGAAGATCTTCTGGTACGCCGCGCGGTGGAGCGCGTACGACTCGGCGAGGCCCTCGTCCGTGGTGTCGAAGGAGTACGAGTCCTTCATCTGGAACTCACGGCCACGCAGCACGCCGGAGCGGGGCCGCGCCTCGTCCCGGTACTTCGTCTGGATCTGGTAGAGCATCACCGGCAGGTCCTTGTAGGACGTGCACTGGTCCTTGACGACGAGGGTGAAGATCTCCTCGTGCGTCGGGCCGAGGAGGTAGTCGCCGCCCTTGCGGTCCTTGAGGCGGAAGAGCAGGTCGCCGTACTCGTCCCAGCGGCCGCTCGCCTCGTAGGGCTCCTTGGGAAGCAGCGCCGGCAGCAGTACTTCCTGCGCCCCGATGGCGTCCATCTCCTCGCGCACGACGCGCGCGATGTTGTCGAGGACCTTCTTACCGAGCGGCAGCCAGCTCCAGAGGCCGGCGGAGGTGCGGCGTACGTACCCGGCGCGGACGAGAAGCTTGTGGCTCAGGGTCTCCGCGTCCGCCGGGTCGTCGCGCAGTGTCTTGGCCATCAAACGGGACATGCGCTGGACCTGGGACATGGGGAGCACTCCTGCGTTTTCTTCTCGGTTGGTGCCAGGAGGTTATCCGGGGCACACCGGCAGGCGGAAATCAGTAATCGCGCACCGTGGGGCCCTCAGCGCCGCCGCAGCGGGAGCTGGGCGCCCATCACGGCGTACGGCTTGGCCGCGCTGGGAAACCGGACCCGGCGCGCCAGGTCCTGGTAGCCGAGGGAGCGGTAGAGGCCGCGGGCGGGGCTCTCGGTGTCGATCGCGGACAGTATCGAGCGGGGCTGCCGCGCGATGTCGGTGATGGTCGTGATGAGGGTGCGCCCGATGCCGTGGCTCTGGAACGCGGGGTGGACGTGCAGTTCGGTGATGACGAAGGTGTCGTCGAGCCAGCCGTCGCGGCCTTCGGCGCGCAGGTACGGCTCGACGACCGTGGACCACCAGTGGGAGCGGTCGTTCGGCATGCCGTAGACGAACCCGGCCAGCCGTCCCTCCGCCGTGAGCGCCCCGTACGCACGGGCACCGGGCACGAGGAGATGGCGCAGCACGATCTGGCGGCGTACGCCGATCTCGGCCTCGCTGAGCCCGAAGGCGAGTGCCTGCACGGCCAGCGCCTCGTCCACGCGCGCCGCGAGGTCGATCGGCCCTACGCGTACGTCGGGAATCTGGGAGTCGTTCCCGGGGAAGCTCGGCACGCTCGGCATGGCCGAACCCTACTTTCAGAAGAGGACGCTCATGAACGCGCCCACCTCGCGGAAGCCGACCCGTCGGTAGGAGGCCCTGGCGGGGATGTTGTAGTCGTTCACGTACAGGCTGACGACGGGTGCGACATCGGCGAGCGCATACCGCACGACGGCCGCCATACCGCCCTCGGAGAGGCCCTGGCCGCGGAATTCGGGGGCCACCCAGACGCCTTGGATCTGGCAGGCGTGCGACGTGGCCGCGCCGATCTCCGCCTTGAAGATCACCTTGCCGTCGTCGATGCGGGCGAACGACCGCCCGGCGCCGACCAGTTCGGCCACGCGCGCCTGGTAGAGCAGCCCGCCGTCACCGGCCAGCGGTGAGACACCGACCTCCTCAGTGAACATCGCCACGCACGCGGGCATGATCGTCTCCAGCTCCTCCTTACGGATGCGGCGTACGAGGGGGTCGGGCCGCACCGTCTCGGGCACCCGCTCGGTCACCATGAGCGGCTGATTCGCGCGGACCTCGCGGGCGGGGCCCCAGTTGGGCTCCAGCAGCCGCCAGAGCTGGGCCGTGGGCCCGGCGGGGCCGACGATGGAGGAGCAGCGGCGCCCTGTACGGCGCGCGCGGTCGGCGAAGGCCCGTACGGCTTCGGGGGTGGCGCAGATCGGCACCAGGTTGGCGCCGGAGTAGCAGAGCGAGCGCAGCCGCCCGTCCGCGTACCAGCCCCACATCTCGCCGCCGAGGCGCCAGGGGTCGAGTCCCGCCGCCTGGACGCGGGAAGCCACGAAGGCGTTGGCGACGGGCTCACTCTCAAGGATGGCGAGCGCGGCGCCGAGTTCGCCGGGATCGAGGACCCGGGTGGTGGTCTGCGTCAACACGAGAGGGGCCTCACCATACGTCTGCTGATTCTCCGCACTGTACCCGCCACTTCCGCGCGGTGCCGCGTACACCGAAAGGCCCCGCTCCCCCGGCGCCCTGAGGCGTGGGATGCGGGGCCGTACGCGGACGCAGCGCGGGCGGGACAGCGGCCGGCCGCTCGGCGAGCGGCTCCAGCGAGCCTCGGCCCGGTCGTCAGCTGATGGAGACCTCGGGCTCGCCGGAGGGGATTCCGTCGGCTTCCATCTCCGCGGCGATCTTCAGGGCCTCTTCGATGAGGGTCTCGACGATCTTCGACTCCGGGACCGTCTTGATGACCTCGCCCTTGACGAAGATCTGCCCCTTGCCGTTCCCCGAAGCCACACCCAGGTCCGCCTCACGCGCCTCACCCGGACCGTTCACCACACAGCCCATCACCGCGACCCGCAACGGGACCTCCATCCCGTCCAGACCCGCACTCACCTCATCGGCGAGCTTGTACACATCCACCTGCGCACGCCCGCAGGACGGACACGAGACGATCTCCAGACGGCGCTGCTTCAGATTCAGCGACTCCAGGATCTGCAGACCGACCTTGACCTCCTCCGCCGGCGGCGCGGACAGCGACACCCGGATCGTGTCGCCGATACCCTCACTGAGCAGAGCACCGAACGCGACCGCCGACTTGATCGTCCCCTGGAACGCCGGACCCGCCTCCGTCACCCCCAGATGCAGCGGATAATCACACCGGGCCGCCAGCAGCCGGTAGGCGTTGACCATCACCACCGGATCGTTGTGCTTCACCGAGATCTTGATGTCCCGGAACCCGTGCTCCTCGAACAGCGACGCCTCCCACAACGCCGACTCCACCAGAGCCTCCGGCGTCGCCTTCCCGTACTTCTTCAGAAGCCGCGCGTCCAGCGAACCCGCGTTCACCCCGATACGGATCGGCGTCCCCGCCTCCCCCGCCGCCTTCGCGATCTCCTTCACCTTGTCGTCGAACTGCTTGATGTTCCCCGGATTCACCCGCACCGCCGCACACCCCGCGTCGATCGCCGCGAACACGTACTTCGGCTGGAAATGAATATCCGCGATCACCGGGATCTGCGACTTCCGCGCGATCGTCGACAACGCGTCCGCGTCGTCCTGCGTCGGACACGCCACCCGCACGATCTGACACCCCGACGCCGTCAGCTCCGCGATCTGCTGCAACGTCGCCCCGATGTCCGACGTCCGCGTCGTCGTCATCGACTGCACCGACACCGGCGCGTCCCCACCGACAGCCACCGAACCCACCTGGATCCGACGACTGACCCTCCGGTCGGCCAGCTTCACCGGAACATCCGGCATTCCGAGAGAAATCGCAGTCATCTGCTGTGCAACCCCAAGGTGTGGATCGTGGTCCCGAGTTCGGCGGGCTCCAGTCATCGAGATTACGCCACCGGTCCGCCGTACGAGCACATCGCTACCCGCAAACCCCCCAAAGGCTTACGGCCGGGTGCGAAGAGACACCCGGCCGTAAACCCGTGTCCGCCCGGGCGGCACGGTGTGTTCTCCCAGCACGCGAAGCGCGAGGCCGCGACGCCTCCGACGCACTACATGATCTTGACCGGATTCACCACGTCGGCGATCAGTACCAACAGCGTGAAGCAGATGAAGATCCCGGCCACGACGTACGCGACGGGCATGAGCTTCGCCACGTCGAACGGCCCCGGATCGGGCCTCTTGAAGATGCGGGCGAGTTTGCTCCGTACGGACTCCCAGAGCGCCCCGGCCATGTGTCCGCCGTCGAGCGGCAACAGCGGCAGCATATTGAAGAGGAACAGCGAGAGATTGAATCCGGCCAGCAGGAACAGCATCATCGCGATCTGGTTCTGTGCCGGTACGTCCAGCGTCATCACCTCGCCACCGATCCGCGCGGCGCCGACGACGCCCACGGGCGAGTCGTCCTTGCGGTCACCGTCGGAGAAGGCGGCGTTCCAGAGATCGGGGATCTTGGAGGGCAGCGCGATGATCGACTCGACACCGGTCACGATCATGTCGCCCATGCGGTCGACGGATTCCCCGAAGGAGAGCGGGATGATCTCGGTCGCCGCGGCGAAGCCCAGGTAGCCGGCGGGCACGAACTTGTCGGGGACGACCTCACCGTCGGAGTTCTTCTCCGCGACCATGTTCTTCGCGAGCGTCGCCTGGAGGACCTGCTCCTTGCCGTCACGCTCGACCGTGATGCTGGCGGGGCCGATCGTCTCGCGGATCAGGTTCGACAGGACGGACCAGTCCTCGACGCGCTGTCCGTTGAAGGCGACGATCTTGTCGCCCTCCTTGAGACCGGCGGCGCGGGCCGGCGACACCGGATCGCCCGCCGCGCACTTCTCGCGCGCGACGTCCTGAGAGATGACGCACTTCTGGACACCGGCCACCTCGGTGGTCTGGGTCTGGAAGCCGAAACTCATCGCGACGCCCATGAAGATCACGACGGCGAGAACCAGATTCATGAACGGTCCCGCGAACATCACGATCATGCGCTTCCACGGCTTGCGCGTGTAGAAGAGCCGGGTCTCGTCGCCCTCCTTGAGCTCTTCGAAGGCCGCCGACCGGGCGTCCTCGATCATTCCCCGCCAGGGTGAGGTCGACCGCGCCTCGATACGCCCGTCGGCACCGGGCGGGAACATCCCGATCATGCGGATGTAGCCACCGAGCGGGATGGCCTTGATCCCGTATTCGGTCTCACCCCTCTTGCGCGACCAGATGGTGGGGCCGAAACCGACCATGTACTGCGGCACGCGGATGCCGAAGAACTTGGCCGTCGACAGGTGTCCCAGTTCGTGCCACGCGATGGAGAAGAGCAGCCCCACGGCGAAGATCACTATGCCGAGGACTGTCAACAGGATCGTCATGCGCGAGCCTCCGCTGGCTGTTCTTCGCCGAATTTCTCTGCCATTTCGCGGGCCCGGGCGCGCGCCCAGGTCTCCGCTTCGAGGACGTCGGCCACGGTGAGCGAGGTTCCCTTGGCGGGCCGGCCGTGCTCGGCGACGACTTCGGTGACGGTGTCCATGATGCCGTTGAACGGCAGCCGCCCCGCGAGAAACGCCTCCACACACTCCTCGTTGGCGGCATTGAACACCGCGGGAGCCGTGCCGCCCAGCGATCCGACGTGCCGGGCGAGTCCCACCGACGGGAAGGCCTCGTTGTCGAGCGGGAAGAACTCCCAGGTCGATGCCGTGGACCAGTCGAACGCGGGCGCGGCGTCCGGCACCCGTACCGGCCAGCCGATGCCGATGGCGATCGGACCGCTCATATCGGGGGGCGTGGCCTGCGCGAGGGTCGAACCGTCGGTGAACTCCACCATGGAGTGGACGTACGACTGGGGGTGGACGACGACCTCGATGCGCTCGAACGGGATGTCGTACAGCAGGTGCGCCTCGATGACCTCCAGCCCCTTGTTGACGAGGGTCGCGGAGTTGATCGTGATCACGGGGCCCATCGCCCAGGTGGGGTGGGCGAGGGCGTCGTCCGGGGTCACGTGAGCCAGCTCGGCCCTCGTGCGGCCGCGGAAGGGGCCTCCGGAGGCCGTGACGACCAGCTTGCGCACATCGGCGCGGGTGCCCGCCGCGAGGGCCTGGAAGAGCGCCGCGTGCTCGGAGTCGACCGGGATGATCTGCCCCGGCTTGGCGAGCGCCTTGACCAGCGGGCCGCCGACGATCAGCGACTCCTTGTTGGCGAGGGCGAGCGTACGGCCGGCTTCGAGGGCGGCGAGGGTCGGCGCGAGGCCGATGGATCCGGTGATGCCGTTGAGCACCGTGTGGCACTCGGACGTCGCGACGTCGGTGGCGGCGTCCGGCCCCGCGAGGATCTCGGGGAGCGGCTCGGAGCCGTACTCCGCACCGAGCGCCTCGCGCAGCGCGGGCACGGTGTCCTCACGGGCGACCGCGACGGTGCGGACCCGGAGCTGACGCGCCTGTTCGGCGAGCAGTCCGACCCGCCCGCCGGCGGCGGACAGCGCGGTGACACGGAAACGGTCGGGGTTGCGCAGGACGAGGTCGATCGCCTGCGTGCCGATGGACCCGGTGGAGCCCAGGACGACGACGTCCCGGCGGCCTTCGGACACGTCGAAGGCGATATGGGGGTCGGCGAGGGGGGCTGGACTGTCGCTCATGGCCCCATTCTTGCCGCATCCGGGCGCGGCGCGGACAGCGCGGCAGGAAAACGGGGCGCGAGATAGGTCCTCGGGATCGTTGCCCGGCCCGGTTCCGCTCGGTCCGGCCTGCGCTGAACGACCGTCTCAGCCCTTCGAGCCCGCCTCGAACTTCTTCCACTGTGCCGTGATGACCTCGTCCGGCACCTTGCCGATGTCCTTCGTGTCCGTGATGTCGGCCCGGAAGGAGAGGGTGGTGGTGCCGGAACGTACGACGGTCAGGTACTCGTACAGCTTCAGCGTGCCCTTCACGTCGAGGATCGTGAAGCGGTACGCCTGCGCCTCGTCGCCGTAACCGGGTGCCTTGACCGGCTCGACCTTCAGGTACTGGCCCTTGGCGACGGCGCGGTTCTCGACGAAGCCGCCCGCGCATTCCCTGCCGGCCGTGGCCAGGGCCTTCATGACGCCGGCCGCGCCGTCTCCGTTGTAGGAGCGCAGCTGTACGGCGACGGTCGTGCCCAGCATCTCCTCCGCGACATCCACGTTGCGGTGGACTTCGGACGCCGGATCGAAGGCGGTGGCGCCCTTCGCGAGACTGACGAGCGGCTGGCAGGTGGCGGGGTCGGCGGTGTAGTCCTCACCGAGCGGCGCCCCCAGGGTGAACTCGCCGGCGGTGTACTTGCCGATCTTCTCGTCGTCGGTGAAGGCGAGGGCCGTGAGGTCGCGCTGGCTGAGCGCCCCGGTGCCGCCGGAGCCGCCGGTGCCTGCCGAGTCGCCCGACTCCGCGGCGGGGCTGGAGGCGGGCGCCTTGCCGTCCGCTCCGTTCTCCTGGCCGCCCTTGCCGCCGTCGCTCTTGTCGTCGCCGCCGCAGGCGGCCGCTCCGGTCAGTACGGCGCCGACGAGCGCGAGCGCCGCCGCACGGTGCAGCCGTGCGCGTCGGCCGCCGGGCCGTCCCTCGTTCCCCGCCCCGAACATGCCTGCCCCAATCGTCGGTTGATCGCGTCTTCGGTCGGTCCGTCGCGCGGCTCGCGCCCCGTGCGGTCGTGTCGAGGCCCGATTGTGCTGCATGCGGGCGGCCCGGGTCACACGCGCGTTGACCGGGGCGACGTGCGGTCGGTGTGGTCGGGGGTGCGGTCGGGTGCAAGACATCTTTCGGCGAGTTGCGGCATCCGCATTGACACGCCTCAGGAGCGGCGCAATTCTGAGAGCGCTCTCAGAAAGGTCTGTACCTGAAGGCCCGCGCCCTTCCGGTTTCCCCGTCCCGCTCCCGGTTCCGGCTGTCGGCCCTTCAGGCACACCCGCCTCACCGGCGGCGTCCGTACGTCAGATTCCGCCCCCCACCGTCCCCACTGGGATCAACCTGACGAGGAGGAAGAGCGAGTGCCTGCGATACGCAAGTTGCTGGCTTCCCTGGCCGCCGCGGTGGTCTTCGCCACCGGATTCACGGCCTTCGGCACCGTGGCCCCGGCCGAGGCCGCGGTCCCCAACACCATTCCGTTCACCATCACCAACAACTCAGGCCGAGGCGAACCGGTCTACATCTACAACCTCGGTACGGAGCTGTCGTCCGGCCGCCAGGGCTGGGCCGACGCCAACGGCACCTTCCACGCCTGGCCCGGCGGCGGCAATCCGCCGACCCCGGCGCCGGACGCCTCGATCGCGGGCCCGGCTCCCGGCCAGAGCAAGACGATCCAACTGCCGAAGTTCTCCGGGCGGGTCTACTTCTCGTACGGCCAGAAGCTGGTCTTCAAGCTCACGACCGGCGGCCTGGTGCAGCCCGCCGTGCAGAATCCGAACGACCCGAACAGGAACATCCTCTTCAACTGGTCGGAGTACACGCTCAACGACTCCGGTCTGTGGATCAACAGCACCCAGGTCGACATGTTCTCGGCGCCTTACGCGGTCGGCGTCAAGGCCCCCAACGGCACCACCAAGACCACGGGCCACCTGAAGCCGGGGGGCTACAACGGCTTCTTCAACGCTCTCAGAAGCCAGCCGGGCGGCTGGGCGGGGCTGATCCAGACCCGGTCGGACGGCACCGTCCTGCGGGCCCTCGCGCCCGGTCACGGCATCGCGTCCGGCGCGCTGCCGGCCGGTGTCCTGAACGACTACATCGACCGGGTGTGGGCGAAGTACGCCAACTCCCCACTCACGGTGACCCCGTTCGCGAACCAGCCGGCGGTCAAGTACACCGGCCGGGTCTCCGGAAACACCATGAACTTCACCAACACCTCCGGTGCGGTGGTCACTTCGTTCCAGAAGCCCGACGCCGACAGCATCTTCGGCTGCTACAAACTGCTCGACGCCCCCAACGACCAAGTACGGGGCCCGATTTCGCGCACCCTGTGCGCGGGGTTCAACCGCTCCACGCTGCTGAGCAACCCCAATCAGCCGGACGCCGGATCGGCGAACTTCTACAAGGACGCGGTGACCAACCACTACGCCCGGATGATCCACGCGCAGATGGTCGACGGAAAGGCGTACGCCTTCGCCTTCGACGACGTCGGCGCCCACGAGTCGCTGGTGCACGACGGCGACCCGCGGCAGGCGTACCTCACGCTCGACCCGTTCAACTGAGTCGGCGCACGGCCGGCTGAGGCGGCTCGCCGCCCACAGTTGAACCTCGGGCCGCGTCTTCCGTAAGGAGGACGCGGCCCGGTGGTTCTTCAGCGCACTCGGCTCGCGGTAGCGGTAGAGATGGCGGTCGCTCAGCGGATCGGCCGGTGGACGTTGTCCCGCTGGGAGGGGCCCGGCGTGGCGTCGGCGATCCAGGGACCGTCACCGCTCGGGTCGATGATGCCCTCCTCCAGCCAGGTGTAGGCGCCGGCCAGCACACCCTTCACGACCTTGCGGTCGACGTCGTCCGTGTTGGACCACAGCCGGGTGAACAGCTCCTCGACGCGGATCCGGGACTGCTTGCAGAAGACATCGGCGAGCTGGTACGCCTCGCGGCCGTGCTCTCCCCCGGAGCGCAGCATCTCGGCCCGTACGCACGCCGCGCTCATCGCGAACAGTTCGGCGCCGATGTCCACGATGCGGCCGAGGAAGCCCTGCTTGGTCTCCATCCCGCCCTGCCAGCGCGACATGGCGTAGAAGGTCGAGCGGGCGAGCTTGCGCGACGTCCGCTCCACGTAGCGCAGGTGCGCGGAGAGATCCAGATGGCCCTTGGGGTGGAACTCCGCGTAGGAACCGGGCAGTTGGCCCGGGCCGGCGACCAGCTTCGGCAGCCAGCGCGCGTAGAATGCGCCCGCCTGCGCCCCGGCCCGCGCCTTGTCGGAGAGTGTCTTGTCGGGATCGATGATGTCGCCGGCCACCGCCAGGTGGGCGTCGACCGCCTCGCGGGCGATCAGCAGATGCATGATCTCCGTGGAGCCCTCGAAGATCCGGTTGATCCGCATGTCGCGCAGGACCTGCTCGGCGGGGACGGCACGTTCGCCGCGTGCCGCCAGGGAGTCCGCCGTCTCGAAGCCCCGGCCACCGCGGATCTGGACCAGTTCGTCCGCCATCAGCCAGCCCATCTCGGAGCCGTACAGCTTGGCCAGCGCCGCCTCGATACGGATGTCGTTGCGGTCCTCGTCGGCCATCTGGGACGACAGGTCGACCACGGCCTCCAGAGCGAACGTCGTCGCGGCGATGAACGAGATCTTCTCCCCCACCGCCTCGTGGTGGGCGACGGGCTTGCCCCACTGCTCGCGCGCCGCCGTCCACTCGCGGGCGATCTTGAGACACCACTTGCCGGCCCCGACGCACATCGCGGGCAGTGACAGGCGGCCGGTGTTGAGCGTGGTGAGGGCGATCTTGAGGCCCGCCCCCTCGGGACCGATACGGTTCGCCGCCGGGACCCGCACCTGGTGGAAGCGGGTGACGCCGTTCTCCAGGCCGCGCAGGCCCATGAAGGCGTTGCGGTTCTCCACCGTGATGCCCGGCGAGTCCGCCTCGACGACGAAGGCGGTGATGCCGCCCTTGTGCCCCTCCGACTTCGGTACGCGGGCCATCACTACGAGGAGGTCGGCCACGACGCCGTTGGTCGTCCACAGCTTCACGCCGTCCAGGACGTAGTCGTCGCCGTCGCGCACCGCCGTGGTGGCGAGCCGCGCGGGGTCGGAGCCGACGTCGGGCTCGGTCAGCAGGAAGGCGGAGATGTCGGTACGGGCGAGGCGCGGCAGGAACGTGTCCTTCTGCTCCTGGGTGCCGAACATTTTGAGCGGCTGCGGTACGCCGATCGACTGATGCGCGGAGAGCAGCGCGCCGAGCGACGCGTTCGCCATGCCGACCACGGCGAGCGCCTTGTTGTAGTACACCTGGGTGAGGCCGAGGCCGCCGTACTTCCGGTCGATCTTCATACCGAAGGCGCCGAGTTCCTTGAGGCCGTTGACGACCTCGTCGGGGATCCGTGCCTCGCGCTCGATCCGCGCACCGTCGATCTTCGTCTCGCAGAAGTCGCGCAGCGTGGCCAGGAAGGCTTCTCCGCGCCGTACGTCCTCCGCCGGGGGTGCGGGGTGGGGGTGGATGAGATCGAGCCTGAAACGGCCGAGGAACAGTTCCTTGGCGAAGCTCGGCTTGCGCCAGCCCTGCTCGCGGGCGGCCTCGGCCACCCGTCGCGCCTCCCGCTCGGAGACCTTGGGCTCCGGGACCTGGGCCGTTTCGAATGAATCGGATGGAGCGGACATCGGGAACTCACCTCGCCGCGAACGTCGGGTCGATGGGCCCGACCGGCCAGGGCGTCGTCATGTAGCCCTGGTGGGAAAGTACCGGCCGGTACTACTCGTCCGTATCTACCCCAATACGAAGGGTGTAGCCAGTCCTGACGCGCACCGTCGGGGCCGCCGAGAGGCGCCGTACGTGTACACGAGGAAGGCCGGGGCCGCCGCGCGGCGGCCCCGGCCTTCCTCGTACTTGGTCCGCTCCCCTAGAGGGCGAGGCCGGTGAAGACCATCACGCGCTCGTAGGTGTAGTCGTCCATCGCGTACCTGACGCCCTCGCGGCCGACACCGGACTGCTTGGCACCGCCGTACGGCATCTGATCGGCGCGGTAGGACGGGACGTCGCCGACGATCACGCCGCCGACCTCGAGCGCCCGGTGGGCGCGGAAGGCGGCCTGCACGTCGTGCGTGAACACGCCGGCCTGGAGGCCGTACTTGGAGTCGTTCACCGTCTCGAACGCCGCGTCCTCGCCGTCGACCTGGGTGAGGGTGAGGACGGGGCCGAAGACCTCCTCGCAGGAGATCGTGACGTCCGCCGGGACATCGGCGAGGACGGTGGGCGCGTACGACGCACCGTCGCGCTTGCCACCGGCCAGGAGCCGCGCTCCGCCCCGCACGGCCTCGTCGACCCAGGCCTCGACGCGCTTGGCGGCGTCCTCGCTGACGAGGGGACCCACGTCCGTGGCGTCGTCGGACGGGTCTCCGGTGACCTGCGCCTCGACGGCGGCGATGATCTTCGGTACGAGGCGCTCGTACAGGGACGCGTCCGCGACGACGCGCTGTACCGAGATGCAGGACTGGCCGCCCTGGTAGTTGGAGAAGGTGCCGATCCGGGTCGCCGCCCAGTCGAGGTCCTTCTCGCTCGCGTAGTCGGCGAGCACAACTGCCGCACCGTTGCCGCCGAGTTCGAGGGTGCAGTGCTTGCGGGGCACCGAATCCATGATCGCGAAGCCGACCTTGTCGGAGCCGGTGAAGGAGATCACGGGCAGCCGCTCGTCCTGTACGAGGGTGGGCATCCGGTCGTTGGCGACGGGCAGCACCGACCAGGCACCGGTCGGCAGCTCGGTCTCGGCGAGCAGTTCGCCGATGAGCAGGCCGGAGAGCGGTGTCGCCGGGGCGGGCTTGAGGATGATCGGGGCGCCGACGGCGATGGCCGGGGCGATCTTGTGGGCACAGAGGTTGAGCGGAAAGTTGAACGGCGCGATGCCGAGGACGACACCGCGCGGGAAACGGCGGGTCAGCGCGAGGCGGCCGGTGCCGCCGGCGTCGGTGTCGAGTCGCTGGGCCTCGCCGCCGTTGAAGCGGCGGGACTCCTCGGCCGCGAACCGGAAGACGGAGACGGCGCGGCCCACCTCTCCGCGTGCCCACTTCATGGGCTTGCCGTTCTCCGCGGAGATCAGACGGGCGATCTCCTCGGTGCGCTCGACCAGGCGCCGCGAGACGTGATCGAGTGCGGCCGCCCTCACATGCGCCGGCGTCGCGGCGAATTCGTCGCGCACGGCGTAGGCGGCGGCGACGGCCTCCTCGACCTGGGCGTCTGTCGGGACGGCGACCTTGCCGACGAGCCGGCCGTCCCACGGGGACGTGACGTCGAAGGTCTCCTCACCGGTGGCCCGGCGTCCGGCGAGCCAGAAGGCGTGCGTGGCTGCCACAGTTTCGTTCGGCATTGCGAGTCCCGGCCCTTCCGAGGTGGTGGAGTTCTCTCTCTTCACCGTAGGGGCACGGACGGCGGACGTGATTTGTCCGGGGTGGAGCGGTGGGAGGTACCGGCTGTGACGGTTTGTCGTACGTCCGGTCGGGGCGCCGTCTCACCGGCGCTGCCGAACGGCGTCGACCGCCCACGCATCGGTCCTCGGAGGCCATGTGGCGACAAGTGCCGAACACGCCGCGGTTGTTGAGCCGGCGGGCGCAGCGCACGTGATCGTGGGCCGGATGGCGCGGCACTCGGTCACCGGTAGGGGGCGTCGGTGGACCCGGTCGGAGCACGGAGCCTCAGGACCCCGGGGGCGGCGTCGCCGAGGTGGCCTTCAGCGCCAGCCAGAGCTCCATCCGGACGTCCGGATCGTCCAGCGTCCGGCCCAGGATCTCCTCCACGCGGCGCATGCGGTAGCGCAGCGTATGCCGGTGCACGCCCAGATCGGCCGCCGCGGCGTCCCACTGGCCGTGGCGCGAAAGCCAGGCCCTGAGGGATTCCACCAGGTCGCCGCGCCCCTTGGCATCGTGTTCGTAGAGCGCGCGCAGCATGCCGTCGGCGAAGGCCCGTACGGCGTCGTCTGCGAGGAGGGGCAGGAGCGAGCCCGCCGCCAGTTCCTCGTGCTCCACCAGCGCCCGGCCCCGCCGGCGCGCGACAGACAGAGACTGCTCGGCCTGTTTGTACGCGCCCGCGGCCGCGATCGGCCCCGTCGGGGCCGAGAGCCCGATGACGATCCCGGCGTCTTCGGCCTCCTGCTCTTTGTACGTCTCGCAGGCGGCGGTGACCGCACCCGCGTCCGCCGCGAGCACGACGAGCCGTTCCTCGCCGCCGGGCACGGCGAGCACCGCCTCCCCTCCGTGCGCCGCCGACGCCTCCAGCGAGTCGGTCAGCGACTGAAGTGGATGAGCGGTGGCCGGATCGCGGGGCTCGGGCGCAGCATCGGCCGGTTCGGCGATGAGCAGCCGGAAGGGGGCGTCGAGCAGCCCTCCGTACAGATCTCCCGCCACCGCCCGGGCGTGGTCGGGCTGTCCTGACAGGAGCATCCGCAGCACCGCGGAGCCGAGCCGCTGCTCGGCCTCCTGGAGCGCGCGTGACCGTTCGGTGGTGAGTGTCAGCAGGGCGACGGCCGAGTGCACGGCGTACCGCTCCGCCGTGCCGAGCGCCGCCCCCGTACCGACGGCGAGCGCGCCCCGTACCCGTCTGCCACTGCCCAGAGACTGGAGTTCGACCCGGTCGTCCGGGTCGCCCACGACGGCGCTGGCGGGCGCGGGGCGTTTGCGGAGCCGTTCCACCTCGGGGGTGAGACGGGCGGCGCGGCGGGCGGCCCAGTCGGGCGCCGCGGCGATCACGGCGCCGGTGGCGTCGTAGAGCGCGGCCCAGCCGTCGACGTGCGCGGAGAGCCTGGCCAGCAGCGCGGTGGGGCCTTCGGAGAGCGCCGCGCGGGTGAGTTCCCGCTGCACCTCGAAGCCGGCCGTGACCGCCCGGTACTGATCCGCGGCGATGGCCGCCGAGACGGCCTTGCTGATGGCCAGGAAGGGGGTACGGCGCGGCACGGCGAGGAGCGGCAGTCCTTCGTCGCGGGCGGCGTCGACGAGGGCGTCCGGGATGTCTTCGTAGTTGACGCCGACGGCGAAGCCGAGTCCCACGACGCCCGCGCCGACCAGGCGCCGTACGTAGCGCCGCATGGCGTCGGGATCCTCGGCGTGCAGCGTGACGGCGGTGACGAGCAGCAGTTCGCCCCCGTCCATGTACGGCACCGGGTCTTCCAGTTCACTGACGTGGGCCCACCGCACCGGCGTATCGAGCCGGTCCTCCCCCGCGCGCACGGTGAGCTTGAGCGCCGAATGCTGGATGAGTGAGGCGAGCGTGGGCGGCATGGCGGACCGTAGGACCTTCATGAAGAGGACGTGCGGACGATTTCGCCGTCTCGTAGAACGGCTTGTACCAATTCTGCCAGGGTGTACGAGAACAGGAGTACGACCCAGGTTGCCCGCCGGTAAGCGGCACGGGCGCACGTGGCCGGGCCGTAGACGTCGCGATGGACCTGAGCCCGCCCCGCCTGTCCGTGGACGCCGCCCGCTCAGGTACGGAGATCCACCAGCATGGGCGGTACGTGCTCCCCACCGACCGTGGTCAGCGACAGCACGGCGTGGCCCGCCGGCACGGAATGGGCCAGCTCGGATGCCGACCAGCGCTCACGCTCCACCTCTCGCACCGTGACCGCCTCGGCCGTGGCCGCCTTGCCGGTCACCAGCCGCCGCATGAAGTGGACCGCCTTCGTAAGCGGCTCGTCGGAGATGATCTGCCGGTTGGTGACGTCGCGGGTCTGGACCCATTCGGTGCCCCAGCTCTCCGCGAAGCGTCCGCCGTCCCACGGGCCGAGCCCGGAGAACGCCATGCGGCAGCCCACGGCGCCGAGGAGCGGGCCGCGCAGCGGGTCGGGGACGTCTTCCAGCGTGCGCAGCGCCAGGACCACGCCGGCGTTCGCCGAGCGGAGCCGCTGGACGGCTCGTACGGAGTCCCCCGTCACGGTGTACGTCGCGTCGTCCAGGACGAGGCAGGCGAAGAGGGAGCGGTCCGCGCGGGCGAGCGCGGCATCCGTGAACTGGGCGAGGAGGAGCCGGGCGATGATGCGGGACGCCTCGGCGTGGCCCCGTTCGGGCAGGTCGATCCTGACCCTCAGTGGATGCTCGATGGCACGCAGCGAGAAGGACCGGCCGCTGCCGTCCGTACGGAAGAAGTCGGCGAAGGCGGGCCGGTCGAGGAAGGCGAGCCGTTCGGCCAGGAGCACGCCGATGTCGTCGCCGCGCGCCGACTGTCGCTCGCGCGCGTCGAGCTCGCGCAGTTGGGCGGCGGCCCCCGGCTCGGCGGATGTCTCCAGCTCGGTCCGCAGGGCCTGGACGGCCGCGGGGGAACCCCCGATCAGTTCCCGCAGTTCCGGGACGGCGGGGAAGCGCCCGTGGACGCTGCGGTAGGGACCGATGAGCTGCGCGAGCGCCGTGGCGGCCCTGCGGCTGTCGCCGCCGGGCAGACCGGCCGCCAGGTCCCCCACGAGGGCCTCCGACAGCGTTCTGGCGGCCTCGTCGGGGTCGTCGGCGCTTCCGTAGAGGTCGAGGTCGTGGGTGGCGTCCGGGCGGCCGACGGCGATCACGAGGTCGAAGGAGTCGTCGGGGGCGAGCGCCGCCCCGTAGGCGGTGACGGCGACGACGGCGGCGCGGTTGGCGAGTGCCTGGAGGCAGAGCGACTCGACGACGGGGCGGACCAGCCTGACCGTCTTGCCGGAGCCCGCCGGGCCGACGGCGAGCAGCGACGTGCCCAGCAGTCCGGGCTCCAGCGCGACGCCGGTGGTGCGGCGCGCGTACGGATTGCGCGGGTGGTCGGCGGCGGTGCCGATCCTGACCTGCCCGGTGGCGAGGTCGTGGCTCGCGGTGCGCAGCGGCAGGTCACGTACGCCCGAAGGGTGGGCGCAGGCGCCCGCCCCGTGGGTGCGGACGGTGTCGGTGAAGGCGGGCAGCCGTTCCGGCCGGGTACGGACGCCCTGCCAGGCGCGGCGGATCCGCGCGTAGTCGACGTCGCTGAGCGTGCCTCGGTGCACGGCCTCGGCGAGCCTGGCGGCG
>NZ_JAAPBF010000118.1 GCF_022695985.1 Streptomyces sp. NP-1717 | reverse complement strand
GGACGGTCGCCGTGCGGTTGGCTCCGCTCTCCCATGTCACGTTCCCGGCCGCGTCCTTGCGGATGTACTTGTAGGCGAAGGACGTACCGGCCGGCAGCGGCACGGCCAGCTTCCACACGGGGTAGGCGGCCGGGTCGAGCTTGGGCGCGGCACCGGTGTTCCAGTTGCCGAGTTCGGCGCGGTCACCGGTGACGTGGATGTTCTGGCCGGGCTGGGTGGTCGCGTTGACGCCGAACGTCACCGCGGACTGGCCGGGCTGCGGGTTGCCGCCCCCGCCGCAGCCGCGGGCCCCGGCGTGGAGCGCGACGGCCGTGTTGGCGCCGAGCGTCGCGGTGAACTGGCCCGAGCCGTTCACGGTGACGTTGTTGCCGCTCTGGACGTCGCAGTAGTCGCCGGCGGGCAGCGACGTCTGGAAGGTACGGCTGAGCGAGGAGCCGGTGTAGTTGATGGCGACGTACGCCTTGGAGCCGCGGCCGAAGGCGATCTGGTCGCCGCCGTTGTCCCACCAGTCGGTGACCGCCTGGCCGCGGGCCGCGTTGCGGAAGCCGACCATGGAGGAGATCTCACGCCAGGCGTGCTGGCACTTCCAGCCGTTCGAGTAACAGGCGTTCACGGTGCCGCCGTTGGGCGGCCCGGCGTCGTGGTCGCTGAACTCGTAGCCGGAGTGCACGTCGGGCGAGCCGTAGGGGTAGGCCAGCATGAAGACGTTGGCCAGCGTGTAGGCGGCGCCGTTCTTGTAGTTGAGGGTGTCGCCGCCGCGCTCGGTGTCGTGGTTGTCCACGAAGACGGCGGACCTGCCGCTCTCCATGAAGCCCCAGCCCTCGCCGAAGTTCTTCAGATAGGCCAGGTTCTCGTTGAGGAAGACCTGCTTGAGGCTCCGGCCGTAGCGGAATTCCTGTACGTCTCCGGTGCCCAGGTACTCGGCGGGCGACACGGCCTCGCCACCGCCGTAGATGGCCTCCTGCTTCCAGTACACGCCCGGATTGCTCAGCCGGGACTTGATGTTGGCGAGGTCGGCGGCCGGCATGTGCTTGGCGGCGTCGATCCGGAAGCCGTCCACGCCGAGCGAGAGCAGGTCGTTGAGGTACGTGGCGATCCGGCCGCGTACGTAGTCCTCACCGGTGTCGAGGTCGGCGAGGCCGACGAGTTCGCAGTTCTGCACGTTGCCGCGGTCGCCGTAGTTGTTGATCTGCGAGCGGCAGTCGTCCATGTCGGCGCCCGAATAGATGCCGGGGTACTCGTACTTGGTGTACGGGGTGCCGCCGGTGCCGGTGCCCGATCCGGCCGACATGTGGTTGATGACGGCGTCGGCGACGACCTTCACGCCTGCGGCGTGGCAGGTGTTGACCATGGACTGGAAGGCGGCGCGGTCGCCGAGCCGGCCGGCGATCTTGTAGCTGACGGGCTGGTACGAGGTCCACCACTGGCCGCCCTGGATGTGCTCCTGGGGCGGGGACACCTGGACGTAGCCGAATCCGCCGGGGCCGAGGCTGTCGGTACAGGCCTTGGCCACCGAGTCGAACCGCCACTCGAACAGGACGGCGGTGACGTCCTTCTGACCGGGGGGCGCCGCCTGGGCGGGGCTTCCGGGCGCGACGAGCGCTGCCGCGCCCGCCACGAGGGCGAGTGCGAGGGCGGGAGCTCTGCGGGCCATGTTTCCTCCTGCGTGGGGGGAGGTGCGGGTGACGGGAGAGGCCTCGCACGGCAACGCGCCCTGCCCTCAAGGCTCCTGAATGTTCTTGCTGCAAGAAAGCAAAAGCTTGCCGCGGAGCAGACCGTACGAGCCCTGTCGGTCCCGGTCAACCCTCTGGACAACACCGGGTAACACCCGTGAAATATCGGAGTGATGACGTGCAAGCGCTTCCGCAAGAGATTGCGGCGAGGTACGTTCGTTCCGACTCCGGTCCGGTCGGACGGGAGGTCCCGGCGACGCCGGGGCCCCACGCGCCCGGCCGGCCGGGCCGGTCACATCCGGCCCGTCCGGCGATCGGGGACAGGCGCGGCCACGAGCCGCGCGACCCGGCAGGCCCCTCCCCCGGCCGTGATCTCAGACCCGGGCACCCGCCGTCGACCCCCGGACCACCAGCTCCGGCTGGAACACGTACTCCGTACGCTGCACGGGACTTCCCCCGATCTCCTCCAGCAGCGCGCTCACCGCGGCGCCCGCCATCGCCTGTACCGGCTGGCGGACCGTCGTGAGCGGCGGGTCGGTGAAGGCGATGAGCTGCGAGTCGTCGAAGCCGACCACCGAGACGTCCCGCGGCACCCGCAGCCCGCGCTCGCGGGCCGCCCGCACCACTCCCAGCGCCATCATGTCGCTGCCGCAGACGATGCCCGTGCAGCCCCGGTCGAGGAGCGCGCCGGCCGCCACCTGGCCGCCCTCCACGCTGAACAGCGTGCAGCACACCTGCTCCTCGGCCTCCTCGCGCGAGAGCCCCAGGCAGACGCCCAGCGCGTCGATGAAGCCGTCGCGCTTGCGCGCCGAGGGCACGTACCGCAGCGGTCCCGTCGCCAGTCCGATCCGCCGGTGCCCCAGATCGGCGAGGTGCCCGACGGCCATCCGCATGGCCGCCCGGTCGTCCAGGGACACGAACGGCGCGCTGACGCGGTCGTTGCAGCCGTTGATCATGACGAACGGCACCCCGCGGTCGATGAGCGCGGCGTAGCGCGACGGGTCGGCCGAGGTGTCCGCGTGCAGTCCGGACAGGAAGACGATGCCGCCGACACCGCGCTCCACCAGCTGCTCGACCAGTTCGTCCTCCGTCGCCCCGCCCGGCAGCTGGGTGCACAGGACCGGGGTGTAGCCGTGTCCGGCCAGGACCTGTTCGACGGCCTGGGCGAACGCCGGGAAGATCGGGTTGATCAGCTCCGGGGTCACCAGACCGATCAGCCCGGCGCTGCGCTGCCGCAGCCGTACGGGGCGCTCGTACCCCAGGATGTCGAGCGCGGCGAGGACCCGCTGGCGTGTGCTGTCCGCGACGCCGGGCTTGCCGTTGAGCACCCGGCTGACCGTCGCCTCGCTGACCGATGCCTGTCCCGCGATGTCCGAGAGCCGTGGCGTACCGGCTCCGGACATCTTGGGGAGGGGCAGCGTCACACCGTCCACCACACCGTGGTGTCGGCGGGCAGCTCGGCCTCGTGGACGCCGTTCGTCCCCGTGGAGTGGGATTCGGTGAAGGTGACCGTACCGGGCCCGCTGGCCAGCAGCAGGCTGCCGCGCACCGGGATGCGGACGGGAGCGCCGGTGGTGTTGACCGTGCAGAGGAAGCCGGGGCGGGCGAAGACGAGCACCCCTTCGGGGGCGTCCTGCCAGTCGACGGACGATCCGGCGCCGAGCCCGGGGTGCGCGCGCCGGGCGGCGATGGCCGCGCGGTACAGCTCCAGGCTGGAGCCCTCCACCCCGGTCTGCGCCTCGACGCTCAGCGCGCCCCAGTCGGACGGCATCGGGAGCCAGCTGCCGCCGGAGCCGAAGCCGAACGAACACCCCTCGCGGGTCCACGGGATGGGGACCCGGCAGCCGTCGCGGAAGCCGTCCTGGCCCGCCGCGCGGAAGTACGAGGGGTCCTGCCTGGCCTCGTCGGGGAGGTCGGTGACGTCGGGCAGGCCCAGCTCCTCGCCCTGGTAGACGTACGCGGAGCCGGGCAGGGCGAGCATCAGCAGCGTCGCCGCGCGGGCGCGGCGCAGGCCCAGTTCGCGGTCGCCGGCGTCCCGGAGCTGGGTGCCGAGGGCGACGGGGTGGGCGAAGCGGGTGGTGTGCCGGGTGACGTCGTGGTTGGAGAGCACCCAGGTGGTGGGCGCGCCGACGGGACGCATCGCGGCGAGCGAGGTGTCGATGACGTCGCGGAGGGCGGCGGCGTCCCAGAAGGTGCTCAGATACTGGAAGTTGAACGCCTGGTGCATCTCGTCGGGGCGCACGTAGTTCGCGGTGCGCTCGACGGTGGGTGTCCATGCCTCGGCGACGGCGATCCGCTCGCCGGGGTACTCGTCGAGGATGGTGCGCCAGCTGCGGTAGATCTCGTGCACACCGTCCTGGTCGAAGAACGGCATGACGTCATTGCCCAGCAGCTTGAGCTGGCCGCCGGCGCCGATGTCGGGGAGACCCGCGGCCTTGACGAGTCCGTGGGCGACGTCGACGCGGAAGCCGTCGACGCCCATGTCGAGCCAGAAGCGCAGGATGGAGCGGAACTCGTCGGCGACGGCCGGGTGGTCCCAGTTGAAGTCGGGCTGCTCGGGCGCGAAGAGGTGCAGGTACCACTCGCCGGGGGTGCCGTCCGGGTCGGTGGTCCTGGTCCAGGCGGGTCCGCCGAAGATGGACTCCCAGTCGTTGGGCGGCAGTTCGCCGTTCTCACCCTTGCCGGGACGGAAGTGGTAGCGGTCGCGCAGGGCCGATCCGGGACCGTCCTGGACGGCGCGGCGGAACCAGTCGTACTGGTCGGAGGAGTGGTTGGGCACCACGTCGACGATGATCCGCAGGTTCATCTCGTGCGCGTCGCGGATCAGCGCGTCCGCGTCGAGGAGGGAGCCGAACATGGGGTCGATGGCACGGTAGTCGGCGACGTCGTAGCCCGCGTCGGCCTGCGGCGAGGCGTAGAACGGGCTGAGCCAGACGGCGTCGACACCCAGTGCGCGCAGGTACGGCAGCCGGCTCCGTACGCCTTCGAGATCGCCCATGCCGTCGCCGTTGGAGTCGGCGAAGCTGCGCGGATAGACCTGGTAGATCACCGCGTCCCGCCACCAGCCGGAGCGGTGGCCCGGGGCGTCGTCAGCCCTTGACGGCGCCCGCGGAGACGCCGGTCACCAGATGGCGCTGCGCGAAGAGGAAGACGATCGCGGCGGGTATCGCGATGAGCACGGACGCCGCCGTCATCGGACCCCATTGGGCGCCGTACTGGTTGACGAACTTCTGCAGACCGCCCGCGAGGGTGAGGTTCTCGTCGCCGACCATGAAGGCGGAGGCGTACGCCACTTCGCCCCAGGCGGTGACAAAGGAGTAGAACGCGGTCACCGCGAGACCGGGCTTGGCGAGCGGCAGGATCAGCCGCCAGAAGGTGCCGAACGGTGTCAGCCCGTCGACCATGCCCGACTCGTCGATCTCGCGCGGGATGGTGTCGAAGAAGCCCTTCATCATCCAGGCGCAGAACGGCACGGCGATCGTCAGGTACGTGATCACCAGTCCGGCGGCCTGGTTGAGCAGGCCGAGGTTCGACATGATGTTGTACAGCGGCACGATGAGCACCGCCATCGGGAACATCTGCGTGATCAGCAGGGTCCACATCAGTCCGCGCTTGCCGGGGAACCGGTAGCGGCTGACGGCGTAGCCGGTGGTGGCGGCGGTGAACACGCCGAGCACGGTGGTGAGTCCGGCGATGAGCAGCGAGTTGCCGAACCAGGTGAGGAACGGCGTGTCGTCCAGCAGCTTGGTGTAGTTCTCGAACGTCGTCTCTTTGAAGAAGTCCGTCGTCGTCGCGTACGCGGCGGGCTTGAGCGACGTGAGCAGCACCCACAGCACGGGGAAGACCGCGATGACGGACGCCACGATCAGGGTGGCGTGCAGGCCGACGGACGCGGCCCTGGAGCGGTCGCCGCGGCGGCGGACCGCTCCCGGGGCCGGCCGGCCGGACGTGGCGGTCGTGCTCGTGCGCGTATCGGTCACGGCGGTCACCAGGTATCTCCCTGCTTGCGGAGGACTCGTTGGTAGACCACGGCGAAGATCATCAGGAGTACGAGGATCAGCACGCCCCAGGTGGACGACTGGGCGAAGTCGCGTGGGCTGATCTCGAACGAGAACTTGTACGCCTGGGTCACCAGGATCTGGGTGGCCTCGCCGGGTCCGCCTCTGGTGAGCAGGAAGATCACCGGGAACATGTTGAACGTCCAGATGGTGCTGAGCAGGATCACGGTCGTGCTGACCGACCTGAGGCCCGGCATGGTGATGTGCCGGAAGCGCTGCCAGGGGCCCGCGCCGTCCATCTCGGCGGCCTCGTACATCTCCCCCGGGATGGACTGGAGTCCGCCGAGCAGGGCCACGAGCATGAAGGGCACGCCGAGCCAGATGTTCACGGCGATGACCGAGAACTTGGCCCAGGTGGGGTCGTTCAGCCACGGCACGGCGTCGATGCCGCCGCCGGCGAGCAGCTTGTTGAGGAAGCCGCGGTCCTCGTTGTAGAGGAAGCGCCAGGCGAAGACGGACACGAAGCCCGGTACGGCCCAGGGCAGGATGAGCATCATGCGGTAGGCGGAGCGGCCCGCGATCCGGCGGTTCAGCATGTTCGCCAGACCGAGGCCGAGCGCGAACGTGATGCCGACGCAGGAGACCGTCCACACCAGCGTCCAGCCGAGCGTGGACAGGAACTGACCACCCGTCAGGGCGTCGGCGTAGTTGTCGAGGCCGACGAACTCGTAGGTGGCGGGCAGGTGGTTGACGCCGATGTTCCGCTCGACGTTGCGTTCGTTGGCGTCGGTCAGCGACAGATAGATGCCGCGGACCAGCGGGTACCCGACGATCACGCCGATCACGGCCACCACGGGGGCGACCATGGCCCAGGCGTACCAGTGCGTCGAGACCGAACGCCGCACTCCGCCGGGGGGTTTGCCAGTGCCGCGGCTCCGGCCGCGGGCGACTTCCGAGTCACCCGCGGCCTTCGCCACCGACTGGCCGGTGTGGACAGCCATCAGCCGGCCTGCCTTCCTTCCTGTCGGTGGGTGTTACTTCCAGCCCTTGAGCAGCTTGCGGTAGGAGTCGCCGGTCGCCTCGACACCCTTCTCGGGGGTCGTCTGGCCGGTGAGGACCTTGGTGTACTCGGTGACCAGCGGCGCGAACAGGCTGCCCGTCTCCGGGATCCAGGGGCGCTCGATGGCCTTGTCGACGACCGGCTTGAAGAAGCCGACGATCTCGTTCTTCGCGACGTCCGGCTGGGAGTAGACCGACGTACGGGTCGGCAGCAGGTTCAGCTCGGTGGTGATTTTCGCCTGGGACTCGGCGGAGGACATGTACTCGACGAACGCGTAGGAGGCGTCGAGGTTCTTGGAGCCCGCGTAGACACCGAGGTTGTGGCCGCCCTGCGGGGCGCCCTGGCCGGCCGAGCCTGCGGGCACCGGGGCGACGCCCAGGTTGGCCTTGTCCTTGAACTGCGGTCCGGCGTAGGTGTCGGCGATCGCCCACGGGCCGTTGATCATCATGGCCACGTCGCCGCCCTTGAATGCGGCCTGCATGTTCTCCCAGCCGTCGGTGGCATCGGTCTTGGCGGCCCCGGAGTCGACCAGGTCCTTCACGACCTCCATGGCCTTGACGCCGGCCGGGCTGTCGACGGTGACGGTCTTGCCCTCGGCGTCGACCAGGTCGCCGCCCTCGCCGTAGAGGAACGACAGGAACCAGTACGCGTCGTCGCCGCGCAGATACATGCCGGTCTTACCGGTCTTGTCCTTGATGGTCTTCGAGACGGTCTTCAACTCGTCGATCGTCTTGGGGACTTCGACGCCCGCGTCCTTGAACAGCTTCTTGTTGTAGAAGATGCCCAGGGAGTCGATGACCTGCGGGACCGCGTACGTCTTGCCGTCGTACTTGGTGGAGGCGGCGGCCTGCGGGACGAAGTCCTTCTCGTCCTTCAGCGCGGCGGTGCCGTCCAGCGGCGCGAGGTAGCCGAGGTCGGCGAACTCGGGCGTCCACGCGACTTCGGAGCGGATCACGTCGGGGGCGCCGGAGCCGGACTGGGCGGCGTTCTTGAACTTGTTCTGCGCCTCGCCGAACGGCACGTTGACGTACTTGACGTCGACGCCCTTGTGCTTGGCCTCGAAGTCCTCGGCGAGCTTCTTGAAGACCTTGTCCTCGCTGCCCACGGTGGAGGTGTCCCACCAGGTGACCGTTCCGGTGAGCTCGCCCGAGCTCGACTTGCCGCCGGTGGACTCGTCGTCGCCGCCGCAGGCGGTCGCCGCGATCGCCAGGGTCGCGATCAGGGCGGTGGCCGTTATGCCACGTCGCATCTGAACTCCTTCAACTGCCGTACCGCTCCGTCGCGGCGCCGGGTCGACGTGAAGGTAACAAGGATGAAAGAAGGCCGAAAGAGCTTGCGGAAGATTTCTGCAAGCAACCGTGATCGTTACATTGGCGTGTCCTCACAGTTGCCGCAAGGGTTCTTGACGAAGCGCGCCCGACCTGGCAAGTACGGTACGTGTCGGCCGATACCGGCTCCGTGAACGCCGGAGCCACTTCGGCGGAGCCCTTCCGCAAGGCGTTGCAAGATTTTGCTACGGACTGACCTGCAAGGCTCTGCAAGGCGCCCCGCGCCGACCGCCCCGCCGGGGACCGGTGGCTGATTCATGCACATGGTGGGCAATCCGGCACACGCCCGGTACAGTCCACTTCCATGACCGCACGGCTAGCCGACATCGCAGCCCAGGCGGGGGTCAGCGAAGCGACGGTCAGCCGCGTACTGAACGGCAAACCGGGTGTTGCCACGGCCACCCGCGAATCCGTACTCGCCGCACTCGACGTCCTCGGCTACGAGCGCCCCGTACGGCTGCGCAGGCGCAGTGCCGGCCTCGTCGGACTGATCACGCCCGAGCTGGAGAACCCCATCTTCCCGGCGCTCGCCCAGGTCATCGGCCAGGCACTGACGCGCCAGGGCTACACCCCGGTGCTCGCCACCCAGACCCCCGGCGGCTCGACCGAGGACGAGCTGACGGAGATGCTGGTCGACCGCGGCGTCTCCGGCATCATCTTCGTCTCCGGGCTGCACGCCGACACCTCGGCCGACATGCAGCGCTACGAGCAACTGCGTGCCCAGGGTGTGCCGTTCGTCCTCGTGGACGGTTTCTCGCCGAAGGTCAGGGCGCCGTTCATCTCGCCCGACGACCGGGCGGCGATGCGGCTGGCCGTGACGCATCTCGTCTCGCTCGGCCACCGCCGGATAGGTCTCGCGGTCGGCCCCAAGCGTTTCGTGCCGGTGCTGCGCAAGATCGAGGGTTTCCGCGCCACCGTGCGCGAGCAGCTCCAGCTGACTCCCGAGGAGACGGAGGAGCTGATCCAGCACTCCCTGTACACGCTGGAGGGCGGCCAGGCGGCGACGACGGCGCTCATCGGGCGCGGGTGTACGGCGGTGGTGTGCGCGAGCGACATGATGGCGCTGGGCGCGATCCGGGCCGCCAGACAGCTCGGCAAGGACGTGCCGCGCGACGTGTCCGTCGTCGGATTCGACGATTCGCCGCTCATAGCGTTCACCGATCCACCACTGACCACGATCCGCAAGCCGGTGCCGTCGATGGGCCAGGCCGCGGTGCGCACGCTGCTGGAGGAGATCGGCGGGACGCCCGCTCCGCACAGCGAATTCGTCTTCATGCCCGAGCTGGTGGTTCGCGGTTCCACCGCCTCCGGGCCCGCGCCCGGTCCCCTGGGGAATTCCCCCGGGGAAACCGGCCGGAAGTCGGGGTCGCGTACTAGTCCGTGAGACGTAGCGCATGCGCTCAGGACCCACCCGAGGGATGATCGGTCGAGGGCGTAAATCTGGCAGACTCTCTCTCCATGGGTGAAACGACCGTGAAGATTCCGGAAGGCACGAAGGCTTCGCCGACACCCCCCTCGGGTGCGACGGCCGACGAGCCCGGCCCGGTGTCGCGCACCGGTCGGCAGCGCCGGATCCGGTCACCACGGCGCCCTCGTATCTGGTTCGAAATCCTGCTGATCGCGGTGAGTTACTGGATCTATTCGCTGGTCCGCAACGCGGTGCCCGAGCAGAAGGCCGAGGCGCTGCGGAACGCGGACTGGATCTGGCACCTGGAGCGGTCGATGGGCCTCGGGTTCGAGGAGGCCGTCAACCACGCCGTGAATTCGGTGACATGGCTCGTCGTCGCGATGAACTACTACTACGCGACGCTTCACTTCATCGTCACGATCGCCGTGCTGGTCTGGCTCTACCGCAGACATCCGGGCCGTTACGCGGCGAGCCGGCTCGTCCTCTTCGCGACCACCGCGGTGGCACTGGCTGGTTACTATCTGTATCCGCTCGCGCCACCCCGGTTGATGAACGGGCAGAACTTCATCGACACGGTGATGATGCACGAGACCTGGGGTTCGATGGCCTCGGGCAACTTCAAGAACATGTCGAACCAGTACGCGGCGATGCCCTCCATGCACATCGGCTGGTCGCTCTGGTGCGGGCTGACCATCTTCGCGCTTGCCAAGGCGCCGTGGGCGAAGATCCTCGGGCTGCTCTACCCGACGGCCACACTGGTCGTGATCGTCGCCACGGCGAACCATTTCTGGCTGGACGCGGTGGGCGGCATGATCTGCCTGGCGTTCGGGTTCACGGTGTCCTACGTCTGGTACCGGGCGCTGCCGCACCAGCTGCCGCGGTGGGTCGAGGACGACCGGCCGAGGCGGCGATGGCTCCGCCGGCCGGGCACGCCGGGCGAGCCCGCCACGCCCCGGCCGCGGCGCGAGCCTGTCGGCCAGAGCGCGCGGAGCGTGTCGGCGACGGGGACCGCGCCGCCCGGCACCAGCTCGCCGCCCACCCCGACCGCACCCTCTCCGCGCAGTTCGCCGTCCCCGAGGAGCGCGCAGCCCGGCCGTGCCGCGTCGGCGGCTCAGGTCCCGCCGCCCGGCCGGGCCGCGCCGTCCTCTCAGACAGCCCCGTAGAACAGCTCCTCCATCACCGCGCGTGCGCGTCGGGTGGTCCGTCGGTAGTCGTCGATCATGTCGCCGCTGTGCCCGCTGTGTGCGCCGTGTCCGTTCTGCGGACCGGAGCCGGGCGCCACCGATCCGGGCCCGTAGCCCAAGTACCGCCCCATCGCGGCCAGTTCACGGCCGTCCGAGGGGAAGGTGTCGCCCGCTCTGCCGCGTACGAGCATCACGCCGTTGCGCACCCGCGTCGCCAGGACCCATGCCTCGTCGAGGATCTGCGCGTGCTCCGCGGAGAGCAGGCCCGCCGCGTGGGCGGCGGCCAGGGCCTCGCGTGTACGGGTCGTGCGCAGGCCCGGCACGTGCCAGGCGTGCTGCATCTGGATCAGCTGCACCGTCCACTCGACGTCCGAGAGACCGCCCCGGCCCAGTTTGGTGTGCAGGGTGGGGTCGGCGCCGCGCGGCAGCCGCTCGGTCTCCATCCGCGCCTTGAGCCGGCGGATCTCCCGTACGGCCGCCTCGCTCAGGCCCTCGGCGGGATAGCGCAGCGGGTCGATCAGCTCGATGAAGTCCCGGCCCAGCTCGGCGTCGCCCGCCATCGGCTCGGCGCGCAGCAGCGCCTGGCTCTCCCAGCCCAGCGACCAGCGGCGGTAGTAGGCGGCGTAGGAGCCGAGGGTGCGGACCAGGGGGCCGGTCTTGCCCTCCGGCCTGAGATCGGCGTCGATCATCAACGGCGGGTCGGTCGTGGGCAGTTGGAGGAGTCTGCGCATCTCGGAGACGACGGTGGTCGCGGCGCGTGACGCCTCCTGCTCGCTGACGCCCTCGCGCGGCTCGTACACGAACAGGACGTCGGCGTCGGAGCCGTAGCCCTGCTCGTGGCCGCCGAAGCGGCCCATGCCGATGACCGCGAATCTGGCAGGGAGGGTGTCGCCCCAGGTCTGGCGCACGGCGGCGCGCAACGCACCCGACAGGGTGGCGGAGTTGAGGTCGGTGACGGCCCTGCCGACCCGGTCGACCAGTTCGCCGGGGTCCTCCTCCGCGGGGTTCTCCTCGGTGCCGTAACTGCCGATGATGTCGGCCGCCGCGGTCCGGAACAGCTCGCGGCGGCGGACCCCGCGGGTGACGGCGACGGCGATCTCCGCGGTCTCCGCCCGTCCGACGGCGGCCAGCACCTCCTGCTCCAGATGCGTGACGCCGCGCGGTTTCAGCCCGCCCGGGTCGCCGAGGATGGCCACCGCCTCCGGGGCGCGCAGCAGCAGGTCGGGGGCGAGCCGTCCGGCGGACAGCACCCGGGCCAGATTCTCCGCCGCGGCCCCCTCGTCCCTGAGCAGCCGCAGGTACCAGGGGGTCTTGCCGAGCGCGTCGGACACCTTGCGGAAGCCCAGCAGACCGGCGTCGGGGTCGGCGGAGTCCGCGAACCAGCCCAACAGCACGGGCAGCAGCGTCCGTTGGATGGCGGCCTTGCGGCTCACACCGGACGACAGCGCCTCCAGGTGCCGGAGCGCGGCCACCGGGTCCGCGTAACCGAGGGCCTCCAGTCGCTGGCCCGCCGCCTTCGTGCTGAGCCTGATCTCGCCGGGGGCGAGCTGGGCGACGGCGTCGAGCAGCGGCCGGTAGAAGATCTTCTCGTGCAGCCGCCGCACCACCGAAGCGTGCCGCCGCCAGGCCCTGTTGAGCTCGGAGACCGGTTCGGTGCGCAGCCCGAGGGAGCGGCCGAGGCGGCGGAGATCGGCGTCGTCGTCGGGCACCAGATGCGTGCGCCGCAGCCGGAACAGCTGGATGTGGTGCTCCATGGAGCGCAGGAAGCGGTACGCCTCGTCGAGCTGCGCCGCGTCGGCCCTGCCGACGTAGCCGCCGGCCGCCAGCGCCCGCAGGGCGACGAGCGTGCTGCCGCTGCGGAGCGAGGCGTCGCTGCGGCCGTGGACCAACTGGAGGAGCTGTACGGCGAATTCGACGTCCCGCAGCCCGCCGGGGCCGAGCTTGAGTTCACGGTCGATCTGGCCGACGGGAATGTTGTCGACGACCCGGCGGCGCATCTTCTGCACGTCGGGCACGAAGTTCTCGCGGTCGGCGGCCTGCCAGACCATGGGCGAGACGGCTTCCACGTACTCCTTGCCGAGCGCGATGTCACCGGCGACGGCACGGGCCTTGAGCAGGGCCTGGAACTCCCAGGTCTTGGCCCAGCGCTGGTAGTAGGCGAGATGGCTGGAGAGGGTGCGTACCAGCGGGCCGTTGCGGCCCTCGGGGCGCAGATTGGCGTCGACGGGCCAGATGGTGCCCTCGGCGGTCGTCTCGGAGCAGATCCGCATCATGTGGGCGGCCAGCCGGGTGGCCGCCTGGACGGCCCTGGCCTCGGTGTTCGCGGTGTCGGCTTCGCCGTCCTCGGAGCCGCCCCGCTCGTGCGCGGCGGAGTGGGCGGGCTCGCCGACGAAGATGACGTCGACGTCGGAGACGTAGTTCAGCTCGTTGCCGCCGCACTTGCCGAGCGCCACGACCGCGAGGCGGCACGCCGCCGCGTCCTCGGGCGCGGCGGCGCGGGCGATGGCGAGCGCGGCCCGCAGCGTGGCGATCGCCAGGTCGGCCAGTTCGGCGGCGGTCTGGGCGACGTCGGTCGTCCCGCAGACGTCGCGGGCGGCGAGGGAGAGCAGACAGCGGCGGTAGGCGACGCGCAGCGAGTCGACGTCGTGGGCCTCGGCGAGACCGGCCTCGAACTCGGCGACGCCGGGGTGCAGATCGGCCGACTCGTAGGTGACGAGGACCTGCCAGTCGGCGGGGTGTCTGGCCAGATGGTCACCGAGCGCCTCGGACGCCCCGAGCACACCCAGCAGCCTGTCCCGCAGCGGCTTCGCCGCGAGCAGCGTGTCCAGCAGCCGGTGCCGGTCGTCGGCCTCGTGCGCCTCGGCCAGCCGGACGAGCCCGCGAAGGGCCAGATCGGGGTCGGCGGTGGCGCCGAGGGCGTCGAGAAGGACGGGATCGGCCCGTACGGACGCCATCTCGTCGACGTCGAGCAGCCGCTCGGCCGCGGAGGGGTCGGTGAAGCCGTGCCGGAGCAGGCGGGTGAAGGTACTGCTCCTGCGTCCCTGCACCGTCATTCGGCCTTTCGTCCGTCCGATCAAGGTCCGGGCCCGAGCCTAGTCCTCCGGCGGCCCCGGGGGACCGGGGCACTCCCCCGGGGTCGGATCGTGACCTCGGCCGATGAGTCTTCGCGTCGCGGACGGTCACCACGTGCGGAAGGGTCGTGAGCGTACTCCCGTTCACGGCCGCAGAGCCTTTTCCCGAAGGGACCGCGCCATGGCGCACAAGGAACCGTCCAGCACCCACCTGGACAGCCGCTACAGCGACCCGAGGGCCGCCCCGGGCGACTGGGCCGACGCGGTGACCCGGCTGAGGGAGGCGGAGGTCTTCTGGCTGTCGACCGTTCGTCCCGACGGCCGCCCCCATGTCACCCCGCTGCTGGCGGTCTGGCAGCGGGACACGCTGTACTTCTCCTCGGGCGAACGGGAGCGCAAGGTCCTGAATCTGAACGGGAACCGCGAGGTCGTCCTGACCACCGGCACGAACGCGCTCGACGAGGGCCACGACATCGTGATCGAGGGCGAGGCGGTACGCGAGAGCGACGAGGCGCGGCTGCGCGAACTGGCCGCCCTGTGGGAGTGCAAGTACGGCTCGGACTGGCGCTTCGAGGTGCGGGACGGCGCGTTCGCGGACCCCCATGGCGCGGCCCTGGTCTTCGGCGTCACCCCCCGCACGGTCTTCGGCTTCGCCAAGTCCCCGTACGGCCAGACCCGCTGGCGGTTCTCCTGACAGCCGGTCCCCGGTCCCCCGGCGGTGCCGGTCGGTAGCATCTCCCCCATGAGCCACAGCCGTTCACGGGAAGCCTCCGGATTCAGGTAGCTCCGCCAGGAGATCCCTGGCGGTGTGACCGACGGAGTCCGGCGTGGCACGCACCGCACACCACCTTCCCCTCTCCCGCGCCGGTACCGGCGGGGCCGCCGGGGACCACCGACCGTGGCGTTCCGTGCGCCTGTACGACCTGCGCTACAGCGCCCGCGCCCTGGCCGGGGCGGCCCGCGCCTCACGGCGGCCGGTGCCGGAGCCCGTACGCCGGAGCGTGGACGTCCACTCCTGGGCGCGCGCGGACACCCACGACCGCTACGTGTCGACGCGGGCCGCGATCGACGAACGCCGCGACCGGCAGCGCCTGCGCGCCCGCCTCACCGCGCTGCGCCGGCTGGTCGACGCCCCCGGCACCGGCGTTCTGGTGCTCGACGCGGCGGACTCCGTCGACGTGCCGCCCGCCCGGCACCGGCACGGCGCCCGCTGGCTCGCCTGAGGCGGGCTGGACACGTGGTCGTAGCATGGGTCACCGCCATGGACACGATCAGTATGTGGGAATTCGTCGCGCTCGCCGCGGCGGCCGCCCTCGTCGGCTTCTCCAAGACGGCGGTCAGCGGTGCCAACACGGTCAGCCTCGCGGTGTTCGCCGCCGTCCTGCCGGCCCGCGAGTCGACCGGCGTACTCCTGCCGATCCTGATCGTCGGCGACACGATCGCCGTCCTCACCTACCGCCGCCACGCGCACTGGCCCACCCTGTGGCGGCTGTTCCCGGCGGTCGCCGGGGGTGTGGTGGCCGGCACCGCCTTCATGCTGTGGGCCGACGACGGAGCCGTACGCGTCTCGATCGGCTCGATCCTGCTCCTGATGGCGGGGGTGACGATCTGGCGGCGGCGTTTCGCGCCGGAGGAGGACACCCCGGAGGAGACGGCGTCGCTCAAGGGCCGTGTCAAGGCCCGCTCGTACGGGGTGCTCGGCGGCTTCACGACGATGGTCGCGAACGCGGGCGGCCCGGTCATGTCGCTCTACCTGCTGTCGGCGGGCTTCCGCAAGCTCGGCTTCCTGGGCACGTCCGCGTGGTTCTTCCTGATCGTCAACACCAGCAAGGTGCCGTTCAGCGTGGGTCTCGGCCTGATCGACCGCGACTCGCTGCTGCTGGACGCGCTGCTCGTCCTCTTCGTCCTGCCCGGCGCCCTGATCGGCAAGCTGTGCGTGGACCGCATCGACCAACGTGTCTTCGAACGGCTGGTGATCGGCGCGACGATCCTGGGCGGCCTCCAACTCCTCCTGCGCTGACCGCCCGCATTCACCGTCTCCGCGAGACATACCGGCCCCGTCCGTGATCAGATCTTTCAGTGCTCGTCAGGCACTGAGTGGGGGGACGGACGATGAACGAAGACCAGACCGGCGCAGAGAGACTGACCCGCATACGTCCGGAGGATCTCGATCCCGGGGCGGTCGTGGCGCAGTCACTGGACAATCAGTGGGTCGGCGCCGACCTGACCCGGCGGATGATCGCGAAGGGCAAGTCCCTCAGCGATGTTCAGGACCAGCGGAACGACCAGGTGCGCGCCGAATACTTCCGCAGCCTGATCAACACCCGGCAAATAGTGGTGAACCGCGTCTTCTTCTACAACAACCCCGCGATGAGCCGCGACCTGTCCGAGGGCGGGGAGGCCCGGCGGGCCCATCAGAAGTTATTGGCCGACGGCGCTCTCGTCCCGTTCCTGCTCGGCGAGCGTGAGCCCACCGACCGCCCGCGGATGGATGTGGACGAGGACGCTTTCGACGCCTGGCGCGACACTCTCGCGGAGATGCCGGCCACGGAGCGGGTGACCTGCCTGCGCATGTCCTGGAACGACCAGGAGAACGCCAGGGACGCCAAATCGGCCCTGATCAATCCGTTCGCCGCCAGGGTTCAGGCACTGACCGCCAAGGACATTCCGCTGCTCGCCTCCCAGGTGGGTGTACCGGACGAGAGGATCACCGAATTCGCCGAGAAGATCGGCGAGGTCGTCGACCACAGCAACCACGAACGCATCCGTGACGCCGCCGTCACCCGTAATCTGCTGTACCAGAAATTCGTGTGCGTGGACGGCACGCCCGTCACCGAGGGCCGGTACGACGCCGGAAAGCCTTTCGCCGCCGAGATCAAGCAATTGCTGGACCTCGTCTACAACGTGAATCTCGCCGACGCGCTGGGCATGTATCCGCTCACCCCGACCGGCAGTCTGCGCCGGGTTGCGCTCCAGGAGTGGCGGGACGTCCGCACCGGCCCGGCCGACGGAATCATCCGGGACCCCGAGCAATTGGTGAAATTCCTCCAGCGGCAGGCGTTCTCCACCGTCCAGGACCGGCTCACTCCCTCGGCGATCGACACCCTGAGCCTCGAAGACATCTGGCGGCTCAGACAGAGCGGCGCCTGGCACCGCTACATCGAGGCGTTCACGTCGCTGACGGGCGATCCGGCGGCTTTCCACGACAATGTCGGCGACGTCTTCGACCGGTACGTCCGGCTCAATTCGGAGATCGTCAAGGTCGCCGCGGCCAGTCGCGGGACCGCGGTCGAGCCGAACATCTGGTCGCCCGTCGTCGAGGTCGTCCTCACCATCGGCGGAGCCGTGTTCACGGCGGTGACCGGTGATGAGACCTGGGCCGTCGCCGCGAGTGTGGGAGCCGCCGCGACGGGATCGCGCGGCGGTTCCGTGCAGTTGGTCCTGCGCAACCGGGTGGCCGGGAAACGGGAGCAGAAATTCGCCCGCGAGATCGCCTCCGTACGGCTGGACACCGAACAGGAATGGGCCCGGTTCCACGAACTGGCCCGCCGGCTGCCGGGGTATACGGAGGACGGCGGGTCCCCGTCCGCCAACAGTTCCACCACCATCCAGGAGACCGACGAAGTACCGGAGTACTGACGCGTCATGAAACGCCCCGCTCCTACCTACGACGAACTGCGCCGCGCCCACCCGCAGATGTTCGCCAACGTTCCGGACGGCATCGAGATCCTCTTCGACCCTGCCGACATCGAGGCGGCCCGCGACAGCGTCGGATCCGGTGAACCGGTCGGCGTGGTGTACCACGATCCGTACATCACGCTGGTTCGGGACGCCGTCCGCTTCCCCGGCGGCGCTCTGGGCCTCTACACGCGCGTCCTGCCCGCCGTGGACACCCCCGGGGTGGTGATCCTGCCGCTGATCGACGGCGGCCCGGACGGCCCCGGCGTCGTCCTGGTCGAGCACTACCGGCACGCGACCCGGGCCTGGCACCTGGAGGCGCCCCGCGGCATGGGCGAACCGGGGTCGACGGCGCCGGAGAACGCGATCCGCGAACTGCGCGAGGAGTTGGGTGTCCAACCGGGCGAACTGATCCCGCTCGGCAGGGTCCACTCGGACACCGGGCTGCTCGGCGGTCATGCCGAGCTGTACGCGGCCCGTATCCCGGCGGTCGGGGCACTGGACACCGCGGAGGGCATCCGGCGGGCCGTCGTCATGCCCCCGCTCCGGGCCGAGGAACTGATCGGGCGGGGCGAGATCACCGACGGCTTCACCATCGCCGCTCTCACCCACGCCCGCCTGGCGGGGCTGTTCCCCAAGGCCGGGCAGCACCCGGCCCCTTGAGGGCCCCGCGTACGGTCCGGACGGGGGCTACAGCACCGGCAGCAGGGCCTTCAGCTCGAAGGCCGTGACCTCGGAGCGGTACTCCTCCCACTCGCGCTTCTTGTTGCGGAGGAAGAAGTCGAAGACGTGCTCGCCCAGCGTCTCGGCGACCAGTTCGCTGCGCTCCATCAGGGAGATCGCCTCGCCGAGGTTCTGGGGCAGCGGCTCGATGCCCATCGCGCGGCGTTCGGCGTCGGACAGGGCCCAGACGTCGTCGTCGGCGCCGGCCGGGAGTTCGTAGCCCTCCTCGATGCCCTTGAGGCCGGCGGCCAGCAGTACCGCGTAGGTGAGGTAGGGGTTCGCGCCGGAGTCGATGGAGCGGACCTCCACGCGCGCGGAGCCGGTCTTGCCGGGCTTGTACATCGGGACGCGGATCAGGGCGGAGCGGTTGTTGTGGCCCCAGCAGATGTACGAGGGGGCCTCGCCGCCCGAGCCCGCGGTGCGGGTGGAGCCGCCCCAGATGCGCTTGTAGGAGTTGACCCACTGGTTGGTGACGGCCGAGATCTCGGCGGCGTGCCGCAGAAGCCCGGCGATGAAAGACCGGCCGACCTTGGAGAGCTGGTACTCGGCGCCCGACTCGTAGAACGCGTTGCGGTCCCCCTCGAAGAGGGAGAGGTGGGTGTGCATGCCGGAGCCCGGGTACTCGCTGAACGGCTTCGGCATGAAGGACGCGTGGACGCCCTGTTCCAGCGCGACCTGCTTCATGACGAGGCGGAAGGTCATGACGTTGTCGGCCGTGGAGAGCGCGTCGGCGTACCGCAGGTCGATCTCCTGCTGGCCGGGGGCGCCCTCGTGGTGGCTGAACTCCACGGAGATGCCCATGGATTCGAGCATGGTGATCGCCTGGCGGCGGAAGTCCATGCCGACGTTCTGCGGGGTGTGGTCGAAGTAGCCGGAGCTGTCGGCGGGGGTGGGGCGGGTGCCGTCGACCGGCTTGTCCTTCAGGAGGAAGAACTCGATCTCGGGGTGGGTGTAGAAGGTGAAGCCGAGGTCCGAGGTCTTGGCGAGCATCCTCTTGAGGACGTAGCGGGGGTCCGCGAACGACGGGGAGCCGTCGGGCATCAGGATGTCGCAGAACATCCGCGCGGTGCCCGGGGCCTCCGCGCGCCACGGCAGGATCTGGAAGGTCCCCGGATCGGGCTTGGCGATCATGTCGGACTCATACACCCGCGCGAAGCCCTCGATCGCCGAGCCGTCGAAGCCGATGCCCTCGTCGAATGCCTGTTCCAGCTCGGCGGGGGCGACGGCGACCGACTTGAGGAAGCCGAGCACATCGGTGAACCACAGGCGTACGAAGCGGATGTCGCGTTCCTCAAGCGTACGGAGCACGAATTCCTGCTGCTTGTCCATGTCTGCTGTCCTACCCATCCTTGCCGGTCAGGCCGCCTGTCCCCACGCTGCCGAGTACACCGGGGCACCCGAGCATGACACCACAGGATTTCCGGAAGGTTGCACACCGGCGTACTAAAGCATTGTCGGACACGCGGGCGGTGCCGCGCGCGTCCGGGTGCCCCGGTGGCGGACGGGGGTACGAGGGCGGCCGGCGGCTCAGGCGGTGTGGGCGATCTGGATCAGATTGCCGCAGGTGTCGTCGAACACGGCGACGGTCACCGGACCCATGTCGACCGGCTCCTGGGTGAAGCGCACACCGAGTCCCTGGAGGCGCGCGAACTCGGCGTGGACGTCCTCGACGGCGAAGGAGGTGTACGGGATGCCGTCCGCGACGAGCGCGTCCCTGAAGGGCTTCACGGCCGGGTGTCCGGACGGTTCGAGCAGCAGCTCGGTGCCGTCGGGGTCGGCCGGGGACACGACGGTGATCCAGCGGTCCTCGCCCACCGGGACGTCGTGCTTCTTCCGGAAGCCGAGCACCTCGGTGTAGAAGCGCAGCGCCTCGGCCTGATCGTCGACGAAGACGCCGGCCAGATTGATCTTCATGAGGTCTCTCCTGGTGGTTCGGGTGCGGGACCGGGGAGGGTCCCGGAGCGGCTCGCGGGTGCGAGCCAGCGGTCGGTGAGATGTTCCAGCGGCCCGGTGTCCAGGTGGTGGAACTTGTAGCGGCCGTCGCGCCGCGTCGCGACGAGACCGGCGGCCTCGAGGAGCGCCAGATGCTGCGAGACGCCCTGCCGGGACAGGTTGAGGCCGTGTCTGGTCAGCAGCCGGCCGCAGATCTCGAAGAGCGTCTGTCCGTCGCGCTCGGCCAGTTCGTCGAGAATCGTGCGGCGGGTCGGGTCGGCCAGGGCCTTGAACACATCATCGGGCACCCCGCCACTATAGGCAAGTAATTTCTTGCCTATCAAGCGGGGTGCCGATGTACCGATCGCCGGCCGTCAGTGGAGCGGGGCCGCCGAGTCCGACCAGCCCAGGGGGTACGGCTCCCCGTCGTCGCCCGGCATGGGCCGCTCCCCGCCCGCCTCCGTGAACGCCGTGAGGGCCTCCACGAGCGCCGTACGCTGCTCGGGGGCCAGCCGCTGGACGATCGAGGTGATCTCCCGGCGGCGCGCCGCCGAGACATCCGCCACGAGCGTCCGGCCCTCCTCCGTGAGCCGGAGCACCGTCTCGCGCCGGTTGCCGGGGTTGATCCCGCGCTCGGCGAGCCCGGCGGTGATGAGCCGGTCGACCATCCGCATCGCGGTGGAGGGATTGACCCCCAGCCGCTCCGCGACCGACACGAGCTTGGCGCCGCCCTGGGCCGAGAGGACCTTCAGCAGCCGGAACTGGGGCAGCGTGACCCTGTCCTGGACGGTGGCCAGAGAACGGACGGAGACGGCCACGAGCAGCCGTGAGGCGATCAGCACGGCCCGGGTGACGTCGTCGACGTCGGGCTCGCTCGGCAAGGGTTCCGGAGGGTCGGCCATGCCTCTTTGTACCGCGCCGGAGCCCGCGCCGACCCTCTCCGTAGCCTCCGCGGTCACCACCGCCACAGCCACGTTCCGGACTCGGAACCCGCCGCGCCCTCCTGCTCGGCCACCTGTACGGACTACGATCTGCGCCCATGGGGGGACGACGGCACATACGCGACGCGCGTCCCACGGCCTTGGTCAGCGCCGTGGTGACGCTGCTCGCCGCGCTCTACGTCTGCCTGGGCCCCGCCGACGCGCACGACACGCGGTCCTCGACCGTACGGGCGGCGGAAAGCGCGGCGGCACCGCACACGGCGCGCACGACGAGCCCCGGCATCACCCTCCGTACGGATGTGGAGGCCGCCGGTCCCGCCGCGGCCGAGTACACCTGCCCGTACGACCGGAGCAACTGCCGCTTCATCCCCCACCTCAGCCCCGCCGTGCT
>NZ_JAAPBF010000117.1 GCF_022695985.1 Streptomyces sp. NP-1717 | reverse complement strand
CGTCCGCCGCCAGCCCGGCAGGCCGCAGCAGTGACAGCTCCACGCCGTCCGACAGCCGCAGTTCCAGCAGGATCCGCTCGACGCGCCGGTCCTCCTCCGTGAGGACCTCCCGGCCCGCGCCCGGCGACCGCCCCTGAGCGAGCGCCGCCGCGTACGCGCCGGGGTGCTTCACGTTCCACCACCGGACCCCGCCGACATGGCTGTGCGCGCCCGGCCCCGCGCCCCACCAGTCCGCGCCGCGCCAGTACAGCTCGTTGTGCAGGCAGCGCCCGGCGTCGTCGGTGGCCCAGTTGGACACCTCGTACCAGGAGAACCCCGCAGCCGCCAGCGTCTCGTCCGCGATCAGATAGCGGTCGGCGTGCTCGTCGTCGTCGGTCATGGGGACCTCGCCGCGCCGGATGCGCCGGGCGAGCCCCGTGCCCTCCTCGACGATCAGCGCGTACGCCGAGATGTGGTCGGGCCCGGCGCCCACCGCCGCCGCGAGCGAGGCGCGCCAGTCGTCGTCGCTCTCGCCGGGGGTGCCGTAGATCAGGTCGAGGTTCACATGGTCGAACCCGGCCGCCCGGGCCTCGGCCACGCACGCCTCGGGCCGTCCGGGGGTGTGCGTGCGGTCGAGGACCTTCAGGACGTGCTGCCTGGCGCTCTGCATGCCGAAGGAGATCCGGTTGAAGCCGCCTTCGCGCAGCTCCGCGAGGTACGCCGGGTCGACGGACTCCGGGTTCGCCTCGGTGGTGATCTCGGCGTCGTCGGCGAGGCCGAACTCGTCGCGTACGGCGCCCAGCATCCGTACGAGGTCGGAGGCGGCCAGCAGCGTGGGCGTACCGCCGCCGACGAAGACCGTACGGACGGGCCTGGGGTCGTCGCCGAGCACCTTCCGGGCGAGCCGGACCTCGTCGGTCAGGGTGTCGGCGTAGTTGTCGCGGGAGGCCAGCACGCCGCCCGAGCCGCGCAGCTCGGTCGCCGTGTAGGTGTTGAAGTCGCAGTAGCCGCAGCGGGTGGCGCAGTACGGCACGTGCAGGTAGAACCCGAGCGGCCGGTCCGCCGCGCCCTGGAGGGCGTGCGGGGGCAGCGCGCCGGACTCGGGCATGGGGTCACCGTCGGGCAGGGCGGAAGGCATGCCCCCAGTGTCCCGCACGGCGCGGGTGCGCCGGCCCGCCCTACACCGCGCGCAGCACCAGCATGGCCAGGTCGTCCGAGGGCGGGCTCGGGTCGAAGTCGTGCACGGCGCGCCTGATCCGCTCGGCGACGCCCTGCGCGCTCAGTCCCGTGCACCCCGCCAGGATCGTGGTGAGGCCGTCCTCGTCGTCCAGGAGCCGCCGCCCCGAGCGGCGCTCGGTGACACCGTCGGTGACGCACAGGAGCGTGTCCCCCGACTCCAGGTCGAAGCTGAGACTCTCGTAGGCGACGTTCTCGTCGACCCCGAGGAGCAGCTGCGGCTCGGCAGCGGCCCGTACCGTCCCGTCGGGCTTCAGCAGCAGCGGCAGGGGGTGGCCGGCGCTCGCGAGGGTGCAGCGGGCGCCGGCGCCGGGCAGCGGCTCCAGCTGGCCGTAGAGCAGGGACAGGAAGCGGGACTGGCCGCCGTCGGCGAGCCCGCCGCCCCGGCCGTCGTCGAGGCTCTTGCCGATGTCGCGGATGTCACCGATCGGGCCCAGGTCGCTGAGGCCGGGCATACCGCTCTCACCGCCGGAGAGATCCTGGCCGCCGGCGACGGCGACCATGAGCGCGGCGGCCTCGGCGGCTTCCATCGCGTCGTCCAGCAGGAGCCGGTTGAGCCGGTCGAGGACTTCGCCGACGCCGTACCCCTCGCGGGCGAGGAGCCGCAGCCAGGGCCGGGCCAGGCCGGTGACGACGGCGGCCTCGGGGCCGCTGCCCTGGACGTCGCCGAGCATGAAGCACCAGCGTCCGCCGGGCGGCGCGGGAAAGACGTCGTAGAAGTCGCCGCCGACCACGCCGTCGTCGGCGGGCTCGTACACGAGGTGGCTCTCGACGCCCGGGATCCGGGCGACCTGGCTGGGCAGCAGACCGCGCTGGAGGATCCGGCTGATGGTGGCCTGCCGGGTGTAGCGGCGGGCGGCGCCGATCGCGAGGGCGACCCGGCGGGCGAAGTCCTCGATGAGCGCGGTCACTTCGTCGGGCATCCGGGCGAGCCGCCGCCGTCCTAGGACGAGGGTGCCGAGCGGGCGGTCGCCCGCGACGAGCCGGCAGGAGACGGCCGCGCCGTCGTGGGCGCCGGTCTGGCCCGAGCCGGGCCAGGGGACGGGTACAGGAACGTTCCGCCCGGGGCCCGAGCCCGTTCCGTCCTGGGCGTGCGGGGAGTCGAGCAGCCTGGGCGGTTCCTTCTCCAGGAGGGCGCGCAGCAACTCGATGCGGGACTCGTCGGCGTGCCAGACGCGGGCGAGTCGCGGTGCGGCGCCCGCCCTGCCGTGGCCTTCGCCCTCGCCGTCGAGCCAGATCGCGCACCAGTCGGCGATACGGGGGACGAGCAGCTGTCCGGCGAGCGCGGCGACCAGGTCCTCGTCCAGCTGTCCGGCCAGCAGGTCGGAGGCTTCGGCGAGGAAGGAGAGGGCGCCCCGGCTGATCCAGTCCGGGTCCTCGCGCGCCGTTCCGCGCGGTGCGGGGGCGATGATCTCGGCGGCGCGCAGACCGCGCCGGAGAGCGGGTTCGCCGACGACCCCGTTGACCGCCACGGCTCCGTCGGCGCCGCTGCCCGCCTGTTCTTCGGCGGCCGGCCCGGAGAGCGGGAGGCGGGCCCAGACGGTCTTGAGGCCGGTGCGGTAGGTGATGCCCCAGCGTTCCGTGAGGGCTGCGATGAGCTGGAGGCCCCGGCCGTACTCGGGGGAGCCGTCGCTCGCCGGGCCGTGCGCGTCGCTGCGTACGGAGCGGGCGGGGTGGTGGTCGGACACCTCGACGACGAGCGCGGCGGGCGCCCGCTCGGCGGCCGTGTCGTCGCCGGACCCGGCCCCCGGTAGGTCGCCGGGTCTCTCGCCGTCCGGCTCCGGCGGTGCTTCGAGGCGGCAGAGCAGCTCCACGTTGGTGCCCGCGTGCACGACGGCGTTGGTGACGAGTTCGTCGACGATCAGCACCGCGTCGTCGGCCAGCACGTCGGTGCTGTGCCCGCCCGGCGGGCACGCCTCGTCGCCCTGGCACAGGGCACAGGTCGTGAGCAGCCCGAGGCTGGTCCACTCGGCGAGCGCCGCGCGCACGAAACGGCGCGCGGCGGACGGGGCGAGCGGGTTCCCCGGCAGGCTCGTGCGTGCCGTGCGTCGCTCGTCGTTCCGGAACGCCCGGCTCCGAGCCGGATTCAGCACTTCCGGATCGTCCACGTTCCAACGGTCCCCTATAGGCCCCACGTGCGGCTCCTGGTTGTTTCTCTCGTTGCGCCGCTTACCACCCCGACAGAGTGACAGACTGAGCGTGCCCATAAGCGTCGAGTCATCGAAAATGGGCGAAGAAGTGAACGAAGAACGAGCTCAGGCGCCACTTGACGGCCGCCGCACCCTCGGATCACCACTCACCCGGATTCCCCGCACCCGGCCATCACGCACTCGGACGCCACCCACGATGAGCAACCCGATACCCACCGAACCGCCCTCCGACACACCGGTCACCGACCGCGCGGGCATCCTTCTCGTCGACGACATGGAGGAGAATCTTCTCGCGCTGGAAGCGGTGCTGGCATCGCTCAACGTGCCGCTGGTACGGGCCCGTTCGGGCGAGGAGGCGATCCGGGCCCTGCGCCGGGAGCGGTTCGCCCTGGTCCTGCTGGACGTCCGGATGCCGGGCATGGACGGTTTCGACACCGCCGCCGGCATCAAGCGCCTCGATCAGGCCAAGGACGTCCCGATCATCTTTCTGACCGGGAGCGATCCCGACAGCGGCTTCACGTTCCGCGGCTACGCGACAGGTGCCGCCGACTTCATCCCGAAGCCGTTCGACCCGTGGGTGCTGCGCGCCAAGGCGACCGTCTTCCTCGAACTGCACCGCAAGAACCGCCAGTTGGAGGCCCTGCTCGCCCGGGATCACGTACAGCTCGCGGAAATGGCGCACCGGCTCTCCGCGATCGGGTCCATGCTCGGCGAGCCCGGCGACGGCGGCGCCGGTGCGGACGACGGTGACGCAGAGGGTGCCGGTGACGCGAACACCTTGCGCGGCCCCGGCGAGTTGGCGGCGCTGCGCGCTCATGTGGCCGGGCTGGAGAACATACTGCGGGAATTACGACGCGGACGGAGCCCTCAGCCGTAGTTCCCGGCCGACAGCCCCGCCCGCGTACTCATGTACGACGCGTAGACGCCTCTACGCCTCCCGTGCTCCCGCGTACATCTCGTCCAGCAGGTGCTTGTACTCCCGCTCCACGACGGGCCGCTTGAGCTTCAGGCTCGGTGTCAGCTCGCCGTGCTCGATGTCCAGGTCGCGCGGCAGCAGCCGGAACTTCCTGATCGTCTGCCAGCGCTGAAGCCCCTCGTTGAGCTCCTTCACATAGCCCTCGACGAGTTCCTGGGTCCGCGGTGAGGCGACGATGTCGGCGTACGAGGCGCCCTCCATGCCGTTCTCCGCGGCCCAGCCGAGCAGGGCGGCCTCGTCCAGCGAGATGAGCGCGGTGCAGAAGTTCCGGTCGGCGCCGTGCACCAGGATGTTGGAGACGTACGGGCACACCGCCTTGAACTGGCCCTCGACCTCGGCCGGCGCGATGTACTTGCCGCCGGAGGTCTTGATCAGGTCCTTCTTGCGGTCGGTGATCCGCAGATAGCCGTCGACCGACAGCTCGCCGATGTCGCCGGTGTGGAACCAGCCGTCGGATTCGAGGACTTCGGCGGTCTTCTCGGGCAGCCCGTGGTAGCCGTCCATGATGCCGGGGCCGCGCAGCATGATCTCGCCGTCGTCGGCGATGCGGACCTCGGTGCCGGGCAGCGGCTTGCCGACCGTGCCGGTGCGGTAGGCCTCGCCCGGGTTGACGAAGCTCGCGGCGCTCGACTCCGTCAGGCCGTAGCCCTCCAGGATGTGGATCCCGGCGCCGGCGAAGAAGAAGCCGATGTCGGGCGCGAGCGCGGCGGATCCGGAGATCGCGGCGCGCAGCCGGCCGCCGAACGCCTCGCGGAGCTTGGCGAAGACGAGCTTGTCGGCGACGGTGTGCTTGGCGCCGAGGGCGAAGGGCACCGAAGCGGTGCCGGTGTGGCGGAAGTTGTCCTGGCTGACCTTGGCGTACTCGCGCGAGACACCGGCGGCCCACTGGAAGATCTTGTACTTGGCGGAGCCGCCCGCGCGCGCCTTGGCCGCGACCCCGTTGTAGACCTTCTCGAAGATGCGCGGCACGGCGGCCATGTAGGTGGGCCGCACCACCGGCAGATTCTCGATGATCTTGTCGACCCGCCCGTCGACGGCGGTGACGTGGCCGACCTCGATCTGGCCGGAGGTGAGCACCTTGCCGAAGACGTGCGCGAGCGGCAGCCAGAGGTACTGCACGTCGTCCTTGGTGATGAGCCCGGTGGCCGCGATGGCCTTCGCCATGTACGACCAGTTGTCGTGCGGCAGCCGCACACCCTTGGGGCGGCCGGTGGTGCCCGAGGTGTAGATGAGGGTGGCGAGCTGTTCGGCCCTGATCGCGCCGACCCGCTCCTTGACGACCCCGGGGTGCTCCTGGAGGTATCTCGTCCCGCGCTCCTCCAGCTCGGCGAGCGAGAGCACCCAGCCGTCCGGGTCGCCCTCGGCGGACTTCGCGTCAGCCGTCTCCATCACCACGACGTGCGCGAGGTTCGGCAGCTCGGCCCGGCGCTCGCGCGCCTTGGCGAGCTGGGCGGCGTCCTCGGCGATCAGGACGCGGCTGTCGGAGTCGGCGAGGATGTACGCGCACTCCTCGGCGTTCGTCGAGGGGTAGACCGTGGTGGTCGCGGCGCCCGCGCACATCACCCCGAGGTCGGCGAGGATCCACTCGACCCGGGTGGCGGCGGCGAGCGCGACGCGCTCCTCGGCCCGTACGCCGAGCGCGATCAGACCGGCCGCCATCGCGTACACGCGGACCGCCGCCTGGCCCCAGCTCAGGGACTTCCAGTCGTCGGGGCCCTGGCCCGAGGCGGGAGATACGGGATAGCGGTAGGCCTCGGCGTCCGGCGTGGCCGCCACGCGCTCAACGAAAAGGCCCGCCACCGACGGCGGCCTGTTCTCGATCAAGGTCTTGGTGTCGCTCACGACGTCCTCCGGGCCCCGCAAAGCTTGCGCGACTGGTTTGTTGTTTAACTGGTGAGTAACCATCGAGCAGTGATCAGACTAGAGCGCGCCCGCCCGGTGCGTAAGAGGACGCGTGCAGTCGCTTCATAACGAACCGGACCCGTGAACGCCGGTCGGGCCCGGGCGCCTGAGCGCACGGGCCCGACCGGCCCTACTCACGAGTCACTTCCCGGTCATCGCTTCCCGGTGGTCTCGTCCCGGTCACCGCCGACGGGGTACGGCCTCGGTCACTTCTTCTTGCCCGACGACTCGTCGCTGGAGAGCACCGCGATGAACGCCTCCTGCGGGACCTCCACACTGCCGACCATCTTCATCCGCTTCTTGCCCTCCTTCTGCTTCTCCAGCAGCTTGCGCTTCCGGGAGATGTCACCGCCGTAGCACTTGGCGAGGACGTCCTTGCGGATGGCGCGGATCGTCTCGCGGGCGATGACCCGGGAGCCGATGGCCGCCTGGATGGGCACCTCGAATGCCTGGCGCGGGATGAGTTCCCTGAGCTTGGCGACGAGCCGTACGCCGTACGCGTACGCCTGGTCCCGGTGCGTGATGGCGGAGAAGGCGTCGACCTTGTCGCCGTGCAGCAGGATGTCGACCTTGACGAGCTGGGCACTCTGCTCGCCGGTGGGCTCGTAGTCCAGCGACGCGTAACCGCGGGTCTTGGACTTCAGCTGGTCGAAGAAGTCGAAGACGATCTCGGCGAGCGGGAGGGTGTAGCGGATCTCGACCCGGTCGGCGGAGAGGTAGTCCATGCCGAGGAGCGTGCCGCGGCGGGTCTGGCACAGCTCCATGATCGAGCCGATGAACTCGCTGGGCGCCAGGATCGTGGCCCGGACGACGGGCTCGTGCACCGAGTCGATCTTCCCCTCGGGGAACTCGCTCGGGTTGGTGACGGTGTGCTCCTTGCCGTCCTCCATCTCCACCCGGTAGACCACGTTCGGCGCGGTCGCGATCAGGTCGAGGTTGAACTCACGCTCCAGCCGCTCCCGGATCACGTCGAGGTGCAGCAGCCCGAGGAAGCCGACGCGGAAGCCGAAGCCGAGGGCCGCGGAGGTCTCCGGCTCGTACACCAGCGCCGCGTCGTTGAGCTGGAGCTTGTCGAGGGCGTCGCGCAGTTCGGGGTAGTCCGAGCCGTCCAGCGGATAGAGGCCGGAGAACACCATCGGCTTGGGGTCCTTGTAGCCGCCCAGCGGCTCGGTCGCGCCCTTGCTGAACGAGGTGATCGTGTCACCGACCTTGGACTGCCGGACGTCCTTCACCCCGGTGATGAGATAGCCGACCTCGCCGACGCCGAGGCCGTCCGCCGGGGTCATCTCGGGCGAGGAGACGCCGATCTCCAGCAGTTCGTGGGTGGCGCCGGTGGACATCATCCGGATGCGCTCGCGCTTGTTGAGCTGGCCGTCGATGACACGGACGTACGTGACGACGCCCCGGTAGGAGTCGTACACCGAGTCGAAGATCATCGCGCGCGCCGGGGCGTCCGCGACGCCGACCGGCGGGGGCACGTCCTTGACGACCCGGTCGAGCAGCACGTCCACGCCGACACCGGTCTTGGCGGAGACCTTCAGGACGTCCTCGGGCTGGCAGCCGATCAGATTCGCCAGTTCCTCGGAGAACTTCTCGGGCTGCGCGGCCGGCAGGTCGATCTTGTTGAGCACCGGAACGATGGTGAGGTCGTTCTCCATCGCCAGATAGAGGTTGGCGAGGGTCTGCGCCTCGATGCCCTGGGCGGCGTCCACCAGCAGGATCGTGCCCTCGCAGGCGGCGAGCGAGCGGGACACCTCGTAGGTGAAGTCCACGTGGCCCGGAGTGTCGATCATGTTCAGGACATGGGTCGTGCCCTGGTCCGGACCCTCGTTGGGGGCCCACGGCAGCCGGACCGCCTGGGACTTGATCGTGATGCCGCGCTCGCGCTCGATGTCCATCCGGTCGAGATACTGAGCGCGCATCTGCCGCTGGTCGACCACGCCGGTCAGCTGGAGCATCCGGTCGGCGAGCGTCGACTTGCCGTGGTCGATGTGCGCGATGATGCAGAAATTACGGAGCAGCGCCGGGTCCGTACGGCTCGGCTCGGGCACGTTGGTAGGGGTCGCGGGCACGCAGGGTCCTGATTCTTGAGACGCGCGGCGTCTCGTCTCGGGTCGACATCGGATCGATACGTAGGCTCCATCGTCCCACGGGTACGGGGCTGCGCCCGGTTTGGGCCGGTCGGACGGTGACTGGTAGCGTGGGCGGCTGTGTCTGCTGCTGTCTCGGCACGGGCGCTCATTCAAAGATCATCGAACCTGAAAAGGCATTTCGTGGCGAACATCAAGTCCCAGATCAAGCGGAACAAGACCAACGAGAAGGCGCGCCTGCGCAACAAGGCCGTCAAGTCGTCGCTCAAGACCGCGATCCGCAAGGCCCGCGAGGCTGTCGTCGCCGGTGACGTCGAGGCGGCCAACGTGGCCGTCCGCGAGGCGTCGCGCAAGCTCGACAAGGCCGCCTCGAAGGGTGTCATCCACAAGAACGCCGCCGCCAACAAGAAGTCGGCGCTGGCGTCGAAGGTTGCCGCCCTGCAGGGCTGAGCGCTGTCTGCTCACTCTTGATTCCAACCGCCGGAACGGACTCAGCGGGCCCTCTCTACCGCTCCTGACCGGTGTCTTCGGATCCGTGCACGACTGCGTTCGCCACGCGGGTGCGGATCCGGCCAGGTTTGACGACGAAGGCCCCGGTACGGCGTACCGGGGCCTTCGGCATGGTGACGGGGCAGCCCTCAGCGGCCGGCGCGGGCCGCGCGGGCGATGGTGACGACCGCCTTCTCCAGCGCGTACTCGGGGTCGGCGCCGCCGCCCTTGACGCCTTCGTCGGCCTCCGCGACCGCGCGCAGCGCCGTCGCCACCGCGTCCGGGGTCCAGCCCCGCATCTGCTGGCGCACCCTGTCGATCTTCCACGGCGGCATGCCCAGCTCACGGGCGAGGTCCGCGGGCCGGCCGCCGCGCGCCGACGACAGCTTGCCGATGGCGCGCACGCCCTGCGCGAGCGCGCTGGTGATCAGTACGGGCGCGACACCGGTCGACAGCGACCAGCGCAGCGCTTCGAGCGCGTCGGCCGCGCGGCCCTCCACGGCCCGGTCGGCGACGGTGAAGCTGGAGGCCTCGGCACGGCCCGTGTAGTAGCGGGCGACGACGGCGTCGTCGATCGGGCCCTCGACGTCGGCGACGAGCTGGGACACCGCGCTCGCCAGCTCCCGCAGATCGCTGCCGATCGAGTCGACCAGCGCCTGGCAGGCCTCGGGCGTGGCCGAGCGTCCCAGCGCGCGGAACTCCGACCGTACGAAGCCCAGCCGTTCGGCGGGCTTGGTCGTCTTCGCGCAGAGCACCTCACGGGCGCCGGCCTTGCGGGCAGCTTCCAGCAGCGCCTTGCCCTTGGGCCCGCCCGCGTGCAGCAGGACGAGGGTGATCTCCTCGGCCGGTGCGTCGAGGTACGCCTTGACGTCCTTGATCGTGTCCGCCGAGAGGTCGTGCGCGTTCCGTACGACGACGACCTTGCGCTCCGCGAACAGCGACGGGCTCGTCAGCTCGGCGAGGGTGCCCGGCTGGAGCTGGTCGGAGGGGAGGTCGCGCACGTCCGTGTCCGGGTCGGCGGCGCGGGCCGCCGCCACGACCTGCTGGACGGCACGGTCCAGCAGCAGGTCCTCCTGGCCCACGGCGAGCGTGAGAGGGGCGAGCGGATCGTCTGGGGAAGTCTTCCTGGTGGCCATCGCGGTCCAGCATCCCACGGCCCACCGACAGCACCGCGTACGGGAGAATGACCGGGTGAGCGATGTTCGACATGTACTGGTGCTGCCCGACCGCGACGCCGCCGAGGAGGTCGCGGGCGAACTCGCCGACCGCTTCGGCGTGCTGGAGGAGCCCCAGCTCGTACGGGACGCCCTGGCCGGCGAGGACGACGCCGAGGACGCGCAGTGGCTGGTCGTGATCGAGGACGCGGGATCCCGCCTCGACCCCACGGCGCTGGACGCCTTCGCGGCCGAGTACGAGGGGTGGCTCGAAGCCCCGGCCGAGGGGTGAGTCCCCTCAACCGCAGGTGCCCGACGTCCAACTGCGTCCCTCTCTCCTGCCTACGGTCCCGACCCGGGGGACCTGGTCCAGGTCCAGTCCGAAGTGGTCCCGGTAGGCGGCGAGGATCTCGGCGTCGCCCTCCAGCGGCCGCTCGTTCCGGTCGCTGCCCACGGTGGTGATGAGGGTGCTGCCCGTGAGCGTGATCCGGCCGTCGTCGGTGTTCCGGGAGCAGACCAGTGACCGGGTGAAATGGGAGTCCGGCGAGGTCCGGTGGTACCAGGCCCCGGCGGTGAAGTCGGCCAGCGCGCGCGGCCGTCGGTCGACCCGGAACTGGGGCCTGCCGTCCCGTACGACGTCGAGGTCCCCGTCCGGGCCCGGCACGATCCGGAAGGTGCCGGCGGGGTCCTCCTGGTCACCGCGCTCGTCGAGGGCCAGCGGATGGGTGCTGTGACTGCCGAAGCCGACATCGGCGAACCACCGGTCCGTGTCGCGCCCCGACCCGGCGGGCGCGGGCGTCTCGACGAGCAGCGTCATGTGGTCGTACGGGATGCCCAGACCCCCGTCCGCCGTGAACACCCGGGCCTGAAGGAGCGTCACCCGGAAGCCGAGCCCACGGAGCAACACCGCGAAGGCGCCGTTGAGTTCGTAGCAGAAACCTCCCCTCCTCCTGTCCACGACCTTGGCTGCCAGCGCCCCCTCCTCAAGGACGATCTCCTCGCCCAGATGCACGGACAGGTTCTCGAACGGCACGGTCCGCAGATGCCGTACCTGAAGATCCCTCAGCGCCGCGGCGTCCGGTACGGCGGGCCGGTCCGCGCCGATGCGGCGCAGATAGTCGGAGATGGTCCGGGAGGTGTCCATGGACTCAGTCTGGCCCGGCTCCCCCCTTCCCACCATGCGTCGTTCGTCGTCGTCCGAACGACCGGTACGGGGCGGCCGGCACGGTCGTCCGCCCGGTCATCCCGGCCCGCGCGCCACGGCCCGCAGCCCCTCCCCCGCGCCGGTCACCGCAACGGCGCCGTCGGTGTCGGTACGCATCACCACCGCTCCCCCGGCCCGCAGCGCACCCACCGTGCGCGGTGACGGATGGCCGTACGGGTTGTCCCTGCCGCAGGAGATCAGGGCCAGCCGGGGCCGCACCGTACGCAGCAGTCCGGGGTCCTGGAACGCCGAACCGTGGTGGGCGACCTTCAGCACGTCCACCGGCGGCAGCGTCGGATGGTCCCTCGACAGGCCCTGCTGGGCGGGCGGTTCGAGGTCGCCGAGCAGCAGCAGGGTCGTACCGCCCGCCGTCCTGACGAACAGGGTGACGCTCGCGTCGTTCGGCCCGCCCGCACCCAGCCCCGGCCCCGCCCTCGGCCACAGCACCCGCCAGTCGAGCGGCCCGACCCGGCGCCGCTCCCCGGGTGTCGCACGCACCAGCGGCACGCCCGCGGCCTCCGCCGTGCGCCGCACGAACGCGCTCTGCTCCCACGGCTCCTGAAGGGGTGTCGTCTGGATGGCACCGACCCTCCTGCCGCGCAGCACCCCGGGCAGCCCGGTGACATGGTCGGCGTGGAAGTGACTGACCACGAGCAGCGGTACGCGGGTGATCCCGAGGTCCCGCAGACAGCGGTCCGCCAGCTTCGGATCGGGTCCGGCGTCCACGACCACACCCGCGCCGTCACCCGCCGCGAGGACCATCGTGTCGCCCTGGCCGACGTCGCACATCGCCAGCGCCCACCCCGGCGGCGGCCAGCCGGTGACCATCCGGGTGAGGGGAGCCGGCCGCAGGATCGCCAGCAGCAGGAGCACCACGCAGCCCGCCGCGACCCAGGGGCCGCGTATCCGCCGTACCGCGCAGACGACGAGGACGGTGATACCCGCCAGCAGCGCCCCGCCCCGCCAGCCGCCGGGCCACTCGGCCTCGGCTCCCGGCAGCGAGGCGCCGGTGCGGGCGACGGAGGCGATCCATTCGACCGGCCAGCCCGCGCACCGGGCCAGCAGTTCGGCCGCCGGCATGGCCACCGGCGCCGTGGCGAGCGCCGCGAACCCGAGCACCGTCGCGGGCGCCACGGCCAGTTCGGCGAACAGGTTGCACGGGACCGCGACGAGACTGACCCGCGCGGCGAACACCGCCACCACCGGTGCGCACACGGCCTGCGCCGACGCGGCCGCCGCCAGTACCTCGGCGAGCCGGGGCGGCACACCGCGCCGCTGCATCGCGGCACTCCAGCGCGGCCCGATGGTGAGCAGCGCCCCCGTGGCGGCCACGGACAGCACGAAGCCGAAACTGCGCGCCAGGGCCGGGTCCCAGAGGACGAGGAGCAGTACGGCGGCGGCCAGCGCCGGGAGCAGCGATCTGCGCCGGCCGGTGCCGATGGCGAGCAGCGTGATCAGCCCGCAGGCCGCCGCCCGCAGCACGCTCGGCTCCGGCCGGCAGACCACCACGAACGCGAGCGTGAGCGCCCCGCCGAACACGGCGGTCGACCGCAGTGAGATCCCCAGACGCGGGGCGAGTCCGCGCCGCTCGGCCCTCAGGGCGAGACCCGGAGGGCCGATGAGCAGGGCGAGGACGATCGTCAGGTTGCTTCCGGAGACGGCGAGCAGATGGGAGAGGTCGGTCGCCGTGAACGCGTCGTGCAGCTCGGGCGGGATACGCGAGGTGTCCCCGACGACCAGTCCGGGCAGCAGGGCCCGGGCGTCCGGCGGGAGCTCTTCCGTCGCCTCCCGCAGCCCCGCGCGCAGGTCTCCCGCCGTGCGCTGCGGGCCGGTCGGCGGGCGTACGACCCGCGGCGGCCCGCTCCCCTCCACCCGTAGCGCCGCCGCGTACCGCACGTCGCCCTCCAGCGGCGGCGCGAGGCGCCCGGCCAGCCTGAGCCCGGTGGACGGCAGCAGCCGCTGCCAGGCCCCGGCGCCGCCTCCGGCCTGGACGAAGACGAGCACAGGTGTACGGAGGGTGGTGACGGCTCCGTCCGTGGCCGTCACGCGTGTGAGGTCGGCGTCCAGGACGAGACCGGCGGCCGAGAGCGAGTCGCCCCGGACCCTCGGCCGGGTGGGACGCGGGTCGGAGGTGACCGTCAGGTCCACGGTGACGCGGGCGTACCGCTCGGCCAGTCCCGGCACCGGGCCCCGGGTCCGGTCGGCGCCGTGCAGCCAGGCGGATCCCGCCCCCGCGGCGGCGCAGAGCAGCACCGCGGCGACCGCGACACCGTTCACCCGCCGCCGCACGTCCCTCGCCCCGGCACCCGCTCTGCGCCCGCGCCGCGCCGGTACGAGAGCCGCCCGCACCAGCAGCACACCCGCCAGGGCCAGCCCGGCCAGCACCGCGCCGGCGGTCCAGTCACCCGGTGCGCCCGTCGCCAGGGCCGCGGCGGCCCAGGCCGCCAGCGCGGGCGGGACCAGCCGCAGATCGGCCGGGCCCTCCTGGCGGGGGTCCGCGGCACCCAGCGGATGCCCCGTCGCGGCGTGTACGGCCGCGCGGGTCACGGCCGTACACGGGGCTCGATGTCGGCGAACCGGCGTTCGCCGATGCCGTTGACCTCGCGCAGCTCGTCGACGGACCGGTAACCGCCGTGCCGGGTGCGGTAGTCGATGATGTGCTGCGCGAGCACCGGGCCGACGCCGGGAAGGGTGTCGAGCTGTTCCACGGTGGCCGTGCTGAGACTCACCGGCGCCCCGCCGGGATCCGCGCCGCCGGTGCCCGGTCCGGCCGCTCCGCCGCCCGGCGCGGCCTGTCCCGGTGGCGCGGGGCCGCCCACGACCACCTGCTCGCCGTCCACCAGTACACGCGCCCGGTTGAGCCCGGTCAGATCGGCGCCCGGCTCGACTCCCCCGGCGGCCCGGAGCGCGTCGGTGACCCGCGACCCGGCGGGCAGCCGGTGGACGCCGGGACTGCGCACCTCGCCGCTGACATCGATCACGACGCGCTTGGCGGAGGACGCGGCGGCAGCGGGTGGAGGTGCTCCCGGCGACGGTTCCGGCTCCCGCGCGGAGCCGGTCGCGGCCACTTCCTCACGGACCGTCTCCGGCGCGCTGACCGGCTGGGGCCTGCCGGACCAGAAGTGCTGGACCGCCAGGACGGCGGCGACCACCAGCACCACCGTCAGCGCCGCCAGGGTCTTCGGTTCGAGCCCGCATCTGAGCTGCACCCACACCGGCAACCGGTCCCGCAGGGCGAGCCATGCCCGCTCCCGCCGCCCGCCCGCCGGCACGGTGCCGCCGGCGGCGGCGCCACCGACCGCCGCCCCGGACGGGGTTGGCGACGCGGCTGGGGCCGGGGCCGGAGACGGGTTCGGAGCCGGTGGTGAAGCCGGGACCGGCGCCGGTGCCGGTGGCGGGCTCGCGCCCAGCGTCGCGGCCGTCCTCACCGCCCCCGCGTCGGCGAGCCCCCCGGCTCCGGGAGCCGTCGCGGCGCCCGACGTGACGGCGAACATGGCATCGGCGCGACGGCGCAGCGCGGCGGTCGCCGGCGTCGTCCCCGCGCGCCGGTGGCGCGGGCGCGGTGCGCAGGACGTACGGCGGGCGCGGCCGTCGGACGTCGAGGATCGACCGGGGCCACTGGTCACGGAGCGTGATCGGAGAGTCATGCGCCAGACGGTAGGCACTCCCGGCCGATCCCGCCGAGGAGGCCGAATTACGGTGGACAACTCACCAGTTGTGGATAACTCGGCCACCCGAACGAGTGCTTCCGCGGCGCGCTCCGGCAGCGCGCTTCCGCCCGCAAGGCCCTCAGCGCGGTGAGACCACAGCCCCGAGCAGCCCCGGCCCGGTGTGCGCCCCGATCACCGCGCCCACCTCGCTCACATGCAGCTCGGCGAGGCCCGGCAACCGCTCCCGCAGCCGGTCGGCGAGCGCGGCGGCCCGTTCGGGCGCCGCGAGATGGTGTACGGCGATGTCGACCTGTCCGGTGCCCGCCCGGTCCGCGACGATCTCCTCGAGGCGCGCGATCGCCTTCGACGCCGTCCGTACCTTCTCCAGCAACTCGATCCGGCCGCCGTCCAGTTGGAGCAACGGCTTCACGGCGAGCGCCGAGCCGAAGAGCGCCTGCGCGGCGCCGATACGGCCGCCGCGCCGCAGGTAGTCGAGCGTGTCGACGTAGAAGTACGCGTACGTCCCTGCGGCCCGCTTCTCGGCCGCCGCCACCGCCTCGTCCAGTGAGCCGTCCGACTCCGCGGTCTCGGCCGCCGCCAGGGCGCAGAAGCCGAGGGCCATCGCCACCATGCCGGTGTCCACGACCCGTACCGGCACGGGCGCCTCGCGTGCGGCGAGGACCGCGGCGTCGTACGTCCCGGAGAACTCCGCCGACAGATGCAGCGAGACGATGCCCGTCGCGCCGGCCTCGGCGGCGGCCCGGTAGGCGGCGGCGAAGACCTCGGGGCTCGGCCGCGAGGTGGTCACGGAGCGCCGTTTCTGCAGCGCGAGTGCGAGCGATCTGGCCGAGATCTCGGTGCCCTCTTCGAGTGCCCGGTCGCCCAGCACCACGGTCAGCGGCACCGCGGTGATGCCATGGCGTTCCATCGCCTGCGGCGGCAGGTAGGCCGTTGAATCGGTGACGATCGCGACATGGCGGGACATGAGCGGGAGGTTACCCGCCGCGACCACCGGTCGGGAGCCCGGCCCCGCCTCGCCGGACGAATTCGAAGAGGTCCCCATCGGCTTCCGCCCTCTTCCCTGCTTCCACGTTCTCGATGTCGGCGGGTCCATACCTCTGACGGCCCGCCACCCGCCATGCGTGTGCCCCGTCCGGACACCCGCAACCACCGCCCGTCGGCGGTGAACTCATCCGGGAGCACCCGGAGCGACTATCGCGGTGCGACTCACACGGCAGCGGTCAGTTCGTCGTCTCCGGCCGCGCCGACTTCTCCTGCCACGGATAGGTCGTCTGCCGGGGGTCCGGCGGATCGATCGCCTGCGGCCTCTCGGCGGCCGGCGGCGGCGCGGGCCATGTCTGGTCCGCGAGTGTGGGCTCCGCGCCCTCCGGTCGCGCCGTACGTCCGCCGGGCTGCCCGGCCTGCTCCGGGGTGGTCGCCTCCGGCTCCGGCCACTCCATGGGCTGCGGCCGTACCGGCCCCGTCCGCGTGTGCGGTCCCGACTCCGGTTCCACCGCGGACCAGTGCCGCAGCGCGCCCGACTCGACGTCGATCTGCTCGCTCAGGAGCGTCAGCTCGTCCTCGGAGAACTTCCGCGCCCGGTCCCTGGCCGCCCAGCGCAGCGAGTCGGCCGACTTCGTGATCCGTTCCGTACGGTCCCGCAGCTCGGGGAGTCGCTGCGAGATCGTCGCCCGGTCCGGGTCCCGCTCCAGCCGCCTCAGCTCGTCGTCCAGCTCCCGCCCGTGCACACTCAGCCGCTGGAAGAGGTTCAGCGACTCCGACAGCGAGGCGTCCTCCGCCTCGTTGGCCCGGAGCGCCTCCTGGGTGGCACGCATGGACGTGCGCAGCGAGAGCCGGAGCTGGGCCAGCTCGGCCGTGACCCCGGTCTGCCCGAGGCTCTTGGCTCTCAGGGTGGTGTCCTCGACGGTCCGGCGGGCCTGCGTGATCGTACGGTCCACACCCCGCTTGGCCGCGCGGACCGCCTTGACGCCCACATACACGCCCAAGGCCACGAAGGCGACAAAGAGCAGCGCCACGATCAAAAGCACGGCCTCCATGGTGGATGCCTCTCCGGTGTCGACGTCGGTACCTCCACCGTAAACGGAACGGGCAGCCTGAGGGTTCCGCCCGAACCCTCAAACTGCCCGTAAGGGAAAGCCCTGTGCCCCACGCCTGGCCCGGCCGGGGCCCGCCCCGGCCTCACGAGAGGCCCGCACGGGCCCCGCGAAGCCCCATAAGACCCGCACGGACCCCGCACCGACCCCGCACAGACCCCGCCCGGGGCCCGTGCGGGCACGACCGCGCGCGACGACTACGCGGGCACGATGTTGACCAGCTTCGGCGCCCGCACGATCACCTTGCGGATGCCCGCGCCGCCCAGCGCCGCGACCACCGCGGCGTCGCCCAGCGCCAGCGCCTCCAGGTCCGCGTCCGAGATCGACGGGGAGACCTCCAGCCTCGCCCTGACCTTGCCCTTGACCTGGACGACGCAGGTGACGGACTCGTCCACCAGATACGCCGGATCGGCGGCCGGGAAGGGCTCGTGCACGACCGAGCCGGTGTGCCCCAGCTTGCGCCACAGCTCCTCGGCGACGTGCGGCGCCAGCGGCGCCACCAGCAGCACCAGCCGCTCCGCGACCGATCGGGCGACCGGCGCGCCCGTCTTGGTCAGATGGTTGTTCAGCTCGGTGATCTTGGCGATGGCGGTGTTGAAGCGCAGCGCGGCCATGTCCTGGCCGACGCCGTCGATCGCCTTGTGCAGGGCGCGCAGCGTCGTCACGTCGATGTCGGCGTCGGGGACGTCGAGCACCGTGACCTCTCCGGTCGCCTCGTCCACGACGTTGCGCCACAGCCGCTGCAGCAGCCGGTACTGGCCCACCACCGCGCGGGTGTCCCACGGCCGTGAGACGTCCAGCGGGCCCATGGCCATCTCGTACAGCCGCAGGGTGTCGGCGCCGTACTCCGCGAAGATCTCGTCCGGAGTGACGGCGTTCTTCAGCGACTTGCCCATCTTGCCCAGCAGCTTGCTGACCTTCTCGCCGCGGTACCAGTGGCCGTCCTCGCGCTCCTCGACCTCGGCCGCCTCGACCGCGATGCCGCGGCTGTCGCGGTAGACGAACGCCTGGATCATGCCCTGGTTGTACAGCTTGTGGAACGGCTCGACCGACGAGACGTGCCCCAGGTCGAACAGCACCTTGGACCAGAAGCGCGCGTACAGCAGGTGCAGTACGGCGTGCTCGGCGCCGCCCACGTACAGGTCGACACCGCCGTGCGGCATGCCCTCGCGGGGGCCCATCCAGTACTGCTCGACGGTGGGGTCGACCAGCTTCTCCGTGTTGTGCGGGTCCAGGTAGCGCAGTTCGTACCAGCACGAACCGGCCCAGTTCGGCATGGTGTTGGTCTCACGGCGGTAGCGCCGTACGCCCTTGCCGTCGCCCAGGTCCAGGTCGACAAAGACCCAGTCCTCGTTGCGCGACAGCGGTGTCTCGGGCCGGGTGTCCGCGTCGTCCGGGTCGAACGTGCGCGGCGAGTAGTCGTCGACCTCGGGCAGCGCCAGCGGCAGCATCGACTCGGGCAGCGCGTGCGCGATGCCGTCCTCGTCGTAGACGACGGGGAAGGGCTCGCCCCAGTAGCGCTGCCGGCTGAACAGCCAGTCGCGCAGCCGGAAGTTGACGGTGCCCTCGCCGATACCCTCGGTGACCAGCCATTCGGTGATCTTCGCCTTGGCGTCGACGACGCCCAGACCGTCCAGGGTGACGGCGGGGGCCGACGAGTTGACGATTGTCGCGTCGTACGCGACGAACGCGTCGTCCCACTGCGCGGGATCGGTGCCCCGGCCGTCCTTCGGCTCCACGACACAGCGCATCGACAGTTCGAAAGCGCGTGCAAACGCAAAGTCACGACTGTCGTGCGCCGGGACCGCCATGATCGCGCCGGTGCCGTATCCCATCAGGACGTAGTCCGCGATGAAGACCGGGATCCGCTCGCCGTTGGCCGGATTGGTGGCATAGCCACCGGTGAAGACGCCCGTCTTGTCCTTGGCCTCGGCCTGCCGCTCGACGTCGGACTTGGCCGCGGCCTGCTTGCGGTACGCGTCGACGGCGTCGGCGGGCGTCGCGTGACCGCCCGTCCACACGTCGTGCGTGCCCTCGGGCCAGGCGGCCGGGACGATCTTCTCGACCAGCTCGTGCTCCGGCGCCAGGACCATGTACGTGGCGCCGAACAGGGTGTCCTGACGGGTCGTGAAGACGGTGATGGCACCGGCGTCGCCCACGGGGAAGTCGACGCGCGCGCCCTCGCTGCGCCCGATCCAGTTGCGCTGCTGCTGCTTGATGGCGTCGGGCCAGTCCAGCGCGTCCAGGTCGTCCAGCAGCCGGTCCGCGTACGCCGTGATGCGCATGTTCCACTGGCGCAGCTTGGACTTGAAGACCGGGAAGTTGCCGCGCTCGGAGCGCCCGTCGGCGGTGACTTCCTCGTTGGCCAGGACGGTGCCGAGCCCCGGGCACCAGTTGACGGGGGCGTCGGAGGCGTAGGCCAGGCGGTAGCCGCCCAGGACGTCGGCGCGCTCGTTCTCGCTCAGCTCGCTCCAGCTCCGGCCGTCCGGCGTCGCGCGCTCGCCGCTCTCGAACCGGGCGACCAGCTCGGTGATCGGGCGGGCCCGGTCGGCCTCGGGGTCGTACCAGGAGTTGAAGATCTGTACGAAGATCCACTGCGTCCAGCGGTAGAAGTCGGGGTCGATCGTGGCGACCGAGCGCCGCTTGTCGTGCCCCAGGCCCAGCCGGCGCAGCTGCCGCGTCATGTTCTCCATGGCGGCCTCGGTCGACACCCGGGGGTGGGTGCCGGTGCTGATCGCGTACTGCTCGGCGGGCAGGCCGAAGGCGTCGAAGCCCAGCGTGTGCAGCACGTTGTACCCGCTCATGCGCTGGTGGCGGGCGTAGACGTCGGTGGCGATGTAGCCGAGTGGGTGTCCGACGTGCAGTCCGGTCCCGGAGGGGTACGGGAACATGTCCATGACGTACTTCTTGGGACGCTCGACGACGGCCGCGTCGCCGGCCAGGTCGCCCACCGGGTTCGGCGCCTCGTAGGTGCCGTCCGTGTCCCAGAAGTCCTGCCAGCGTGCCTCGATGTCGGCCGCCATGGCGGCCGTGTAGCGGTGCGGCGCGGCCGGTGCGGTCGTCTCCGCGCCGGCGGCGGCCGGATTCGTCTCGCTCATGTCCTCTGAAGCTCCATCGATCGTCTCTGCCGCGGGAATGAAAAAACCCCTCGCACAGGAGGGGGCAGCCACGCTGATTCCGACCGGATCCGTCATCCGTCGGTACTGATCAGCGCGGCTCGCTAAGCAGAAGGCGTACGGCACGCATGCGAGCAGGGTACCGCAGCGGACACAGGGCTCGCATGCCGCATTCGTGGCGGTACGGAGAGTACGGCCCGGCGGCGCCGGCGGCGATTCGCGACAGCGACGGGACGTTCGACGGCCATACAGGATCGTTCGAGTCGGGAACAGGCCATTGACCTCTATGTGATTCATCGAACCTTCGGCGCCCGAGTTACCCCGCGTATCGACCCTATCCGGGGCATCCCCAGGGGCAGTTGACGCTCCGTCCGCTCGGTAAACCCGCAAACGGCGTACTGCCCGGTATGGAGCGACTTAGCATGCGGCAACGGGTCCGCTTTGCCGAGCCATTCGGAGTTGCCCCTATGAACTTTCACAAGATCCGTTCATCCCTTCCCCCGAGCCACGGCATGAGCCGCTCGGTCCAGGGAGGGCTGTCGGTCGCCGCGCTCGTCCTCGTCCCGCTCCTCGCCGTCGCGGGGAGTGAGGGATTCCGGGCGATGCTCGACTTCACCACCGGTGTCCTGTCACTGGTGTCCCTGACGGCCGCCGTCGCCTGGGGACTCATGGCCACCGACCGGCTGCTGCTCTCCCCGCGCCACCGGCTGCTCGCCCAGGGCATCCACCGGTTCACGGCGATGGCCTCCCTCGGCTTCCTGCTGCTGCACGCCACGGTGAAGGTCTCGCTCGGGCATGTGGCACTGATCGGCGCCGTGCTGCCCTTCAGCCTCGGGATCACCGGCACGAGCGGCCTCATCGGCCTCGGCTCGCTCGCCGGTCTCCTGATGGTCGTCGCCGCCTCGACGGGCGCGCTGCGCAGTGCCTTCGCCGTCCCGGGCCAGGTCGCCGGCCGCTGGCGCGCGCTGCACATGCTCGCCTACCCGGCCTGGTGCTTCGCCCTGATGCACGGGCTGTACGCGGGACGTGCCGCCGCGACCTGGGTGATGACCCTGTACTGCCTGGCGCTCCTGGGCGTCATCGGCGCCGTCTCCGTACGGCTGCTGCCGCGTCCGGTCCAGCGCCGTATCGCCGACAAGATCCTCCACCTGACCGGAGGCGTACGCGAGATCCCCGAGCCGGAGCAGGCGGAGCGCCGCGACCTGACCCGCGAACCGCTGCCGGGTACGGCGGGCCTGCCGCGGGTGGAGTTCGAGCAGCGGTTCCCACGCCAGCGGTCCGCCTCCGATCCGGCCTCTCCCCCGGCGTCGGCCCTGCCACTCGGTACGCCACTGGGCGCGGCGCGTGTCCCGCCGCGCATCGCCCCGCCGTCGCCTCCTCTTTACGAGGCGGGGCGCCCCGCGGGCGCGGACCCGTTCGCGGACACCTTCGTCCCCGACTCCTTCGCGCCGCCGTCCGCCGCGCCGTACGCCGCCGCCCCGCCGACACCGCCCGCGACTGCCTACCCGGACCCGCTGGCCGACACGTTCGTCGACCCCGGACGCGCCACGGGCGCAGGTC
>NZ_JAAPBF010000116.1 GCF_022695985.1 Streptomyces sp. NP-1717 | reverse complement strand
CCCCCGGACGTGCCAGGATCGGTGTTGCCATGACTGCGACTTCTGCGACTACGCCGCCGGTCATCGACCCGGCCGCCCTTCACGACCCCGTTATCGCGTGGTTCGACGCGCACGCCCGCGACCTGCCCTGGCGCCGCCCCGAAACGGGCGCCTGGGGTGTGATGGTCAGCGAGTTCATGCTCCAGCAGACCCCGGTCGCCCGGGTGCTCCCGGTGTACGAACAGTGGCTCGCGCGCTGGCCGCGCCCGGCCGACCTGGCCGCCGAGGCTCCCGGCGAAGCGGTACGCGCCTGGGGCAGACTCGGTTATCCGCGCCGCGCCCTGCGGCTGCACGGCGCGGCCCTGGCGATAACGGAGCGGTTCGGCGGTGACGTACCGCGCGAGCACGGCCAGTTGCTCGCGCTGCCCGGGATCGGCGAGTACACGGCCGCCGCCGTGGCCTCGTTCGCGTACGGACAGCGGCACGCCGTCCTCGACACGAACGTGCGGCGCGTCTTCGCGCGCGCCGCCGCCGGCATCCAGTACCCGCCGAACGCGACGACGGCCGCCGAACGCCGGCTGGCCCGCGCGCTGCTGCCCGAGGACGAGGAGACGGCCGCCCGCTGGGCGGCCGCGTCCATGGAACTCGGCGCGCTCGTGTGCACCTCGAAGAACGAGGACTGCGCGCGCTGCCCCATCGCGTCACGCTGCGCCTGGCGGCAGGCCGGCAAACCGGCGCACCAGGGCGCGGCCCGGCGCGGTCAGACGTACGCGGGCACGGACCGCCAGGTGCGCGGCAAACTGCTCGCCGTACTGCGCGAGGCGGTGGGGCCGGTGCCGCTGGCGGTGCTCGACACCGTGTGGGAGGAGCCGGTGCAGCGGGCCAGGGCGCTGGACGGGCTGGTGGCCGACGGGCTGGTCGAGCCGCTGGCCGACGACCTGTACCGGCTGCCGATGACCTGACCCGGCCGCACCGCCCGGCGCCCACCGCCCGGCCCCTGCGCACGACACGGCATCCGATCCGGTTCGGCCGGCCCTCTCCGGGCCGGCCGTCCGCCTTCTCACGCCACTTGCCGGTCGTTCGTCCGTTCCATCCCCCCGCCGTTACACAACCGATGGATGTCCGTGCGCCCGCCGACGGCTGGCGCGCACGACCTCGTGACAACGCCTCCGTAATTTCTGGGGCGTAAGGCAGCACGAAGGACGACAGCAGCGCGGCGAGCGGTGCGGTTCACGGGGCGGGAGGCGGTTGGCATGGCGAACGGCGAGGTGCTCGGATTCGAGGAGTACGTACGCACCCGGCAGGAGGCCCTGCTGCGGAGTGCCAGGCGGCTGGTCCCCGATCCCGTCGACGCCCAGGACCTGCTCCAGACAGCCCTGGCCCGTACGTACGGCCGCTGGGACGGCATCGCCGACAAGTCCCTCGCCGACGCCTATCTGCGCCGCGTCATGATCAACACCCGTACGGAGTGGTGGCGGGCGCGCAGGCTCGAAGAGGTGCCGACCGAGCAGCTGCCCGAACCGTGCGTCGAGGACGGCTCCGACCAGCACGCCGACCGCGCCCTGCTCGTCGACATCCTCGGGGTCCTGGCGCCGAAGCAGCGCAGCGTCGTCGTGCTGCGGCACTGGGAGCAGATGAGTACCGAGGAGACGGCGGCGGCGCTCGGCATGTCTACCGGTACGGTGAAGAGCACGCTGCACCGGGCGCTGGCCAAACTCCGTGAGGAGCTGGAGGCCCGGGAGCTGGAGCGCCGCGACGTGGAGCGCCGGGCACCGGGGAACCGGCTGCCGGAGCGACGCCGTCCGCGGCCCCAGGCTCCGGAGCGTGCAGGTTATCGTCGCGACGGACGGGGGCAGGAGCGGTGCGCGGCCTGAAGCGCGACAAGGACAGCACGTCCGCCCGCAGAACGAGGCGCCTCCGTACCCCGGCGGCCCAAAGCACCACCGACCGCGCCCCGACCGGCGGCACGGCTCCCGGCACGACCGGCACCGCCACGACCTGCCGGGCGGCGGCCGACCCCGCACCGGCCGACGGCATACCGCGCGGTGACACAGCGGCGAGCCGGGCCCTGAAGGGGCTGACACTCACAGCGACGACCGCCACCGGCGCCCTGGCGCTGGTCTCGGTCGTCGCCTTCGGCGTGTTCGCCATCGGCTCCACGAGCGCGACCGGCACCCGGGACGAGGGCGCCGCAGCCGTCGCCACCGCCGAGCCCGCGCCGCCGACCGACACGGCCTCGGCCCTGCCCGCCGAGGACATCGACCCGGTGGCCCTGCTCCGGCGGGACCCCAAGGTGAGCGGGCAGGTCAAGGCCGACCTCAAACCGTGCTCCGAGGACGCCTACCCGGTGGACACCTCATACGGGAATCTGACGGGCGGCACCGCGCCGGACGTGGTGGTCAACGTGATGAGCTGCGAGGACGCCGTGGGCCTGGGGACGTACGTCTACCGGGAGTCCGGGCGGCAGCGGTACGAGAACGTCTTCGCCGCCGAGGAGCCCGCCGTGTACGCCACGATCGACCGGGGCGAGCTGGTGGTGACCCGCCAGGTGTACGCGAAGGGCGACCGTGTCGCGTATCCGTCCGGCGAGGACATCGTGACCTACAGCTGGGCCGACACGAGATTCACCGAGCGCTACCGGGTGCGCAACAACTACAGCGGAGCGGTCGTCAACGGCCCCGTGGACGCCCCCGCGCCGTCCCCTCCGATCGGGAACTGAGAGAGCTGAGAGCTGCCGGATGCTGGAGACCCATGTCCTGTTCGTCGAGGACGACGACGTCATCCGCGAGGCCACCCAGCTCGCGCTGGAGCGTGACGGCTTCACGGTGACGGCCATGCCGGACGGCCTGTCCGGCCTTGAGGCGTTCCGGGCCGACCGGCCGGACATCGCGCTGCTCGACGTGATGGTGCCGGGCCTCGACGGCGTGAGTCTGTGCCGCCGTATCAGGGACGAGTCGACGGTGCCCGTGATCATGCTGTCGGCGCGCGCCGACTCGATCGACGTGGTGCTCGGCCTGGAGGCGGGGGCCGACGACTACGTGACCAAGCCCTTCGACGGCGCGGTGCTCGTCGCCCGGATCCGCGCGGTGCTGCGCCGCTTCGGGCACGCCGGCGGACCGGCCGGGGAGCAGGGCGGCCAGGAGGGGGCGGACGAGCAGGGCTCCCTGTCCTTCGGCGATCTGGAGATCGACAAGGAGGGCATGGAAGTGCGCAAAGGGGGTGAGCCGGTGTCGCTGACACCGACCGAGATGCGGCTGCTCATCGAGTTCTCGGCCGCGCCCGGCACCGTCCTGTCCCGCGACAAGCTGCTCGAACGCGTCTGGGACTACGGCTGGGGCGGTGACACGCGCGTGGTCGACGTCCATGTGCAGCGGCTGCGCACCAAGATCGGACAGGACCGGATCGAGACGGTCCGCGGCTTCGGCTACAAACTCAAGGCATGAAGCGCCTCGCCCTGCGCACCGGCGTCCGGTGGAAGATCAGCATCGCGATCGCGGCGGTCGGCGCCCTCGTCGCGATGGCGCTGAGCCTCGTCGTGCACAACGCGGCCCAGGTCTCGATGCTGGATAACGCGCGCGAGGTGCAGCTGGAGCGGCTGCTGTTCGCGCAGCGCATGTACGACTCGACGCACGAGCTGAAGTTCGGTACGAAGCTGAACGACCCCGCGCTCCCGAACGACCTGCGGAAGAAGGTGCAGGAGGGGCGGCGTGCCACCTATGTCCGCGACTCGGGGGACGGCACACCCGACGTCTGGGCGGCCGTACCGCTGGAGAACGGGGTGCTCTCCCTGCACAGCAAGTTCGCCGACCGTTCCGTGGCGATCATGAAGGACCTCGACCGGGCCCTGCTGATCGGCTCGGTCTGTGTGGTCGTCGGCGGCTGTGCGCTGGGGGTGCTGATCGGCGGGCAGCTCTCGCGCCGGCTGCGCAAGGCGGCGGCCGCCGCCGGCAAGGTCGCGCAGGGCAACACGGACGTGCGCGTACGGGAGGCGGTCGGCGGAGTCGTACGGGACGAGACCGACGAGCTGGCCCGCGCGGTCGACGCCCTGACGGACGCGCTGAACGAACGCATCGAGGCGGAGCGCCGGGTGACCGCCGACATCGCGCACGAGCTCCGTACGCCCGTGACGGGCCTGCTGACGGCGGCCGAGCTGCTGCCGCCGGGCCGGCCCACCGAGCTGGTGCGGGACCGCGCCCAGGCCATGCGGACGCTGGTCGAGGACGTACTGGAGGTCGCCAGGCTGGACAGCGCGTCGGAACGCGCCGAACTCCAGGAGGTGGCGCTCGGCGAGTTCGTCAGCCGGCGGGTGGCGCTGCTCGATCCCGATGTGCGGATCCAGGTCGTGCACGACTCGCGGGTCAACACCGATCCGCGCCGCCTGGAGCGCATCCTCGGCAATCTCCTGGCCAACGCGGCCAAGCACGGCGGTACGCCTGTCGAGGTGACCGTCGAGGGCCGGGTGGTACGCGTACGCGACCACGGGCCCGGCTTCCCCGACGCGCTGCTGCGGGACGGGCCGAGCCGGTTCCGTACGGGTGCCAGCGACCGCGCGGGGCACGGACACGGTCTCGGGCTGACCATCGCGGCCGGTCAGGCGCGCGTCCTCGGGGCCCGGCTGACCTTCCGCAACGCCGCGCCGGAGAGCCCGACGCCGGGCCCGGAGGAGACGGGCGGCGCGATCGCGGTCCTCTGGCTCCCCGAGCACGCCCCCACGGCGACGGGCAGCTTCCCGATGATCACGCTGCCGGACTGAGGCGCGGGCGCCGGGCGGACCCGGCCGGGGTGCCTAGGCGGACTGCGTGGACTTCTTCCCGTCCTTGCCGCCGGACGGAGCGCGTCCCTGCCCGCCGTCCCGGCCTTCTCGGGACCGGCGCCCCGCAGCGGCACCTCCTTGACGAAGAACGCCGCGACGAAGCCGATCACCGCGACCGAACCCGCCAGCAGGAAGGCGACGTGCGTACCGGAGGAGACGGCGATCTGGTACGCCTCCCGCGCCGCCTCCGGCAGCTTGGCCAGGCTCGCCGCGTCGAGCTGCGCGGACTGCGCGGTCACCGCGTCACCACCGCGCGCCGCCATCTCCTCCTCCACCTTGCCGGTGAACAGCGCGCCCATGATGGCGACGCCGAAGGAACTGCCGAGCGTGCGGAACAGGGTGGTCGAGGACGAGGCGACGCCCATGTCCTTCGGTTCGGCGCTGTTCTGCGCGACGAGCATGGTGATCTGCATCAGGAAGCCCATCCCGGCACCGAGGACGGCCATGTAGACGCCGGAGGTGAGCCGGGAGGTCCCGGTGTCCATCTGCGCGAGCAGGAAGAGCCCGGTGACCATCAGGGCGCCGCCGGCGATGGGGAAGATCTTGTACTTGCCCGTGTTGGTGGTGACCCGGCCCGCGAAGAGCGAGACGACCATCATCGACAGCAGCAGCGGCAGGAGCAGAAGACCGGAGTTGGTCGCCGACGCGCCCTGGACGGACTGCTGGTAGAGCGGCAGGAAGAGGACAGCTCCGAACATCACGAAGCCGGTCAGGAAGCCGATGACCTGCATGAGAGTGAAGTTGCGGTTGCGGAAGATGTGCAGCGGCAGGATCGGCTCGGGCGCCTTGGTCTGCACGTACACGAACGAGACGAGGGTGACGACGCCGATGGCGATCAGCTCCATGATCAGCGCGGAGCTCCAGGCGTACTCCGTACCGCCCCAGGTGGTGACCAGCACGATCGAGGTGATGCCGACCGTCAGCAGGGCCGCGCCGAGATAGTCGACCTTGTTCCTGGTCCGCTCGACGACGGGCAGGTGCAGCACGGTCACGATCATCGCGAGGGCGACGGCGCCGAGCGGCAGGTTGATGTAGAAGCTCCAGCGCCAGCCGAGGTGGTCGGTGATGGTGCCGCCGACCAGCGGTCCGCCGATCATGGCGAGGGCCATCACGCCGGCCATCATGCCCTGGTACTTGCCGCGCTCACGGGGCGGGATGAGGTCTCCGATGATCGCCATGACACCGACCATGAGTCCGCCGGCGCCCAGGCCCTGGACGGCGCGGAAGCCGATGAGCTGGCCCATGTCCTGGGCCATGCCGCTGAGCGCGGAGCCGATCAGGAATATGACGATGGAGAGCAGGAAGATCTTCTTCCGCCCGTACATGTCGCCGACCTTCCCCCAGATCGGGGTCGACGCGGCGGTGGCGAGGGTGTAGGCGGTGACCACCCAGGACAGGTGCTCCAGCCCGCCCAGCTCGCCGACGATGGTCGGCATCGCGGTGCCGATGATCATGTTGTCCAGCATGGCGAGCAGCATCGCGATCATGAGCGCGAGCAGTACCACCCGCACGCTGCGCGGCTGTGGCGCCGCCTTATTCTTCTGTTCCGACCCCACCGCGTCGAGCGACATGGTCCCCCACTCCCCTGTTCCTGGTCCCGTTCCTCTACTTACTTGCCGACCGGCAAGTAAGTACGATCAGGGAAGGTAGACCTGCCACTTGCCGGTCGTCAAGTAAGTTATTCGGGGAGAGCAACATGAGCAGCAAGGCGCAGCCACGCCGGGGCAACACCCGTCAGCGCATCCAGGACGTCGCGCTGGAACTCTTCGCCGAGCAGGGCTACGAGAAGACCTCGCTGCGCGAGATCGCCGAGCAACTGGACGTCACCAAGGCCGCGCTCTACTACCACTTCAAGACCAAGGAAGACATCCTGGTCAGCCTCTTCCAGGACCTGGCGCGGCCGATCGACGAGCTGATCGCGTGGGGCGAGACACAGCCGCCGACGCTGGAGGCGAAGAAGGAGATCCTGCGCCGCTACAGCGACGCGCTCGCCGCCGCCGCGCCCCTGTTCCGCTTCATGCACGAGAACCAGGCGACGATGCGCGACCTGAGCGTCGGCGAGACCTTCAAGACCCGCATGATGCGGCTCCTGGAGCTGCTCAAGCAGCCCGAGGGGACGATGACCGACCGCGTGCGCTGCTTCGCCGCGATCTTCACCATGCACGCGGGCATCTTCGCGCTCAGGGACGTCGAAGGCGACCCCGAGGAGAAGCAGGAAGCCATCCTCGAGGTCGCCACCGATCTCATGGTGCGGGCTCAGGGCGTCACAGAATGACGTCAGCCGCGCGCAGGAACGAGACCGGGTTGATCGCACTGCCGTAGTTCGGGGTCGTGCGGATCTCGAAGTGCAGGTGCGGGCCGCTCGAATTGCCGGTGTTGCCGGAGAGCGCGACGCTCTGGCCCTTGTCGACCTTCTGGCCGGCGTGCACCTTCACCTTGGACAGGTGCGCGTACTGCGAGTACTTCGCGCTCGGCCCGGTGCCGTGCTTGATGACTATCGCGTTGCCGTACGCGGGTCCGTCACCGGCGCCGTTGGGTCCGGCCTTCACGACGGTACCCGCGTGGACGGCCTTGACGTTCGTGCCGACGGAGACGGCGAAGTCCTGGCCCGAGTGCTTGCTGGCCCACATGCCGCCACCGCGGCCGTAGGTGGCGCTCAGGGTGTACTTGGAGACCGGCTTGGCCCACGTGGGGTTCTTGGCCGTCTTGGCCTTCTTGTCCTTGTCCTTCGCCTTGGCGACGGTCGCCTTCTCCGAGTGGGCGGCCTTGTCGGCGGCTACGGCGGCGGCCGCGCGGGGGGCGCCGGCGTCGCCGCTGCTGTTCGCGGCGAACGCGACCCCCGCTCCGAGCGCCGTCGTCACTCCGAGTCCGGCGGCCAGGATGGCGGCACGGGTACGGAGCGTGGACTGGCGGGGCGTGGTGCGCTGCGACATTGAGAAACCTCCGGGCGTCAATGGACCCGGCACTCGGGGCACCGGGTGGGCTTGCCTCACCTTGGTAACCCGACCGCCCATCACACCCCAAACCGCCCATCTACGACATGTCGTCGTAGTCGCGGCACCAGCAGATCGACCCCTTGACGACCTGAAACATCTCTTCACCGTGAACCGAAATGTCCGAGTTAAATACCGTTTATTCGCACGTCAGGGTGGTGCGCATCCGGTCGTCGGCCGGACCACCGGCCCTCTCCGGGGCCTCGGGACCTTGGTCCCGAGGCGGACCTTTCCGAAGGTCCCGGCGGAATCACCCGCTTCACCACTATTCCTGGTCGTAGGCGCGGAAACGGGTGTGCGGCTTGTCACGGCGCAGCGCCCTCCACGGGCTTCGCGGGGCCGGAACGGAGGTACGTGGGAGGCGCGACCGAAGCGCGAAGGATGCCCGAAAGTGGTCCGCAAGAGGCCCGGGAAGGGGCCGGGAAGGGGGCCGGAGCAGACCCGGAGGCCGGGCCGCCCGGAAGAGGGCCCGGCAGGGGACGCGCCGCGGGCACGGCGAAGGGGTGGCCCGAGACCGTGAACGGTCTCGGGCCACCCCTTCGACTGCGGGCTCGGGCCGAGCGCGGCGGCTCAGCCCCGGCTCACGCCTCCTTCGTCAGGTTCGGACCGGCACCGCCGGCCGCCTGCTCGATCGGCGGGACGTCGGGCAGTGCCGACTTCTCCTCGCCGCGGAAGCTGAACTTCTTCTCCTCGCCCTCACCCTCGGTGTCCACGACCACGATGTGACCGGGGCGCAGCTCACCGAAGAGGATCTTCTCGGAGAGGATGTCCTCGATCTCGCGCTGGATCGTCCGGCGCAGCGGCCGGGCGCCCAGAACGGGGTCGTAACCCTTCTTGGCGAGCAGCGCCTTGGCGTTCGGGCTGAGCTCCAGGCCCATGTCCCGGTCCTTCAGGCGCTCGTCCACCTTGGTCACCATGAGGTCGACGATCTGGATGATGTCTTCCTCGGTGAGCTGGTGGAAGACGACCGTGTCGTCCACACGGTTGAGGAACTCGGGCCGGAAGTGCTGCTTGAGCTCCTCGTTGACCTTGTTCTTCATCCGCTCGTAGTTGGACTTGGTGTCGCCCTGGGCGGCGAAGCCCAGGTTGAACCCCTTGGAGATGTCCCTGGTCCCGAGGTTGGTCGTCATGATGATGACCGTGTTCTTGAAGTCCACGACCCGGCCCTGGGAGTCGGTCAGCCGACCGTCCTCCAGGATCTGCAGAAGGGAATTGAAGATATCGGGGTGGGCCTTCTCGACCTCGTCGAAGAGGACGACGGAGAACGGCTTCCGGCGCACCTTCTCGGTGAGCTGGCCGCCCTCCTCGTACCCCACGTATCCGGGGGGAGAACCGAAGAGACGCGAGACCGTGTGCTTCTCGCTGAACTCCGACATGTCGAGGGAGATCAGCGCGTCCTCGTCGCCGAAGAGGAATTCGGCGAGCGTCTTGGAGAGCTCCGTCTTACCGACTCCGGAGGGGCCGGCGAAGATGAACGAGCCACCGGGACGCTTGGGGTCCTTCAGACCCGCCCGCGTACGCCGGATCGCCTGGGAGAGCGCCTTGATGGCGTCCTTCTGGCCGATGACGCGCTTGTGGAGCTCGTCCTCCATGCGGAGCAGCCGCGAGGACTCCTCCTCGGTGAGCTTGAAGACCGGGATGCCCGTGGCGGTCGCCAGGACCTCGGCGATCAGCTCCTCGTCCACCTCGGCGACGACGTCCATGTCGCCGGCCTTCCACTCCTTCTCCCGCTTGGTCTTCGCGGCCAGCAGCTGCTTCTCCTTGTCGCGGAGCGAAGCTGCCTTCTCGAAGTCCTGGGAGTCGATGGCCGACTCCTTGTCGCGGCGGACGTTCGCGATCTTCTCGTCGAACTCGCGGAGGTCCGGCGGAGCGGTCATCCGGCGGATGCGCATCCGTGAGCCGGCCTCGTCGATCAGGTCGATCGCCTTGTCCGGCAGGAAGCGGTCCGAGATGTAGCGGTCGGCGAGCGTCGCGGCTGCGACCAGCGCGGAGTCCGTGATGGACACGCGGTGGTGCGCCTCGTAACGGTCCCGCAGACCCTTGAGGATCTCGATGGTGTGCGGCAGCGACGGCTCGGCCACCTGGATCGGCTGGAAGCGGCGCTCCAGCGCGGCGTCCTTCTCCAGGTGCTTGCGGTACTCGTCGAGCGTCGTGGCGCCGATGGTCTGGAGCTCTCCACGGGCGAGCATGGGCTTCAGGATCGAAGCCGCGTCGATCGCGCCCTCGGCGGCGCCCGCACCCACGAGGGTGTGGAGCTCGTCGATGAACAGGATGATGTCGCCGCGGGTGCGGATCTCCTTGAGGACCTTCTTCAGGCGCTCCTCGAAGTCACCTCGGTAGCGGGAGCCCGCGACCAGGGCGCCGAGGTCCAGGGTGTAGAGGTGCTTGTCCTTGAGGGTCTCGGGCACCTCGCCCTTGACGATGGCCTGCGCCAGTCCCTCGACGACCGCCGTCTTGCCGACGCCGGGCTCGCCGATGAGAACCGGGTTGTTCTTCGTACGGCGGGACAGCACCTGCATGACCCGCTCGATCTCCTTCTCGCGCCCGATGACCGGGTCGAGCTTGGATTCGCGGGCGGCCTGCGTGAGATTCCTGCCGAACTGGTCCAGGACGAGCGAGGTCGAGGGCGTGCCCTCGGCCGGGCCGCCGGCGGTGGCGGCCTCCTTGCCCTGGTAACCGGAGAGCAGCTGGATGACCTGCTGCCGCACCCGGTTGAGATCGGCGCCCAGCTTCACGAGGACCTGGGCCGCGACGCCCTCGCCCTCGCGGATCAGGCCGAGCAGGATGTGCTCGGTGCCGATGTAGTTGTGGCCGAGCTGAAGGGCCTCGCGGAGCGACAGCTCCAGGACCTTCTTGGCACGGGGCGTGAAGGGGATGTGGCCGGACGGAGCCTGCTGGCCCTGCCCGATGATCTCCTCCACCTGCTGGCGGACCGCCTCGAGCGAAATCCCGAGGCTCTCCAGGGCCTTAGCGGCGACACCCTCACCCTCGTGGATAAGGCCCAGGAGGATGTGCTCGGTGCCGATGTAGTTGTGGTTGAGCATCCGGGCTTCTTCCTGAGCCAGGACGACAACCCGCCGCGCGCGGTCGGTGAACCTCTCGAACATCGTTAATCGCTCCTCAGAGCGGTCAGGCAGTAAAGGGGTCGGTCCCCTCCCTGTCCTTCCGCAGCTTAGTCCCGCAAGCGGGGACCGCTCATTCCAACTGCCGACAATCCGCCGTGATCACCCCGCCTCGGCGGCGAACTTTCCTCACGAACAGCCGACACCTGCTCCAACCTGATGGTGCGAGACGATGTTCCCGCAGGCCAGACAGATACCCCCGCTATCGGTACGCCGATGGCGAACGTGAGACGTCCGGGACCGCGTGTCGCCCCTCCCCACTAGGAATGTCTTACCCGCAAGCACTGACACTCCATGCGGCGCACCCCCGTTCCCTCCGCTACGGGCGAACACCCTTGCGCTCCCGAATGCTTCGGTACGCCCCCACGGCGAACACGCAGAGCGACGCCGTCACGACACCGCGTAACTCAATACCGCGACGGGGAGTTGGTCCGTGCATGGCTCTCCCCGTTCCGCTCCCCCGCGCGCCGCTGCCGCTCGAAGGCGGCATCGCCCACTGGTACGAGCACGAACTGGGCTGGGCCACGGCGCCCGGACCCCCCGTCGCGCTGCTGACCGGACTCCGCTTCGACGTCCTGGAACTGCCGGCCGACGCGGGCGCCGCTGTGCTGCGCCGGATCGACGCGGCCGGGACGGGACCGGTGGCGCTCACGGAGGGCCGGATGCGGCTTCTGGTGGCCGCGGGCGGCGCGGACGAACTGCCCGGGCTGCTCGACTGGCTGGAGTGGGGCGGGATCACCCTGGATCTGACCGCGGTGGGCACCGGCGGACGGATGACGGCGCCGGAGCCGCCGGGAAGGCCGACGGGGCCGAGGGGCCCTCGTGGGCCGACAGGGACTCCGCCGAGGGGCGGGACGGCGGGCGGACGCCCTGGAGCGGAGCAGGGGGCCGCCGTGTGGCTGCGGCCCCCCGAGCCGGGACGCGAGGTGGAGCCGACGCTGCCGGCTCTCACTCGCTTCGGACACGGCCCCGGAGGCGGCGCCGGACACGGGGACAGCGGTGGGGATGTCCCCGATCTCGTTCGACTCGTGGACACGGCTGCGACGGAGTGCCACCGGGCCCGATTGCTTCGTGGAGAAACGGCACGTACGGAAACTCAGCCGTTGGCCTTCTCGTAGGCTTCACGGATCTCGGCCGGAACGCGACCGCGGTCGTTGACGCTGTAGCCGTTCTCCTTGGCCCACTTGCGAATTTCCGCGGTGTCCTTGTTCCCACCCGCGGCGGCGCGGCCCTTGCCACGGCCACCGGCGGCACGGCCACCGGTGCGACGGCCACTCTTGGTGTACGGGTCGAGCAGCCCACGAAGCTTGTCCGCATTCGCGTTCGTGAGGTCGATCTCGTAGGTCTTGCCGTCCAGCGCGAACGTGACGGTCTCGTCCGCCTCGCCACCGTCGAGGTCGTCAACAAGAAGGACCTGAACCTTCTGTGCCACCGGATTTCCTTTCATCGAAAATGCAGTACGCCGAAAGGAAACCGCTTTTCTCAGGAAAACACAAACCCCCGGCAGAGGTTCAGTAGCACAAGAACACGGGAAACGTGCGCGATTCGGACATAGGGCTCCGGGTTCTTCAGCCCCTCACAGGTGCAGAAGCATCCGGCTGTTACCCAAGGTGTTCGGCTTCACCCGTTCGAGACCGAGGAACTCGGCCACACCCTCGTCATAGGAACGCAGCAGCTCGCTGTAGACATCTCCGTCGACAGGAGTCTCACCGATCTCCACGAAGCCGTGCTTGATGAAGAAGTCGACTTCGAAGGTGAGACAAAATACCCGCCGCACACCGAGCCACCGGGCGGTCTGCAACAACTTGTCGAGCACATGGCGGCCGATGCCGTCACCCCGGAACCGTGGATCCACCGCGAGTGTGCGCACTTCGGCGAGGTCTTCCCACATGACATGGAGTGCGCCGCATCCGACGACCGTCGCGTCGGCGTCGCGTTCGGCGACCCAGAACTCCTGGATGTCCTCGTAAAGAGTCACCGTCGCTTTGTCGAGCAGGATGCCTTCACTCACGTACGGGTCGACGAGACGGCGGACCGCGGACACATCGCTCGTCCTGGCCCGCCGGACGCTGATGGCATTCGCCACGGCTTTCGGAACGTCAGAGGACATGACTGGACGCTATCGCCCCGCCGGATGCTCTCGGTCGGCGCCCTCGGACGGGACTTCGGCGGGCACATCGTCCGGGACTTCGGCCGGTACTTCGGGGGCTGTTTCTGACGGGGTTTCAGACGGAACTTCCGGCACCGCCCCCGGTGCGGCTTCGCGGGCGACTTCCGGCCGGTCGCGCCGCACGATACGGACGGCGTCCTCCAGGGCTTCGCGCTGCGCCGGCGACATCATCCCGAAGAAGGCGACAAGAGCGGCGGCCGGGTTGTCACTCTTCGACCAGGCTTCGTTCATCAGCGCCGCCGCGTAGGCGGCACGGGTGGAGACCGCCGTATATCTATAGGCCCGGCCGTCGACTTCCCTGCGCACCCAGCCCTTCTGATGGAGATTGTCCATTACGGTCATGACGGTCGTGTAGGCGATGGACCGTTCCTGCTGAAGGTCTTCGAGGACTTCCCGGACGGTGACCGGACGGTTCCATTGCCAGACGCGACTCATGACGGCGTCTTCCAGGTCTCCCAATTGGCGGGGCACACCGCAACCATAGTGCGAGATGTCCGAATGGCCGGTTATTGACGTAACAAAAAGGACGTACGACATGGCGGAAGTCGTACGTCCTGATCTACAGCCCGGTGCGTCAGGCGCCTGACGGAGTCCCCGGCTGCTCCACGGCCTCCGCGCGGGCGATCGCCGCGTCCACGGCCGCGTCCTCCTTCGACTTGTTGTCCCCGCCCTGGCTTTTGACGATCGTCACGACCAGGCCGATGAAGAAGGCGGCCATCACCACGGGCGGCAGGAGAGCGGATACGTAGTCCATGGGACCAGAGTAGCTATCCGGCGGCCCGCCGCTCCGCCGGGGGCGTGGGCTTGCGGCGTGGCGGAAAGACCTCGGACGGCTTGGGCATCGGACGCTCGGTGGCGGGACGCCCCGGGGCGGCCGGACGGCGGGGCGGCGTGGGCGCCTTCCCGGGGGCCTTCCCGGGCTCCTCCTCCGGCTTCTCCGGGTCGGCGGCGGCGCGGCCCCCCTGGAGCGCCAGCAGCCGGGTACGGGGCGCGGGCGCGGCGGGCGAGCGGCCGGCGAGACGGGCCCGTACGGAGTTCTCGGCGATCCGGCGGCAGCGGTCGAGCAGCGCGCCGGCGACGGGAGCGGGGCACAGGGTGCGCAGAGCCATGAGGTCCTCCGGGCGGGGGTCGTACCCGGCCGCCAGGGCGTCCTGGAGCAGCTCCAGATAGCCGGCGGCCGAGCCGGGAAGCGCGGCGCGGTAGCGGGCGAGGTCGGCGAGGAGGAAGGCGCGCAGCCGGCCGGCCTCGCGGACCGCTTCGTCCACGGACTCGGCGAGGCGCAGGCATGCCTGGACGTCCTCGTCGGGGAGGGGAGCGGGGTGGAGGGCGACGGCGAGGGCGCCTCGGAGCACACGCAGCTCGTCTGCGCCGAACGCCATGCCGCCGCGGGATCCGTATGGCGTGGGCATGAGGTGACGATACTCACGAATCGCACAAAATCGTCTAAACGCGACGGCTGCGGCGCGGCGGAGGCCGGCCCGGGGCCTGATGGGGCAGCCCCGGGGCCCGGACGGCGGTCCGGGCCGGGAGCCGGGCCCGGACGGCGGTCCGTCCGGGCCGCCTTGCCTGCGGGCCGCCGTTCGGAGGGCAGGCCCGAGGCCGAGTCGGCGGTCCGAGTGGTCGGTCCGGTCCGGGGACCGGGCCGCTCGGCGGGCCGAGCCGAACGACAGGCCCTGCGGGCCGGAGCCGACGGTCCGGCCGGGCAGGCGGGGCCGCCCTGCAAAGCGGGCCGCCGTACAGAGGGCAGGCCCGGAGGCCGAGCCGACGGTCCGGCTTGGGGGCCGAGCCGCTCGGCGGGCTGCCCTGAACAACGGACCCTGCGGGCCGGAGCCAACGGTCCGGCCGGGCAGACGGGGCCGCCCTGCAAAGGCGGCCGCCGTACGGATGGCGGGCCCGGGGCCCGGCCCGGACGCCGAGTCGGCGGTCCGGCCGGAAGCCGGGGCCACGCTGCCCGCGGGCCGCCGTACGGCGGGCGGGCCCGGGGCCAACCCGGAGGCCGAGTTGGCGGTTCGAGCAGGCGGTCCGGTCCGGGGACCGAGCCGATCGTCCGATGGGCAGCCCAGCGCGTCGGGCCGAGCCGAACGACAGGCCATGCGGGCCGGAGCCAACGGTCCGGCCGGGCAGGCGGGGCCGCCCTGCAAAGGGGGCCGCCGTACGGAGGGCAGGCCTGGGGTCCGGCCCGGAGGCCGCAGGCGGTCCGGGCCGGGCCGACCCGCTCGGCGGGCCGAGCCGAGCGACGGGCCCCGCGGGCGGTGGGCCTACATGCGTGACACGTTGCGCTCGTACACCAGCCGCAGGCCGATAAGTGTCAGCCACGGCTCGTGCTCGTCGATCACCGACGACTCACCGAGGATGATCGGCGCCAGGCCGCCCGTCGCGATAACGGTCACCTCGCCCGGGTCCTCGGCCAGCTCGCGCGCCATCCGTGTGACGACCCCGTCGACCTGGCCGGCGAACCCGTACACGATGCCCGACTGCATCGCCTCGACCGTGTTCTTGCCGATGACGCTGCGCGGCCTCGCCAGCTCGATCTTGCGGAGCTGGGCGCCCCTGATGCCGAGCGCCTCGACGGAGATCTCGATGCCGGGCGCGATGACCCCGCCCGTGTACTCCCCGCGCGCGCTCACCGCGTCGAACGTCGTCGCCGTACCGAAGTCGACGACGACCGCCGGACCGCCGTACAGCTCGACGGCGGCGACCGAGTTGATGATCCGGTCGGCGCCGACCTCCTTCGGGTTGTCGACCAGGATCGGTACACCGGTCTTGATGCCGGGCTCGACCAGGACCGCGGGCACGTCCCCGTAGTAGCGGCGGGTCACCTCGCGCAGCTCGTGCAGGACGGACGGCACGGTGGAGCAGATCGCGATGCCCTCGATGCCGTCGCCCAGCTCGTCGCCGAGCAGCGGATGCATCCCCATCAGTCCCTGGAGGAGGACGGCGAGTTCGTCGGCCGTACGGCGCGAGTCGGTGGACACGCGCCAGTGCTCGACGATCTCCTCGCCGTCGAACAGACCGAGCACGGTGTGGGTGTTGCCGACGTCGATGGTGAGCAGCATCAGACACCCGCCTCGCGCAGGTCGAGTCCGATGTCGAGGATCGGGGCGGAGTGCGTGAGGGCGCCGACGGCGAGATAGTCGACGCCGGTCTCGGCGTACGCGCGGGCGTTCTCCAGGACCAGCGTGCCGGACGACTCCAGCAGGGCCCGGCCGGCGACGAGCGCGACGGCCTCGGCGGTCTCGGCGGGGGTGAAGTTGTCCAGCAGGATCAGGTCGGCGCCCGCGTCGAGGACTTCGCGGACCTGCTGGAGCGTGTCGGTCTCCACCTCGATCGCGAGGTCGGGGAACTGGTCCCGTACGGCCTTGAAGGCTTCCGCGACCCCGCCGGCCGCCACCACGTGGTTGTCCTTGACGAGCGCCGCGTCGGAGAGCGACATCCGGTGGTTGACGCCGCCGCCGCAGCGCACCGCGTACTTCTCCAGGGCGCGCAGACCGGGTGTCGTCTTACGGGTGTCGCGCACCTTCGCGCCGGTGCCCTCCAGCGCGTCGGCCCACGCGCGCGTGGCGGTCGCGATGCCGGAGAGCCTGCACAGGAGGTTGAGCGCGCTGCGCTCGCCGGTGAGCAGGTCGCGGGTGCGGGTGGTGACGCTGAGGAGCTTCTGGCCGGCCTCGACGCGGTCACCGTCCTCGACGTGCCGCTCGACTTCGAAGTCCTCCGTACAGACGAGGGAGAGGACGGCCTCCGCGACGCGCAGTCCGGCGACCGTGCCGCTCCTGCGGGCCGTGAAGTCGCCGGTGGCGACGGCGTCGGCGGGGACGGTCGCGACGCTCGTCACGTCCACACCGTGGTCGAGGTCCTCGCCGATGGCGACGTGGGCGATGTCCTCGACCTGTACCGGGTCGAGCCCGGCCTCGGCCAGCAGCGCGGCGAGCGCGGGGTCGAGGCCGCACTCCAGGGCGTCCTCGCCGTCGGAACAGCCGCAGCCGTCCCCGCAGCCCCCGGCGGCCGACGCCGGGGCGCCGATCTGGATGAGCGGTACGTCCACGGCCTCGGGGCGCGGACTGTCTTCGGGCGTGCTCACGGTGAAGGCTCCCTGGGGACGGGGGGATCTGCTGGGCTTACGGCGGGAAACGCGGGGGTGTCGGTCCGGCTCAGCTCCAGGGCGCGGCCCGCCCCGAGCCGTACGACGAGGTGGCGGCGCCAGTGGGTGTCGTCACGCTCGGGGAAGTCGTCGCGCCAGTGGCAGCCGCGGGTCTCCTCGCGTTCCAGGGCGGCGGCCACCAGGACGCGGGCGACGCACAGGAGGTTGGACGTCTCCCACGACTCGACGCCGGGCTGGGCGGGCTTTCCGGGGTCCGCGGGGCGCAGCGCGTCCAGGTGGACGCGCTCCAGGGCCTCGGCGGCGGTGGCCAGGCTCGTGGCGGACCTGAGGACACTCGCGCCCTCGGACATGATCCGCTGGATCGTGAGGCGTGCCTCGGGGGCGATGAGCGGCAGAAGGGCGGTGGAACCGGCCGTCCCGCGCGCACCGGCCGGCGGCCGGACCGCGGAGGGTTCGGGGCGGGGGGCCGCCGCGACGGCGGCGATGTCGGCCGCGATGCGCTCGGCGAACACCAGCCCTTCGAGGAGCGAGTTGGACGCCAGCCGGTTCGCGCCGTGCACGCCCGTGCAGGCCACCTCGCCGCACGCGTACAGGCCCGGTACGGACGTACGGCCGCGCAGGTCCGTGACGACGCCGCCGGAGGCGTAGTGCGCGGCGGGCGCGACCGGGATCGGCTCGGTGACCGGGTCGATGCCGTGCGACCGGCAGGCGGCGAGGATCGTGGGGAAGCGGGTCGCCCACATGTCCGCGCCGAAGTGCCTGGCGTCGAGGTACATGTGCTCGGCGCCCTGCTCGCGCATCCGGCGCATGATGCCCTTGGCGACGATGTCGCGGGGCGCCAGCTCGGCGAGTTCGTGCTGGTCGAGCATGAAGCGGACCCCGTCGGCGTCCACGAGGTGGGCACCCTCGCCCCGTACCGCCTCGGACACCAGCGGCTGCTGGCCCTCCGATCCGGCGCCGAGGAAGAGCACCGTCGGGTGGAACTGCACGAATTCGAGGTCGGAGACCTCCGCGCCGGCGCGCAGCGCGAGGGCCACGCCGTCGCCGGTGGAGACGGCGGGGTTGGTCGTCGCCGAGAAGACCTGGCCCATGCCGCCGGTGGCCAGGACGACGGCGGGGGCGCGGACCGCTCCGACGCCGTCGTGCTGGCCCTCGCCCATCACATGGAGGGTGACGCCGGAGGTGTTGCCGTGCTCGTCCGTGAGGAGGTCGAGGACCAGCGCGTTCTCGACCGTACGGAGGGAGGCGTCGCGCACCGCGTCCACCAGGGCGCGGGAGATCTCCGCGCCGGTCGCGTCGCCGCCCGCGTGGGCGATACGGCGGCGGTGGTGGCCGCCCTCGCGGGTGAGCTGGAGATCGCCCGTGGCCGACGTGTCGAACCGCGCGCCGGTCCCGATCAGGCGGCGTACGGCGTCGGGGCCCTCGGTGACCAGGGTGCGTACGGCCTCCTCGTCACAGAGGCCCGCGCCCGCGACGAGGGTGTCGCTCAGATGCTGCTCGGGGGTGTCGCCCTCACCGAGGGCGGCGGCGATGCCGCCCTGCGCCCAGCGGGTGGAGCCGTCGTCGAGGCGCGCCTTGGTGACGACGACCGTGCTGAGCCCGGCCGCCGTGCAGCGCAGCGCCGCGGTGAGCCCCGCGACACCGGAGCCGACCACGACCACGTCGGCGTCGATGGCCCAGCCGGGCACGGGCGCGGTGAGCTGGATACCGGCCGGCAGGCCGGGCACCGGCTTCCGGGCGGACTCGGCGGTCACTGGGCGGCTCCGAACGTCAGGGGGATGTTGTCGATCAGCCGTGTCGCGCCGACGCGCGCCGCCACGGCGAGGATCGCCTCGCCGGTGTGGTCGTCGGGGACCTCGGTGAAGTCGGCGGGGTCCACGAGGGCCAGGTAGTCGAGCGTGAGGGACTGGTGGTCCCTGACCGCCTGGTCGAGTACGACGCGGGCCGCGGACCGTACGGCGTGGGCGCCGCAGCCCTGCGTCGGCGGCGTACCGGGGGCGGCGTGCGCCACCGCGTGGGTGTCGGCGGCGGCGCGGGCCTCGCCGAGCGCGGAGAGGGCGGCGGCGCGGGTCTTGGACGTGGGCGCGGACTCCGCGCGGGCGCGCAGCGCGTGCTGGGCGCCGAGGCGGTCCCTGGCGGCGAAGAGCGCGAGGGAGAGGGAGAGGGCGGTACGGCGCTCGGCTGCGGAGAGGAAACGGTTGCGGCTGGAGAGCGCGAGACCGTCCTCCTCACGGACCGTCGGCACGCCGACGATCTCGACCGGGAAGTTCAGGTCGCGGGCCATCCGCCGGATCAGCGCGAGCTGTTGGGCGTCCTTCTGTCCGTAGAAGGCGACGTCGGGAGCGGTGAGGTGCAGCAGCTTGGCGACGACGGTGAGCATGCCGTCGAAGTGTCCGGGCCGCGCGGCGCCTTCGAGGCGCTCCCCCATGGGGCCGGCGGAGATCCGGACCTGGGGTGTGCCGCCCGGGTACACCTCGTCGACGGAGGGCGCGAACACGGCGTCGGCGCCTGCCGCCCCGGCCGTCCCGAGGTCCGATTCGAGTGTCCGGGGGTAGCGGTCGAGGTCTTCGCCCGCGCCGAACTGGAGCGGGTTGACGAAGACGGTGACGACGACGAAACCTGCCGGGCCGACGTGCTCCCGCGCGGCGCGCACCAGGGCGGCGTGGCCGTCGTGGAGGGCGCCCATCGTCATGACGACGGCGGTACGGGCGGCGGGCGCGGGCCCGTGGGCGGCCGTGGGCCGGTCGCCGTGCCGGGCGAGCAGCCGGTCCAGGTCCGCGCGCGTGGAGGCCAGTTGGAGGCTCATCGACCGCCCCCGGAGTGGTCGCCGTCGGCGAGGACGTCCAGCAGGTCCTCGGCCAGCCCCGGCTTGAGCAGGCCGTGGGCGAGCGCCCGGTCGGCCGTCGTCCGGGCCATGGCCAGATAGCCGGGCACGGCGGCGGGCGCGTGCTCGCGCAGTTCGGCGACGTGCGCGGCGACGGTGCCGGCGTCGCCGCGCGCCACGGGGCCGGTGAGCGCGGCGTCGCCGGAGCGCAGGGCGTTGTCGAGGGCGGCGCCGAGGAGCGGGCCGAGCATCTTGTCCGGCGCCGCGACGCCGGCCTTGCTCAGCAGCTCCATCGACTGGGCGACCAGCGTGACCAGGTGGTTCGCGCCGAGCGCCAGGGCCGCGTGGTAGAGGGGGCGGGCGTCCTCCTCGACCCACTCGGGCTCGCCGCCCATCTCGATGACCAACGCCTCGGCGGCGAGCCGCAGTTCGTCGGGCGCCGTGACCCCGAAGGAGCAGCCCGCCAGCCGCTGGACGTCCACGGATGTGCCCGTGAACGTCATCGCGGGGTGGAGCGCGAGCGGCAGCGCGCCCGCGTGCAGGGCGGGGGCGAGCACCTTCGTGCCGTACCGCCCGGACGTGTGGACCAGCAGCTGTCCCGGCCGTACGGCCCCGGTCTCGGCGAGCCCTTCGACCAGGCCGGGCAGCGCGTCGTCCGGGACGGTCAGCAGGACCAGTTCGGCCCGGGCGAGCACTTCGGCGGGCGTCACGAGCGGCACGTCGGGGAGCAGGACGGCCGCCCTCCGTACGGAGGCGTCGGAGACGCCCGACGCGGCGACCGGACGGTGGCCGGCGAGCCGGAGAGCGGCGGCCAGCGTCGGACCGACGCGGCCGGAACCGACGACTCCGACCGTGAGCCGGGCGGGCCTGTCCCTCGGGTCGCGAGGATCTCTGGGAACTGCTGATGCGTTCACGCGGTGGGGCCTTCCGTTCCAGTCCGCGACGGGTACCGGACGATTTCTCGCCATGCTACGCCAGCGTTTCGTGGCATTCCCCGACTGTCCACAGGCTGTGGGCGGCCCCGGCGCGGGAGTGGGGCCGCCGCCCCATGAACGATGATCCCCCCCATGGGAGACATCAGCGAACAGGACCAACGACGACGGCGGCTGGCCGCCTGGAAGGCGTCCGGACGGATCCTCTGGCGCAGCTCCGCCGACCGGCCCCTCGGTGAGCGGCTGGCCTCTCTGGCGGCCGACGCGTCATCGGTCCATGACCTGGACGAATGGACGGACGTGTACGGGGACGGGGTCGTCGCCGAGCTGGAGAGCCGGGTGGCGGACCTGCTCGGCTTCCCGGCCGCCGCGTTCTTCCCGACCGGGACCATGGCGCAACAGGTGGCGCTGCGGTGCTGGGCGGGGCGCACCGGGAACGCGACCGTGGCGCTCCATCCGCTGTCCCACCCGGAGGTGCACGAGGGCGGCGCCCTGTCGGTCGTCAGCGGCCTCCGTACAGTCCATCCGACGTCCGCGCCCCGGCTGCCGACGGCCGAGGAGATCCACGGCGCGGACGAGCCGTTCGGCACGCTGATGCTGGAACTGCCGCTGCGCGACGCGGGGTTCGTGCTGCCCGCGTGGGACGAGCTCGTCGACGTGGTGGCGGCGGCGCGCGAGCGCGACGCGGTGGTGCACTTCGACGGCGCGCGGCTGTGGGAGTGCGAGACGCACTTCGGCCGGCCCCTGAAGGAGATCGCGGGGCTCGCGGACAGCGTGTACGTGTCCCTCTACAAATCCCTGGACGGGATGTCCGGAGCGATGCTCGTGGGGCCCTCGGCGGTGGTCGAGGAGGCGCGGGTGTGGCGGCACCGGTACGGAGGGCAGCTCTTCCAGCAGTACCCGGCCGCGCTGTCCGCGCTGCTGGGGCTTGATCGGGAGCTGCCGC
>NZ_JAAPBF010000115.1 GCF_022695985.1 Streptomyces sp. NP-1717 | reverse complement strand
GCCGGCCACCGCCGTCGCGAGGGCCAGGGAGGCGGAGAGGGAGGCGGACACACCGCGGCGGAACAGGCGGCGTCTTGGGGGAGATGTCACAGACATACGTCCTTGCGGCTCGTGGGGACTCTGCGGACGCGAAAAGGGTAGAAGTGGCGCCGCACGAAGTCTATGAATCTGTGCAAGAAATGAATGCCTTGCCAGAATCCCCATGCGATCCCGAGTGCCGTATTCCCGCTATATGCCTGCAAGTTGGTCTTACCGGCGATCTGCAGTGCGGTCAACGCCTGTGTCGGCGCCCGCACTTGGCGGGAGGCGTGAGTGCATCAGGTCCGCAAAACTCCTCTTGATCGAAGCAAGAATCGATGTTGTGGCGGACTCCCGTACCGGACTCCCGCGTGCCTCTTGTGAGCCCTCCGTGGTCGGCCCTACGATTCTTGACACTGGGCATGAAACGATTCAATCAAAGGGGCGGGCATGGGCATGGGCTGGACACGCAGAGGTCTCCTGGGCACCTCCGTGGTGGGCGCGGGCGCCGGAATCGTCTCACTCGCCGCGGGCCGGGCGGCCTCGGCCGCCACACCCGCGAAGGGCACTCCCCACGGCGACGGCGGCCTGCGCGTCGTCGCCCCGAAGGTGGAGTACGCGGAGCACGTCCTCGGCACCGACAACCCCGCCCCGCTCCTCTCCTGGGAGCTGACGGCCGACGGCCACGGAGCCCGGCAGAGCGCGTACCAGATCAGGGCCGCCACCGACCCGCGCGACCTCGCCAAGGGCCGCCAACTCCTCTGGGACACCGGCAAGGTGACCTCCGCGCGCGGCGTCGCCGTCCCCTACGCCGGACCCGCGCTGCCACCCCGCACCCGCTGCCACTGGCAGGTGCGCGTCTGGGACGGCGAGGGCGACGTGTCGCGCTGGAGCACCGCAAGCTGGTGGGAGACCGCCCTCGGCGACGAGAAATGGGGCGCCCGCTGGATCGGCGCCGACGCCCCCGCGGCGCCACCCGGCTTCGACGGCGCCTCCTGGATCTGGTCCGAGGGCGCCACCACCGGCGACGCCCCCGCCGGACCCGCGTGGTTCCGCGCCGCCCTCGATCTCCCCGCCGGCGACGCCGTCGCCCGCGCGACCTTTGTCGCCACCGCCGACGACGACTTCACCCTCCACCTCGACGGCGCTCAGGTGGCGCACGCGCCGCAGCAGCAGGACGGCTGGCGCACCGGCAGGACCGCGGACGTCACCGAGGCCGTCAAGGCCGTCAAGGCCGCCGGACGGCGCGTCGTCCTCGCCGCCGTCGCCACCAACCGCGGCGGCGCCTCCGTCAACCCGGGCGGATTCCTCGCCCGCCTCGTCGTGGAGACCACCGACGGGCGGACCCGTGAACTCGTCACCTCCCGCGACTGGCTGACCGTCACGAGCGAACAACAGGGCTGGCAGCGACCGGACTTCGACGACAGCGGCTGGACGACGGCCACCGTCCTCGCCCCGTACGGTGAGGGCCCCTGGGGCGACGGCGTCTCGATCTCGCTGCCCGAGGCGCCCGCGCCACTGCTGCGCCGCGAGTTCGCCGTACGCAAGCCGGTCACCCGCGCCCGCCTCTACATCAGCGGACTCGCTTACTACGTCGCCGAGTTGAACGGCCGGCCCGTCGGGGAGCAGGTCCTCGACCCCGCCTTCACCGACTACGACGAGACCGTCATGTACGCCGTGCACGACGTGACGTCCCTCCTGCGCGAGGGCGACAACGCCATCGGCGTCACCCTCGGCCGCGGTTTCTACGGCATGACCACCCCCAACGTCTGGAACTGGCACCGGCCGCCGTGGCACGGCGAGCCCCGCCTGCTCTGCCGGCTGGAGGCCGAGCACCCGGACGGCTCCCGCACCACCGTCGTCTCCGACACCGACTGGCGCATGACCGAGGGACCCACCCTCACCAACTCCCTCTACGCCGGGGAGACCTACGACGCGCGCCTGGCCCCCACCGGCTGGACACGACCCGGCTTCGACGACCGCGACTGGCGCGCCCCGGGCGCCCAGCAGGCCCCGAAGGGCGCCCTGCGGGCCCAGCCGCACGACCCGATCGAGATCATCGACACCATCACGCCCACCCGGATCAGCGAACTGCGCCCCGGTGTGTACGTGGCCGACATGGGCCGCACCACGGCCGGCTGGACCCGGCTGACCGTCAAGGCGGCCGCCGGCACGACGATTTCCCTCATCCACGGCGAGAAGCTCAAGGACGACGGCAGCGTCCACGCCGAGACCGGACACGTCCCCGGCCGCTTCCAGCGCGACGACTACATCTGCGCGGGCGGCGGGAAGGCCGAGGTCTGGGAGCCGTCGTTCTCGTACAAGGGCTTCCGCTACGTACAGATCGAGGGCCTGCCCGCCCGGCCCGAGCCGGCCGACGTGCTCGGGCGGACCGTCCACACCAGGGTCGACGAGGTCAGCGCGTTCTCCTGCTCCGAACCCTTCTACGAGACGCTCGACAAGGCCATGCGCCGCACCCTCCTCAACAACCTGCACGGCATCCCGACCGACACCCCCATGTACGAGAAGAACGGCTGGACCGGCGACGCGCAGCTCGGCGCGCCCACCCTCACCTACGGCTTCGGCGTCCACCGGTTCCTCGCGAAGTGGCTGGACGACCTGAAGGACAGTCAGAACGCCGACGGACAACTGCCGGTGATCGTCCCGAGCGGCGGCTGGGGGTACGGCGACCTCGGCCCGTCACCCGAGTGGACCACCGTCTATCCGTTCCTGGTGCGCGAGATGTACCGGGCGTACGGCGACGACCGCGTCGCCCGGCGGCACTGGCCGGTGCTGACCCGGTATCTGGACTGGGAGCTGGACCGTCTCGTGGACGGCCTGGCCGTCACCGCGCTCGGTGACTATCTGCCGCCCGGCTACGGCGGCAACCCGCCCGAGGACACCCGGCTGACGGCGAGCGCCTATCTGCACCGCGCCCTGGTGGACACCGCCGAGATGGGCGAACTCCTTGGCCACGACGACGTGGCCCGGCGCTACCGCACGGCCGCCGCGGGGCTCAAGGACGCCCTGAACGCGGAGTTCCTGAACGACGCCGGGCACTACAGCACGGCAAAGGACCCGGACTACCGGCAGACCTCCAACGCGATCCCGCTCGCCTTCGGTCTCGTCCCCGCCGGGGCCCGCGCGTCTGTCGTGGACAGCCTCGTCGCCGACATCACCGCACGCGGCAACCACCTCAACACCGGCGCGCTGGGCACCAGCGTGCTGCTGCGTGTCCTGTCGGCACACGGCCACCCGGACATCGCGCACGCCATCGCCACCCAGCGCACGTACCCGAGTTGGGGCTACTGGTTCGACAACGGCGCCGACACCATGTGGGAGATGTGGCAGCTCGACTCCCGCTCGCGCGACCACTACTTCCAGGGCACCGTCGCCCAGTGGCTGTACGAGAACGTCGCCGGACTGCGCCCCGGCGACGACGGCTACCGCACCTTCACCGTCCGCCCGGACGCGCGCACCGGGGTCAGCTGGGCGCGCACCTCGATCCGTACGGTGCGCGGGCCGGCCTCGGTCGCCTGGTCCAAGGTCGGCCGTGACCTGCGGCTGACGGTGAAGGTACCGGTCGGGTCGAGCGCCGAGATCCATGTGCCGGCCGACCGGAAGGACAAGGTGACGGCGCCGAAGGGCGCCACCTACGTCCGTACGGAGCCCGGCTTCCAGGTGTACCGCGCCGACCACGGGGCGTGGGACTTCGTGGGCCGCGGCTGACCCGGCGCCCGAACCCGGCCGCCGGGCGGTCACATCCAGCCCGCCCGGCGCTTGAGGGCACAGGTGGAGAGCCTGGTGTCGGAGCGTCAGCTCCGGTGCGCGCCGCCGGCGCGCGGCATCGAGGACTCCCGCACCACCAACTCCGGTTGCAGCACGATCCGCTGATGCCGGTGGTCGGCCGCGGACTCGCCGGTCTCCTCGATCAGCAGCTCCGCCGCCAGCCGCCCCATCTGCGCCGCGGGCTGCCGCACCGATGTCAGCGGCACCGCGGCGGCCGACGCGAACTCGATGTCGTCGTACCCCACCAGCGCCATCTCGTCCGGGACGGAGACCCCCGCCCCGTACATCGACTGGAGCACTCCCAGGGCCAGCAGATCGTTCGCGCAGAACACCGCGCTCGGCCGGCTGTGCATCCCCAGCAGCCGCGCGCCGGAGTCACGTCCCGCGGAGACGTCCAGCCGCTTCGCCTCCACCACCCGCAGCCGGTCGGCCGGCAGCCCGGCCTCCTCCAGCGCCAGCAGCGCGCCCGCCCGCCGGTCGCGGCACTGCGAGAGATGCAGCGGCCCGCACACGTACGCGATGTCGGTGTGCCCCTGGGCGAGGAGATGGCGCATCGCCAGCGCCCCGCCGGTGACATCGTCCACGGACACCGAACAGCCCTCGTCGCTCGACACCACCCGGTCCACGAAGACGAACGGGATGTCCTGCCGCCGGAAGCTCTCCAGATTCCGGCCGGTCTCGTCGGTCGGTGTGATCAGCACGCCGCGCACCCGCTGCTCGCTGAAGAGGCCCAGGTACTCGGCCTCCTCGCTGCTGCTCTGCGCGCTGTTGCAGAGCATCACCCCGAGCCCGGACCCGCGCGCCACCCGTTCGGCGCCGGTGGCGACGTCCACGAAGAACGGGTTGGCCATGTCGAGCACCAGCAGCGCGATGATGCGGCTGCGGCCCGCGCGCAGATGACGGGCGGACTCACTGCGTACGTAACCGAGCCGCTCGATGGTGGACAGCACTCTCGCCCGTGTCTCCTCGGCCACGGAGTCCGGCCGGTTGATCACGTTGGACACCGTGCCGACCGAGACGCCCGCCACCCGGGCGACGTCCTTGATACCCACCGCTTGCGCCATCAGTCAGTGACCTCCACCAGCTCCAGACCGCTCAGACCGCCCAACGCGCGCAGCTCCGGAATGATGTCGCCGGTGGCGAGCGCCCAGTGGTGCCCCACTCCGCTCGCACTCCACGCGTCGGTCCACTCGCCCGGGTCGCGGCCGAAGTCGACACGCGAGGTGGTGTTACCGATTTCCAGCAGCGGGCCTTCGACCACTTTACCCACCGCGGCGACCAGCCTGTAGCGACCGTCCCTGGACTGGCCGAGTCCCACCAGTGTCACCGGTCCCCGCCGTACGTCGCACTCCACGGAGACGCCCCAGCCGCGCTTGCCGTGGTAGACACCGAGACCGCGCAGCACCGGGCGGCGCGCGCAGACTGTCGGGTTGGCCGGCCCGTCGTGGCCCATCTCGACCACGCCGTCCCGGAAGTTCAGCGCCTGGAGCTCGGTGAACGTGCCGCCCGCGCCCAGCCGGTCCGTGATCAGCATCGCGAGTGACGTGCGCAGCTCGTACTCCCCGCAGGCGGGGACACCGCGCGCCGTCAGCAGCGAGGAGCCGAGGATCATGCCCGCGCCGAGGCGTTCGTGGATCTCTCCCTCCAGGCCCCGGTGGTAGTACGCCAGCGAGTCCAGCCCGAAGTCGTCCACCAGCCGGTCGAGACCGACGGACACTCTGGCCGCCCACACCAGGTCCTCCTCGACCACGGAGTCCGCGATCTCGAACGCCGCGCGGGTCTCGGCCAGCTTCGCCCCCACCGCCGCGTCGTCGGCCTTCATGGCGCGTACGCGCAGGTCGTCGAATTCCAGGACCTCCACATGGCCGCCGAGATTCGCCGGCACCATCGTCAGATCCGTCGACACGTCGTACATGCCGGGGTACAGATGACCCATCAGACCGTGCCGGCCCTTGCGCAGCACCCCGCGCACCCCGGCCGCCCCGATCCATCGGCCGATCCGCTCCCACGCCCGCTCGTCCTCCAGATACCCGGACACGGAGCGGAAGGGCACCCCGACCCGTTCGAAGGCGTTCGCCATCTCCGGCAGGGGACAGGCACCGCAGTACGCCAGCCACTCGCCGGTGCCGAACGTCGCGTGGTCCATCGCCTCGGTGGGCTGGAGATTGACGAGCAGCACCGGCGCGCCGCTGCGCTGGGCGACGGGTACCAGCATGGTGGCCGTCATGTAGGTCGTGAGGAAGCCGACGATCAGATCGCAGTCGGCGGCGCGCAGCTTCTCGGCCGCCGCCGCGCCCTCCTCGGCGTCGGAGATGAATCCGGCGTCCACGACCTCGGCGTCGAATCCGGCCAGACGCTCCGTCACCCGCGCCGCCGATCGGCGCAGTTGGGGCAGCAGGCCGGGGAACTGGGGCCAGTACGCGCCGAGTCCGCCGGAGACGAGGCCGATCCGGGTACGGCGAGGCGTGGTCGGTGCGTTCATGGTCGCTGCCCTCACTCTCCTGGCTGTCGTGCGGTGATCACCTCAGTCGAGGTGGAAGATCTCGGTGAGCGGGACCATGGCGTCGTCCGGTCCCGCGCCGTCGAGCGACTCGAAGTACGGCGCCATCTCCGCCTGCCAGCGGGCGTTGACGTCCGTCGCCGCCATCGCCTCCCGGGCCGCCGCGAAGTCATCGGTCTCCAGGTAGCCGACCAGCAGCCCGTCGTCGCGCAGGAAGAGCGAGTAGTCGCGCCAGCCGGCGGCGCCGAGCGCCGCGAGCATCTCGGGCCAGACGGCCCGGTGACGCTCGCGGTACTCGGCCAGCCGCTCCTGCCTGACCTTCAGTACGAAGCACACACGTGGCACGGGGACCTCAGAAGTCGAAGTCGCCGATGTTCTTCTCGTCGAAGACCGTCGGCGGGCCGAGGATGATCTCGCCGTCCTTGCCGACCGTGTACTCACCCAGGTCGCCGGCCTTGAACTTCTCGCCCTCGGCCCCGGTGATCTGCCCGGACGCCAGAGCCGCCGCCGCGTACGCCCCCAGGTAGCCCAGCTCCTTCGGGTTCCACAGCGAGAACTGTTCGAGTGTGCCGTTCTCGATGTACTTGCGCATCTGGTTGGGCGTGCCGAGGCCGTTGAGGACGACCTTCCCCTTGTAGGAGGAGTCACCGATGTAGCGCGCCGCCGCCGCGATGCCGACCGTCGTCGGCGAGATGATGCCCTTCAGGTTGGGGTACGCCTTGAGCAGGCCCTGCGTCTCCTGGAACGACTTCTGGTCGTCGTCGTCCCCGTAGGCGACCTTGACCAGCTTCATGTCCTTGTAGGCGGGCTTCGTCAGCTCGTCCTTCATGAACTTGATCCAGGTGTTCTGGTTGGTCGCGTTCTGCGTCGCCGACAGGATCGCGATCTCGCCCTTGTTGCCGAGCTGCTCGGCGATGTTGCGGACCTGGCTGCGGCCGATCTCCTCGGAGCTGGCCTGGTTGATGAAGAGCTGACGGCAGTCCTTCGCGGTGTCGGAGTCGTACGCGACGACCTTGATGTCCTGCTTCATGGCCTGCTTGAGGGGGCCGCACACCGCGTTGGGGTCGTTCGCCGCGATCAGGATCGCGTCCTGCTTCTGCTGGATGAGCGTGTTGATGTACGACACCTGCGAGGACGCGTTCGCGGTGGACGGGCCGACCTCCTTGCCGGTGGCGCCGAAGTCCGCCGCGGCCGCGATCCCCGCGTCGTCGACGATCTTCTCGTACGGGTTGTTGATCTGCTTGGGCAGGAAGGCGATCTTCAGGCCCTTCTTGAGCGGGGCGTCCGGATTCGCCTTGGCGTCGCCCGCCTTGGCCGGGCCGTCCTCCTTCACGGAGTCCTTGGTGGTGCCGGAGCAGCCGGTCACGGCGAGCGTCAGGGCACAGAGCGCGGCGGACGCGGCGACGGCGCGGCGCCGGGTGCGGGCCTGCGACAGCGTGGTGGGTGTCACGGTGGGTGCCTTTCGGGAGGGTCGGAAAGGGGGAAGTCAGACGGCGGCGGAGACCGGGACGGATTCCTCGGCCGCCTTGCGCCGGTGCCGGCGCTCCGCGACCACGGAGACGATCCGCGGTGTCAGCACGGACGCGACGAGCAGCAGGCCGGTGACGATCACCTGGATCTCGTTGGAGATGTCGTTGAGGGTCAGCAGATTCGTGAGGAGCCCGATCAGCAGCACTCCGGCGACGGCGCCGCCGAGCGTGCCCTTGCCGCCGTCGAAGTCGACGCCGCCGAGCAACACCGAGGCGATGACGACCAGTTCGAGCCCCAGCCCGTTGTCGGCGCGCGCGCTGCCGTAACGCAGGGTGTAGACGATCCCGGCGAACGACGCGACGAGACCCGACACCACGAACAGCGCCAGCTTGAGCCGCTTGACGCGGATGCCCGCGAACCACGCGGCGTCCTCCTGGGCGCCGATCGCGAACAGCGAACGGCCGAAGCCCGTGCAGTGCAGGGCGATCGCCGTACCGACGGCGAGTACCGCGAACAGCGCGACCGGATACGGGACGAAGGTGCCGGGCACCGTCTCCGTGTACGCCGCGTACCGGGCGTACGTCTCCGGGAAGTCGGCCACCGCCTCGTCGCCGAGGATGACGGACGCCAGCCCGCGGTAGAGCGTGAGCGTGCCGATGGTCACCGCCAGCGAGGGCAGCCCGACCCGGGTGACGAGCCAGCCGTTCAGCAGCCCGCCGACGGCGCCCGCCAACAGACAGACGGGCACGATCAGTTCGAACGCGAAGCCCGCCTGCCAGAGCGAGCCGGCGAGCGCGCTGGACAGCCCCAGCATCGAGGCGACGGAGAGATCGACCTGCCCGGCGACCACCAGCAGGGTCATCGGCAGCGCGATCAGGGCGATCTCCGAGACGTCACCGAGCGCGGCCGAGAGATTGTCCGTGTTGGCGAACCCCTCGGTGGTGCCGCTGCCGGCGAGGAAGACCGCGATCAGCAGGATGCCGACCGCCGTGTCCCAGCGCAGATACTTCGTCAGTGCGGTCATCGCCGGCTCCTCTTCCTGAGCGCGCTGGTGGTACGCACCTGCAAGACGCGGTCGGTGGTGATGGCCGCGAGCAGCAGTACGCCGGTGATGGCCTGCTGCCAGAAGGAGTCGACCTTGAGGACGACCAGCGCGCTGCCGATGGTGGTGAGCAGCAGCGCGCCGAGCGCCGCGCCCCAGACGCTGCCCGTGCCGCCCGTGATGGCGACGCCGCCGACGACGACGGCGCTGACGACGGTCAGCTCCCAGCCGTTGGCCGCGTCCGCGACGACGGTCCCGAAGCGGGCGAGCCACAGCGCGCCCGCGAAGCCCGCGATCGCGCCGGAGAACGCGTACGCGGCCAGGATCCGGCGCCGTACGGGAATCCCCGCCAGCCGCGCGGCGTCCGGGCTCGACCCGATCGCGTACAGCTCACGCCCACTGCGGTACGTGCGCAGGAAGTAGCCGGTCGCGGCGAGTACGGCGGCGGAGATCAGCGGCAGATAGGGAATGCCGAGGACACTGCCGGAGCCGAGGGCGAGCACCCCGTCGGGCACGTTGACGGCGTTGATCTGCTCACCGTGCGCCCACGCGTGGTCGATGCCCTGGATGATGTAGAGCATGCCGAGCGTCACCACGAGCGCGGGCACCCGGCCGAAGCTGACGAGCGCGCCGCTGACCAGTCCGCAGACGGTGCCGAGCCCGATGCCCAGCAGGACGACCGTCGTCGCGCTGTGGTCGGTGCCGGAGACGAAGTGGCCGCACGCGAAGGCGGTGAGACCCACGACGGAGCCGACCGACAGGTCGATGTTGCGGGTGATCACGACGACGGACTGACCGACGGCGAGCAGTACGAGGATCGAGGAGTTGAGCAGCAGGTCCTTGATGCCCTGGTCGTCGAGGAAGCCGGGGTTGGCGATCCAGGTGCCGAGGACGAGCAGCACGAGCGCGCCGCCGATCGCGATCTCCCGGGCGCGGAAGACGGCGTCGACGAGCGAGCGGGCCGACCGGCCTTCCTCGGCCCCGGCCTCCGGCGTGGGCTTGTCGAGAGTGGTGGTCATGAGGTCGGCTCCTTTGCCGCCGTGCCTCCGGCGCCGGCGGGCGCGCCGCCCGGGGTGGCCGACGCGTCCGGCGCACGACCGGTGGCCGCGGCCATCACGGTCTCCTCCGTCGCCCGCTCGCGGGGTATCTCGGCGGTGAGCCGTCCCTCGTGCATCACGAGGATCCGGTCGGCCATGCGCAGCACCTCGGGGAGATCGGACGAAACCATCAGGACGGCGAGTCCGTCCGCGGCCAGGGACGAGAGCAGCCGGTGGACCTCGGCCTTCGTACCGACGTCGATGCCCCGCGTGGGCTCGTCGACGATGAGTACGGCCGGGTCGGTCGCCAGCCACTTCGCGAGGACGACCTTCTGCTGATTGCCGCCGGACAGTACGGACACCGGATCGGTCAGCTTGCCGTACTTGAGCTGGAGCCTCACCGCCCAGTCGGCGGCGCGCCCGTGTTCGAGTGCCCGGCTGACCAGCCCCCGGCGGCGCACACCGCGCAGCCCGGTCAGACCGATGTTCCGCTCGATGGACATCTCCATGACCAGTCCGCGCAGCCGGCGGTCCTCGGGGACGAGCGCGAGCCCGGCGTCCATCGCGGCGGTCGGTGAACCGGCGGGCAGCACACGGCCGTCGACCCTCACCTCACCCGCGTCCGCGCGGTCCACACCGAAGACGGCCTGCGCGACCTCGCTGCGCCCCGCGCCCACCAGCCCCGCCAGGGCGACGATCTCACCCCGCCGTACGTCGAACGAGACGTCCCTGAAGACTCCTTCGCGGGTCAGCCGGTTCACGGACAGCGCAGTCGAACCGGGCTCGCCCGTCTGCTTGGGATACAGGTCGTCCAGATCCCGGCCGACCATCCGGCGCACGAGGTCGTCCTCGGTGAGTCCGTCGAGCGGTTCGGAGGCGACATGGCGGCCGTCGCGCAGGGTGGTGACGTGCGAGCAGAGGCCGAAGATCTCCTCCAGCCGGTGCGAGATGAACAGCACCGCCGCGCCCTCCTCCCGCAGCGTCCGCACGACGGAGAACAGCCGGGCGGTCTCGCCGCCGGTGAGCGCGGCCGTGGGCTCGTCCATGATCAGGACGCGCGCGTCGAAGGAGAGCGCCTTGGCGATCTCGACGATCTGCTGGTCCGCGATGGACAGTCCGCGCGCGGGGCGCCGCGGGTCGAGCGCGACTCCGAGTCTGCTCATCAGGCCGGCGGTCGCGCGGTGTACGGCCTTGCGGTCGATGCGCCCGGCGGAGCGCCTGGGCTGGCGGCCCATGAAGATGTTCTCGGCGATGGAGAGATCGGGGAAGAGCGTCGGCTCCTGGTAGATGACGGCGATTCCGGCGTTCCGGGCGTCGGCGGGGCCGTGGAAGACGACGGGCGCGCCGGCGAGCAGGATGTCTCCCTCGTCGGGACGGTGGACTCCGGCGAGGGTCTTGATGAGGGTGGACTTGCCCGCACCGTTCTCGCCTGCCAGGGCGTGGATCTCACCGGGCCGCAGATCCAGCGAGACGTCGTGCAGGGCCCGTACGGCTCCGAAGGATTTGGAGACTCCCCTCAGCGCCAGGACAGGGGCCGGGCCCTTGTCGGGCTTTTCCATGGCGGGCTCCTCGGCGGGGCTGGGTGTTCGGTGGTGTGCGCGACTCACTCATGAAAGGATTCAACTTTTCCGGAAGCTAGACGGGCGGAGCGGTTCGCGTCAATGGGCGTGCACCGGAAACCCTCGCCTTTTCCGTGTGAAGGGGCGGTGCCTCCCCGGTGGGCGGGTCGGGCTCTTGACAGGCTGGTCGGCCCAGCTCATCATCGCCCTTGATGAATCGATTCATGGTCTGCCGAATGGAGCGTTGAGAGATGACGAGCCGATCCGACATCTCCGCCGTGCGGGCGGCCCTCGCGACCCAGGCCGTCGAGACGCCGTCCTGGGCGTACGGCAACAGCGGTACCCGGTTCAAGGTCTTCGCCCGGCCCGGCGTCCCCCGTACCCCCGAGGAGAAGCTGGACGACGCGGCCCGCGTCCACGCCCACACCGGCGTCGCGCCCACCGTCGCGCTCCACATCCCCTGGGACAAGGTCGACGACTACGGCGCACTGGCCGCGTACGCCCGCGAACGCGGTGTGCGGCTCGGCACCGTCAACGCCAACGTGTTCCAGGACGACGACTACAAGCTCGGCAGCGTCTGCCACCCGGACGCGGCGGTGCGCCGCAAGGCACTCGGGCATCTCATGGAGTGCGTCGACATCATGGACGCGACGGGGTCACGGGACCTCAAGCTCTGGTTCTCCGACGGCACCAACTACCCGGGCCAGGACGACATCCGGGCCCGCCAGGACCGTCTCTCCGAGGCGCTGGCCGCGGTCTACGAACGGCTCGGCGACGACCAGCGGATGCTGCTGGAGTACAAGCTCTTCGAGCCCGCCTTCTACGCCACCGACGTCCCCGACTGGGGGACGGCCTACGCGCACTGTCTGCGCCTCGGCGAGAAGGCCCAGGTGGTCGTGGACACCGGGCACCACGCCCCCGGCACGAACATCGAGTTCATCGTCGCGATCCTGCTGCGGGAGGGGAAGCTCGGCGGGTTCGACTTCAACTCCCGCTTCTACGCCGACGACGACCTGATGGCCGGCGCCGCCGACCCGTTCCAGCTCTTCCGGATCATGTACGAGGTGATCCGGGGCGGCGGCTTCACCCCGGACATCGCCTTCATGCTCGACCAGTGCCACAACATCGAGGAGAAGGTCCCCGCCGTCATCCGCTCGGTGATGAACGTTCAGGAGGCCACGGCCAAGGCGCTGTTGGTGGACGCGGAGGCCCTGGCCGCCGCCCAGCGGGACGGTGACGTCCTCGCGGCGAACGCCGTGCTGATGGACGCCTACAACACGGACGTACGCCCGCTGGTGGCCGAGGTCCGCGCCGAACTGGGCGCGGACGCCGACCCGGTGGCGGCGTACCACGCGTCGGGCTACGGGAAGAGGATCGTGGCCGAGCGGGTCGGCGGGGAGCAGGCGGGGTGGGGCGCTTAGGCGAAGGCAGAGACGTCCGCCTCGGGGCCGTCGTTGCCGATCTCCCAGTCTCCGCCGGTGCGGGCGTTCTTGGGCTTGAGCGTGAACGCGACCTTGTGGGTGTGGGCGGTGCCACGGCCCGCGTCGGTGTCGGCGGAGACCACCCAGGCCTTCACGCCACCCTTGACGCGGGTGTCGTGCCGCAGCTCGACGGCGAACTCCATCTGAATCTCGCCCACATCGAACCGGAGATCCTGACCGGCACCGGTCGCCGCGGCGGCCATGAGCTGGTCACGGACGGTCTGGACGGCTTGGGTGAGGTCGACGCGGGGGAGGTTGTCGGGGGTCATGAAGGGTCCTTCGCGGGTGTGTGACGGCGGACGGACATCGATTCGTCGCCGATGACGCGTACGGCGTCACCGGTGACCGAGACCCTCACCTGGGGAACCCAGTTCAGCGCCGAGAGGTCCACGGTGACGAGCTCATCGGACTCCAGATGCAGGACCAGTTGCCGCAGGTTGGGGAAGAGCGCCCGAAGCCGACCGGCGTCGGTGTCCCCGTCGATCCGCACGACGAGTTGGAGCCTGGTCACGGACGGGAAGACGGGCAGGCCGGCGGGCAACGGCAGCGGGCCCGGCTCCGCCGGGCCCCCGAGGACGCTGAGCGTGAGCGAGCGGAGGTTCGTGGCGGCGCCGAATCCGGACAGCTCCCGCGACGCCGGCACCCCGTGCAGGCTCAGCTTCTCCAGACCGAGGTCCCCGACGCCGCTGTAGTCGTTGATGCGATGGCACGACACCAGCGTCAGATCGGTCAGCTGAGTGCCGCTCCCGGCGAACGCCTTGAGACTCTTGATCCGGTTGTTGTCGAAGACGGAGACCTTTTCGGCGCCCACCGCTCGGACGGCAGCCGCCATTCCCTCCGGGCTCAGATCGCCGTTGAACGTCACATCGGGCGCCGATCCCACCAGATGCAAGGCCGCGAGCTGCTCCGCCGAGTGCACCGCGATCGTCAGACCGGTGGTGACGATATGGGCGAGAACGAGTTCGGCGAAGGTCTTCGTGGCGAACGACGCCCAGGAGTAGACGAGTTCGACCCGAACGCCGTGCGCCGGATGGGTCGCGTACTCGCGCAGTACCTGCAATGCGTGCTCTCCGCCGATCAGTTGCGCGGTTCTGACGACTGCCGCCGCCTCCACGTCCGACAGACCCTCGGGTCCGGGCAGCAGATCCAGCACGAGCGGGCCGGCATCGGCAAGCCGGTTCGCTTCTTCCTCGTTCTTGGGCGGGATCAACGCGGCGGCCCGTCGCTCGACCTCGGTACGGACCTCTGGATCGAGACTTGTCGCGTGCTCCAGACTCGCGGCGGCCAGCAGATGAATCCGGGCCATGATGTTGTGCGAGGTCTCGGAGACGGCGTCCCCCAACGCCATGAGCTTGGTGAGCAAAGCGGCCCGTTCACTGTCCCGAGCATGACCGACGGCCATCCGGACGATGTCTTCCCACTGCGCCTCATGGGCATGTGAGGCGATCATGTTGATGTCCTGTGCCTCGACGGCCGCACGCGCCCCCAGGTAGTCCAGAAACGTCCGATGAATGAAGTCCACCGTGCGCGCCGTCGGGGCGCGCAGGAGCCCGCTTCGGTGCAGCAGGAACCGGAAGACCTGTGGAGCGTCCTCGGGCGTCGCCACCTGCGGCATGGCCGGCAGAAGCCGGGCGATCAGCCCAATCACGTCATCCTGTTCCGCCTCCGCGATCTCGTTGCGGATCATCCAGTAGGCGATCTCCTGAAGGATTTTCTGCTGCTCTTCCTCGGCAACTGTCAGACCTTCCGGCGCTCCGATCGCCCGTTCGTGGTCGCGCCGCACCAGGAGCATCGTCAGGGCCGCGCCGTACAGCTTCATCCTGTTGTCCGGCAGGAACCCGCGCCGGTCGCGGTGCAGGGCGCAGATCATCGCGCACATGAGGGGGTTGGTGGCGAGCCGGGCCAAGTCCTGCTTCCTGGGCAGCGTGGACAGTAGCTGCTGCTCGTACGCGTCGAGTTCACTTCGTTCGGAGTCGCGCCGGGTGATCGAGCGCGCTGTGGTGTGCCAACGGCGTACGAACGCTGTGACGTCCCGCCGGTTCATCGGCAGCAACTGGAACTCGGTGAACTCCTTGCGGCTCAGCCACTTGTCATCGACTGCCGTCGGCCTGGTGGTCACCACGACGGCTGTGTGCTGATAGGCGGCGAGCAGCTTGACGAGCCACTCTTTCGTTCGTGCCCGGTCAGCCTCCGGCATCTCGTCCACGCCGTCCACGAGAAGGAGCCCGCGTCCCTCCGTGAGCACCGACTCCATCCATCCGGCGGGCGGACTCAGCGGATGCCCTGCCGCGCTGAGGAAGTCTTCCGGCGCGGGCAGTGCCGCACCGCGCACCAGCGTGCGCAGCGGCAGGACGACGGGGATCCGTCCACCGAGGTGGGTGAGTTGGCCGGGGAACGAATCCCGCGCGGCGTTCACCGCCAGCCACTGCACGAGTGTGGTCTTGCCGGATCCGGCCGCGCCGCGCAGCAGCACACGCTGCCGGTCGCGCAGGGCCGACTCGACCCTACCCCGCTCGGGGGGCGCGCCTTCCCCGCCCTCTCCGTGGACGAGTTCGAGACTGAGATAGGCGGAGTCGAGGGGCCACTGGGCATGTTCGGACCGGCTGAAGTCCAGGCCGAAGATACTCAGTTCGCCGAATGTGTCCGTGACATAGGCGCGGTACCGATCCTCGAACGAGGCCGAGTGGTCTGGGGTTTGGCGCAGCGTAGCCAAGCGCAAGGGGTTGCCGAGATAGGCGCTACAGATGCCGACGAAATCGGGCAGTTCAGGCAGTCTTTCCAGGGGCAAGGCAGTGAGACGACTGTGCTGCCAGCCCGAGAGGTCTTTGGTGACCACGCCGATGAGGTGTCTGCCGGAGAAGAGTGGTGCGCCGGACATCCCGGCCCACGGCGACTCCCCGTCTTCGCGTGCGGCCGGAGGGGTGCCGCCCCCCTCCACGACGTACTCGTCCCGCATCCTGCTCGAACCCGGCTTGATCGTGCCGACGAACTGCTCGGTGTCCAGCTTCTGGCCGTCGTACCGCGATACTTGGGGAAAACCGAGGGCGTAGCAGTTCAGCAGCGGAGCAAGACCGTCTATACGGGCGAACAGGCTGGTTTGAAACGCCTCTGCGGCATCGGGTGTCACCAGGTCTTCTTCCGCGAGCAGCAATGCCACGTCGTCCCCGGACCTCCTGCCGGACCACAAGGTCCGGCAGCGGATACGTCCACGCCCGTCCGGCACCACCACCGTCGTCTCGGTGCCCACGTCCAAGAGATGCCGCGCGGTAAGGACAACGCGTGTGGAGAGTAGATACCCGCTTCCTTGCGTAACCCCGAACACGGCGGCGATGCGTTCCCTGATGGTCCCTGGTCCTCCCGATCAATAACGGCTCCCCGATCCGTCGCCGTTCCCCAAGGTCCACCCTATGACGGCCCGTTGAGGAAACAGTCTGATCTGGGAGACTCCGGGAGTGATCCAATTCCGGTTCGGGCTGACACCCGTGAAGGACATCCGGCCGTGGGGTGGCGAGACACCCTCACTGAACTGGTTCAGCCTGACCGATGGCTGGTACGACATCGAGGCCGACGGCCACGACTTGTGCCGTTACGGCGACGGCACGTACGTCGACTACTACGTGGTCCGCCTCTGGGAAGACGTGCTCGACGGGCTCCCCGATGCACTGGATCCGGTGCCGCAAGACCTGGTCGCGTTCGTCGCCGGTGACCACTCCGCCTGGCGGTCCGGCGTCTCTCCGGAGACCGAGGCGGCGGCCACCTGGTACGGCCAACACAGCCTCGACATGGGGTACTTGCGGTCCACGCCCCACATTCGCTGGTGGCGGACCGTGGGAAAGGAATCCGGCGCCGACCTCACCACTGTGACCTGGACCGACGCTCAGGACGAGGACCACGGCCGCGTCACCGTCCCGACATCCGCCTTCATCGACGCCGTGACCGCCTTCGACCGCGACCTCTTCGCCGCCATGGAGGACCGCGTCACCACCCTGGAGACCACCGGACCCCCACCCGGAGTCGCGATCGACCTCCCCCACCTCCGCCGTGAGCAGCGGGACCGGGCGACCTGGCTCAGCCGCGCCCTGGGCCGCACGTGCGACACCGACTGGGCTGCCGTACGCGCCGGGGCCCGCCTGCTTGTCCCCGTACCGCCCCCGTAACCTCGGCCCTATGCCCGACGCCCCGCGCGACCTGCGCGTGCTCATCCTCGGCGGCACCACCGAAGCACGTCGCCTCGCCGACGCGCTGGCCGTCGCCCCGCGCGTACACGTCACCACCTCCCTCGCCGGGCGCGTCACCGACCCGGGCACCCTCGCCGGTGATGTCCGCGTCGGCGGCTTCGGCGGGCCCGGCGCGCTCGCCGCGTGGCTCCGCGGGCACCGTGTCGACGTACTCGTGGACGCCACGCACCCCTTCGCCGCCACCATCAGCGCCCATGCCGCCCTGGCGGCGGCCGACTCCGGCACCGAACTGTTCGCGCTGCGCAGGCCCGGCTGGCCGGCCGACCCGCGCGACCGCCGTCACCCCGTCCGCTCCCTCGCGGACGCCGCCGCGCGACTCCCCGCCCTCGGTGTGCGCCGAGTCCTCCTCACCACCGGCCGTCAGGGTCTCGCCGCGTTCGCGGGTCCCGAACTGGACGGGCTGCACTTCGTCGTACGCACGGTGGAGCCGCCCGGGCCGCCCCTGCCCCGCAGCACACACATCCTGCTCGACCGGGGCCCCTACACCCTCGCGGGCGAGAGAGCGCTCCTGCTGGAACACCGCGTCGACGTCGTCGTCACCAAGGACAGCGGCGGGTCCGCCACCGCCGCCAAACTCACCGCCGCCCGCGAACTCGGCCTGCCCGTGGTCATGGTCGAACGGCCGCCCGCGCCCGACGGCGTCCCTGAAGTGCCCGACGTACGAGGCGCGCTGGCCCGGCTGGGGCTCAGTCCCGGGGCGTGTCCCGCCGCAGCAGATACGTGTCCATGATCCAGCCCTTGCGGGCGCGGGCCTCCGCCCGCAGCTCCACGATCCGGTCCGCGACCTCGGACAGCCGCCCCGACACCAGGATCTCGTCCGCCGTCCCGACGTACGCGCCCCAGTGGATGACAGGGTCCTCCGCCAGGTAGTGGCGGAAGGACTGATGCCCGTCCAGCATCACCACCACGTCGTCCACCCCCTCCGGCCACGCCTGCGCCAGCCGCCGGCCGGTGGTGATCTGCACCGGGCGCGCCACCCGGTTCAGCCCTGTGCGGTGCTTGGCGAGCAGCGCCGAGACGCTGCTGACGCCGGGGATCACCTCGTGTTCGAAGCCGACCGTGGAGCGCGCCAGGATCTCGTCCAGGATGCCGAGCGTGGAGTCGTACAGCGCGGGATCGCCCCACACCAGGAACGCCCCGGTCTGGTCCTCGCCCAGCTCGTCGGTGATCATCCGCTCGTAGATGTCGGCCCGGCGGCTGCGCCAGTCGCCGACGGCGGGGGAGTAGTCGGCGCCGCCCGCCGTACGGTCGCGGTCCGGGTCGCGCGCCTCGACCAGCCGGTACTCGCGGCCCTCGGCGATGTGCTCGGCGAGGATGGCGTGCCGCAGCCCGATCAGGTCCGCCTTCGCCTCGCCCTTGTCGAGGAGGAAGAACACGTCCACCCGGTTCAGCGCCTTGACCGCCTGGAGGGTCAGCTGGTCCGGGTCGCCCGCGCCGATGCCGATCACATAGATCTGTCTCACCGGCCCGAGTCTGCCTCATGACGCGGAAGGCTCGCCGCCCGCGTGAATACATCGGATGACTACGGGGTCTTACGTTCGTCGCAGGTCACCGCATATGCTCCGGCCATGCGTGTCGCCCTCTTCGTCACCTGCGTCAACGACGCGGTGTATCCGTCCACCGGGATCGCGACCGTGCGGCTCCTCGAACGCCTCGGAGTGGAGGTCGATTTCCCCGAGGCGCAGACCTGTTGCGGCCAGCCCCAGTTCAACACCGGCTACCGCGCGCAGACCGAGCCGCTCGTGCGCCGCACGACCGCCGCCTTCGAGGGGTACGAGTACGTGGTCACCCCCTCGGGATCCTGTGCCGCCATGGTCCGGCAGCACTACCCGAAGATCGGCGACGCCTCCGCGGCCTCCCTCGCCTCCCGCACCTACGAGCTGACCGAATTCCTCGTCGACGTGCTCGGGGTGACCGACGTCGGCGCCTACTTCCCGCACACGGTCACCTACCACCCGTCCTGCCACGGACTGCGCATGCTCGGGCTCGGCGACAGACCCCGCCGCCTCCTGGAGGCCGTCGACGGACTGGAGCTGCGCGAGCTGCCCGGCGCCGACGAATGCTGCGGATTCGGCGGCACCTTCGCCCTCAAGAACTCCGATGTATCGACCGCCATGGGCCAGGACAAGGTCAGCAACGCCGTCTCCACCGGCGCCGACGTCCTGTGCGGCGCCGACAACTCCTGCCTCATGCACATCGGGGGCGTCCTGCGCCGGGAAGAAGCTCCGCTGCGCGCCCTGCATCTCGCCGACATCCTGGCGAGCACCCGAGAGGAGCCCCTCGTATGAGCGGGACGTTCATGGGTATGCCGTCGTTCCCGCGGGCGGCCAAGGAGGCCGTGCACAACAAGACCCTGCGCGGCAATCTGCGCCACGCCACCCACACCATCCGCGACAAGCGCGCCAAGGCGGTGGCCGAACTCGCCGACTGGGCCGAGCTGCGCGAGGCCGGGAAGCAGATCAAGGACCACACGCTCCGTCATCTCGACCGCTACCTGGTCCAGTTGGAGGCCAAGGTCACCGCCGCCGGCGGCACCGTCCACTGGGCGGCCGACGCCGACGAGGCCAACCGGATCGTCGCCGACCTGGTGAAGGCCACCGGCGAGAGCGAGGTCGTCAAGGTCAAGTCGATGGCCACGCAGGAGATCGGGCTCAACGAGGCCCTGGAGGCCGAAGGCATCGCGGCGTACGAGACCGACCTCGCCGAACTGATCGTCCAGCTCGGCGACGACCGGCCCTCCCACATCCTCGTCCCCGCCATCCACCGCAACCGCGGCGAGATCCGCGACATCTTCCGCGAGAAGATGGCCAGTTGGGGGCGCGCCGCACCCCATGGGCTCTCCGACACCCCGGCGGATCTCGCCGAGGCCGCACGGCTCCACCTCCGCGAGAAGTTCCTGCGCGCGAAGGTCGGCATCTCCGGCGCCAACTTCATGGTCGCCGAGACCGGCACGCTCGTCGTCTTCGAGTCCGAGGGCAACGGCCGGATGTGCCTGACCCTGCCGGAGACACTCATCTCCGTGGTCGGCATCGAGAAAGTGGTGCCCACCTGGCGCGATCTGGAGGTGTTCCTCCAGACGCTGCCCCGCTCGTCGACGGCCGAGCGGATGAACCCGTACACCTCGACCTGGACGGGCACCGCCGACGGCGACGGACCGCGCACCTTCCACCTCGTCCTCCTCGACAACGGCCGCACCGACACCCTCGCCGACGAGGTCGGCCGCCAGGCACTGCGCTGCATCCGCTGCTCGGCGTGTCTCAACGTCTGCCCGGTCTACGAGCGGGCCGGCGGGCACGCGTACGGCTCCGTCTACCCGGGACCGATCGGCGCGATCCTCAGCCCCCAACTCCGGGGCACGCGGAGCGAGATCGACGCCTCGCTGCCGTACGCCTCGTCGCTCTGCGGCGCCTGCTACGAGGTGTGCCCGGTCGCCATCGACATCCCCGAGGTACTGGTCCATCTCCGCGAGCGGGTCGCCGACCAGGGCGGCAAGGGCCACCGGGTCGAGAAGGCCGCGATGAAGGCGGCGGGCTGGGTGCTCGACCATCCCGGCGTACTGGGCGCGGGGGAGCGGGCAGCGTCCAGGACCCGCAGGCTGCACCCGTCGAAGCTGCCCGGCGCGGGCGCGTGGACACGGAGCAGAGAGCTGCCGGAGATCCCCGCGGAGCCGTTCCGGGACTGGTGGAAGAAGAACCGCAAGCCGAAGACGGACGGGAAGAAGCCGTGATGACCACCGACCCGTCCGCCACTGCGGGAAACGGCTCGCGCGAGCGCGTCCTGGCCCGGATCCGCGCCGCCGTCGCCGACGCGCCCGAGGTCCCCGAGGTCACGCGCGACTACCTCGACACGCACACCCCCGACTCCGCCATGGTCGACCTGCTGGCCGAGAACCTCGCCGACTACCGCGCCGTCGTCCACCGCACCGACTCCGCCGGGCTCACGGAGCTGCTGGGGCGCCTGCTGGCCGAGCACGGCTCCCGTACGGTCCTGGTGCCGCCGGGCCTCCCGCCGTCGTGGCTCGCCGCCGCCGACCCGACCCGGATCCACGACCGGGAGGCGTCCACCGCCCAGGAGTTGGACGAGGTCGACAGCGTCGTCACCGGCTGCGCCGTGGCCATCGCGGAGACCGGCACGATCGTCCTGGACGGCGGCCCCGACCAGGGCCGGCGCCGTATCTCACTCGTACCGGACCATCACATCTGCGTGGTCCGGGCGCCGGAGCAGGTCGTCGCCTCCGTACCGCAGGCGATGCCCAGGCTCGACCCGACCCGCCCGCTGACCTGGATCTCCGGCCCTTCGGCCACCAGCGACATCGAGCTCGACCGGGTCGAGGGTGTGCACGGTCCCCGCACGCTGGAGGTCGTCCTGGTCGAGTCCTGACCCGGCCTGACCCGACCGGACGCGGGTGTGTCCGGGCCCCCTGTACGGGAGTTCACCCACCGCCCGCCGGCCGCGTCAGACGCGGCGCCTCGGCGGCGGCGTCCACGGTGGTGTCCTCGACCCGGTCAGCCAGGCGGTGGGCCCACGAGGTCAGCCCCGGGACATCGATCCCGTACGGCGCCTCGTACCCCGCAATCCGCTCGGCGCCCCGCAGCAGCAGCCGCACGCCGCCGGTCGGATTGCCCCGGGCGGCATGCGTCAGCCCCACCGCGAGCTGCGCCATACCCCGCCACAGCGCCTCCTCCTCGGCGGGGCCCGACTTCCACGCGTCCTCGAACACCTCGTGCGCGTGGAACGGCATCCCCGCGTCGAGCAGCCGCTGA
>NZ_JAAPBF010000114.1 GCF_022695985.1 Streptomyces sp. NP-1717 | reverse complement strand
CCTGGAAGTCCCTCGACCCCGTCGCCGGTGTCTGGCTCGCCGCGCTCGCCGTGACCCTCCTCGGCTGGATCGTCGTCACCGCCCAGGGCGGGAACTTCCTCACCACCACCAACGCCGTCGCGATCCTCCAGAACTGCGTCGCGCTCGGCCTGGTCGCTGTCGGCCAGTCCGCCGTCATCCTCACCGGCTCCCTCGACCTCTCCGTCGCCTACCTCATCAGTCTCGGCACACTCGTCGCCGCCGAGACCATGGCGAGCGGCGGCGTCCTCACCGCCGTACTCGCCGTCCTCGCGCTCTCCGTCGCCGTCGGACTCCTCAACGGACTGATCGTCACCGGACTCAAGGTCAACGCCTTCATCGCGACCCTCGGCATGGCCTTCGTCCTGCGCGGCTGGATCGAGGACAACTACACGGGCCCCGCCGGCGAGGTGCCCGTCTCCTTCCAGCGGCTCGGCTACGACCGCGTCGGCCCGGTCCCCGTCTCGGTGTTCCTGCTCATCGCCGTCGCCGCCCTGATGTGGCTGATCACCCGCCGTACCCGCCTCGGCCACCACATGTACGCCACCGGCGGCGACGAACACGCCGCCCGGCTCTCCGGCGTACGGACCGGGCGCACCGTCGTCCTCGCGCACGTCCTGTGCTCGCTGTGCGTCGGCGCCGCCGCGCTCTTCCTCGCGGCACGGCTGGGCGCGGGCGCACCCTGGGCGGGCACCGAGGCGCGCTACGACCTGGAGTCGATCGCCGCCGTGGTCCTCGGCGGCACGGCGCTCGCCGGCGGCCGCGGGGGAGTGGCGGGCACCCTCGGCGGCGTGTTCGTCCTCGCCGTCCTGGACAGCGTGTTCAACCAGCTGTCGGTCGACCCGTTCTTCAAGAACGTCGTACGCGGCGTCGTCATCATCGCCGCCGTCGCCATCTACGCCCGGCCCCGCCGGACCCCGAAGGCACCGAAGGCCCTGACGGAAGGGCGGACCGCGTGAGCGCCCCGACCAAGACCGGATCAGCGACCGGGTCCCGCACCGCCGCCACGGCCGCCCCCGGGAGGCGCCTCCTGCGCGCGCTCGGCACCGGCGTCCCCGTCTACGTGCTCCTCGCCGTACTGCTCCTCGCGCTCCTGATCACCGATCCCGGCTTCTACGAACCCGACAGCTTCCTCTCCTTCGTCAAACGCGCCGCGCCCCTGGTGATCCTGGCCGCCGGGCAGTATCTGGTCATCGTCAGCGGCGAATTCGACCTCTCCGTCGGCGCGATCGTCACCGCGGGCGTGGTCGTAGCGGCCGAGCTGTACGGCTCCTTCCCCGGCGCCCACTGGCTGGTCGTCACCGCCGTCCTGCTCGTCGCGGGCGCACTGGCCGGACTGGTCAGCGGACTGATCACCACCGTCCTGCGGGTGCCGTCGTTCATCACCACCCTCGGCATGATGCTCATCCTCGAAGGCGCCGTCTTCTTCTGGACCGGCGGCTCGCCGCAGGGCGTACTGCCCACCGCCTTCCGCCAGTTGGGCCGTGGCACCGCCTTCGGCTGGCTGCCGTGGGCGGTCGTCGCGTGTCTGGTCGCCGGCACCGTCGCCGTACTCGTCACCCGCTCCGACTTCGGACGCACACTCGTCGCGACCGGCGACAGCGACCGCGCCGCCGCGCTCTCCGGCGTACGGGTGATCCGCGTGCGGACCGTCGCCTTCATCCTCTCCGGCGCCGCGGCGGCGCTCGCCGCCGTCCTCGTCGGCGGCTTCTCCGGGGTCTCCGCGCAGGCGGGCCGGGGCTACGAGTTCGAGGCCATCACCGCGGTCGTCCTCGGCGGTGTGGTCCTCGGCGGCGGACGGGGCTCGGTGGTGGCCGCCATGGCCGGCGCCTTCTCGCTCCAGGCGCTGTTCACCCTGCTCAACCTCCAAGGTGTCTCCGGAGCCCTGGAGTCCACCGTCCAAGGCGTCATCGTCATCGCCGCGGTCGGCCTCGGAGCCGCCGACTGGTCCCGGCTGCGCCGCCGTCGTACGCCACCCGGCGGCGCGCCACCGGGCCCCACCCCACCGGACCGTACGCACCCCACCGGTACGCACCCCTCGGGAGGAACACCCTCATGACCGTCATCCGGCCCCTCCGCCGACGCGCCCTCGCCGCGGGCGCCGCGCTGCTCGGCGCCGTACTGATCACCTCCTGCACGAGCGACGCGCCACCCGAGTCGCCCCCGGCCGCCTCGCGCAGCGGAAGCACGGCCGACGCCGGCACCGGGAAGCAGTCCGCCTTCTTCGAACAGGCCGAGTACGAGCGCCAGCTGGCCCTCGCCGACGAGAAGCCCGTGGGGCCGGAGGGCAAGCCCTGGGAGCAGATGCTCAACCCCGAGATGGTCGACACCTCCCAGTACAAGATGGCCGACCCCAGCGGTATCGAGCTGTGCTTCTCCAACGCGGGCGTCTTCAACCCGTGGCGCCAGGTGGGTCTGAAGAACATGCGGGCCGAGGTGAAACTGCACGAGGAGATCACCAAGTTCACCGTTCTGGACGCCCAGGGCAAGGACGACAAACAGATCTCCGACATCCAGGAACTGGCCGGAGGCGACTGCGACGCGCTGATCGTCTCGCCGAACACGACGGCCACCCTCACCCCCGCCGTGAAACAGGCCTGCGGCAAGGTGCCCGTCATCGTCTTCGACCGGGGCGTCGAGACCGACTGCGCCGTCACCTTCGTCAACCCGATCGGCGGCTACGCCTACGGCGCGGTCGCGGCCGACTTCCTCGTCGAGAAGGTGAAACCGAAAGGCAAGATCCTCGCGCTGCGCATCTCGCCCGGCGTGGACGTCCTGGAGACCCGCTGGTCGGCCGCGAAGGTCGCCTTCGACAAGAGTGAACTCGACGTCGTGGACGTGAAGTTCACCGATGGGGACCCCGCCAAGACGAAGTCGGTAGTCACCGACGCGCTCACCCGGCACGGCGACATCGACGGCGTGTGGATGGACTCGGGCGCCACGGCCGTGGCCGCCGTCGAGGCGTTCGAGGACGCCGGGAAGGACGTACCGCCGATCACCGGCGAGGACCAGCAGGACTTCCTCCAGGCCTGGCAGGACAAGGACCTGACGGCGATCGCCCCCGCGTACCCGACGTTCCAGTGGCGTACGCCCGTCATCGCCGCGCTGGACATCCTCAAGGGCCGGGACGTGCCCAAGGAGTGGAAGCTCCCGCAGCCCACCATCACCCAGGACAACCTCGGCGACTACCTCAAGCCCGGTATGCCGCCGCTGCACTACGCGATGTGCGGATGCGAGTCGATGCCCGGATTCCCGAAGGACTGGGGCGGCAAGTGACGCTGCCGACAAAGCCGTCGACCCCGTTCGCGCTGGGCGCCAACCCGTGGATCTGGCACTCACCGGTCGACGGCGACGCCCTCGCCGGGACGCTGCCGCGCCTCGCGGACTGGGGTTTCGACTGCGTGGAACTGCCGATGGAACAGGCCGGCGACTGGGCGCCCGCCGAGGCGTCGAAACTGCTGGACGCGACCGGTCTCGCCCCGGCGGCCGTCGTCGCCGTCATGCCGCCCGGCCGTGATCTCGTGGCCACCGACCCGTCGACCGTGCGCGCCACCCAGGACTATCTGCGGCACTGCGTCGACGCGGCCCAGGCGATCGGGGCGCCCGTCGTCGCCGGTCCCGTCTACACGGCCGTCGGGCGCTCGTGGCGGATGACGGACCCCGAGCGGGCGGCGGCGTGGGCCGAGTGGCGTGAGCACATCGCGCCCGTCGTCACCCACGCCGGGGAGGCGGGCGTGACGATCGCCGTCGAGCCGCTGAACCGGTACGAGACGAGTCTGCTCAACACCGTCGCCCAGTGCCTCGAAGCGATGGACGGCCTCAACCCGGCGGCCATCGGGATCGCGCTCGACGTCTACCACCAGAACATCGAGGAGCGCGGACTGCCCGGCGCCGTACGGGAGGCGGGCGGCCGGATCGTCCATGTCCAGGTGTGCGCCAACGACCGCGGCGCTCCCGGCGCCGACCACCTCGACTGGCCCGGCTTCCTGACCGCGCTCACGCACGCCGGCTACCGGGGGCCGCTGTGCATCGAGTCCTTCACCGCCCACAACGACGCGATCGCGGTCGCCGCCTCCGTGTGGCGTCCGCTCGCACCCAGCCAGGACGCGCTGGCCACCGACGGACTGGCGTTCCTGCGCCGGGTCCTCGCCGGTATCTAGAGCTGTCCCCGCGTCGGCACACGACCGATCCCGTCCCCCGAGAGAGGACCGGCACATGAAATGGCATGCGCATGACAGTAGGGCTCGTGGGAGAGCGGTCCGAAGAGCGCTCGTCGCCGTCGCCGGCGCCCTGCTGCTCGCCGTGACCGCTCTGCCCACCGGCGCCGGGGCCGTCGAGAAGGAAGCCGCCTTCAAGGCCCTGCTCTTCACCCGCGCGGTCGGCTACGTCCACACCTCCATCCCGAACGGCATCAAGATGTTCGAGGAGGAGGCCGCCGACAACGGCTTCGAGATCGTCCAGAGCGACGACCCCACCGTCTTCAGCGACGACAACCTCGCCCAGTACGACGCGATCGTCATGCTCCAGAACTCCGGCATGGTCTGGGACACCGAGGACCAGCGCCAGGCCATGAAGACGTTCGTGCAGAGCGGCAAGGGCGTCGTCGCCATCCACAACACCCTCGACATGGGTGTCGAGGAGGCGTTCCCGTGGTGGGACGAGACCATCAACGGCGGCGCCCACATGCCCACCCACTCGCCGGGCGTGCTCCAGGGCACCGCCAAGGTCGCCGACCAGGTCCACCCCTCCACCAAGGGACTTCCCGAGCGCTGGGAACGCCCCGAGGAGTGGTACAACTTCGACGAGAACCCGCGCGGTGACGTCCACGTCCTGGTCACCGCCGACGAGGCGACGTACAACCCCGGCCCCGACGCCATGGGCGCCGACCACCCCATCTCCTGGTGCCGCAACACCGAGGGCGGCAAGGTCTGGGCCACCGCCATGGGCCACGACACCCCCGCGTACGACGAAGAGGCGTTCCGCGCCCATGTCGTCGGCGGCCTCCAGTGGGCGGCCGGTGAGAAGGCGGGAGACTGCGGTGGCACCGACTGGGGCGCGTACGAGAAGGTGACCCTCGACGACAACACCGCCGACCCGATGGAACTGGACGTCGCCGACGACGGCCGCGCGATCTACGCCCAGCGCAACGGAGAACTGAAGATCTTCGACCCCGCGTCGCACTCCACCGTCACCGCGGGCAAGCTCGACGTCTACACCGGCGGCGAGGACGGCCTCGTCGGCATGGAACTGGACCCGGACTTCGCGAAGAACAACTGGGTCTACCTCTACTACGCGCCGGCCGCCGAGACCAAGGACATCAACCGGCTCTCCCGCTTCACCCTCAAGGGCAACACCCTCGACCTGAAGAGCGAGAAGAAGCTCCTCGACGTCCCGGCCTACCGCTCCCGCACCTTCACCGAGCCCGGACACACCGGCGGAGCGGTCGAGTTCGGCCCCGACGGCACCCTGTACCTCGGCGTCGGTGACGACGTGGCGCCCAACCTCGACCCCGACTGGCAGGGATACGCGCCGATCGACTGGCGCGAGGGCAAGGAGATGCTCGACGCCGCCCGCACCGCCGGCAACACCAACGACCTGCGCGGCAAGCTCCTGCGCATCAAGCCGACGAAGAGCGGCGGCTACACCATCCCCAAGGGCAACCTCTTCGCCAAGGGCAAGGCCAAGACCAGGCCCGAGATCTACGCGATGGGCTTCCGCAACCCGTTCCGCTTCACCGTCGACCAGGAGACCGGCTACGTCCACCTCGCCGACTACGGCCCCGACCGCGGACTGCCCACCACCGACCGGGGCCCCGAGGGCCTGGTCGAGTACAACGTCATCAAGAAGCCGGCGAACTTCGGCTGGCCGTTCTGCCACGGCGACAACCAGGCGTACGCGCCGTACAACCCCGACACCGGCGAGATCGGCGCGAAGTTCGACTGCGCCAACCCGGTCAACCCCTCGCCGAACAACACCGGACTGACGAAACTCCCGCCGATCCAGCAGCCCGAACTCTGGTACGGCTACGGCGAGTCCGAGAAGTTCCCGGAGATGGGCCAGGGCGGCTCGGCCCCGATGTCCGGACCCGTCTACCGCTACGACGCCGACAACCCGTCCGAGACGAAGTTCCCCGAGTACTTCGACGGCGCGAGCTTCCTCTACGAATGGTCACGCAACTACATCAAGGAAGTCCGCTTCGACAAGGACGAGAAGCTCCTCAAGATCAACGACTTCATGGACTCGGTCGCCTTCAAGAGCCCCATGGACATGACCTTCGGGCCCGACGGCTCGCTCTACGTCCTGGAGTGGGGCAGCGAGTTCGGCGGGGGCAACAACGACTCCGGTCTCTACCGCGTCGACTACGCCCAGGGACGGCGCAGCCCGGTCGCCAAGGCCGCCGCCTCCGTCACCAACGGACCGCTCCCGCTGAAGGTGGACTTCTCCAGCGAGGGCAGCGCCGACCCGGACGGCGACGCGCTGACCTTCGAATGGGACTTCGACGGTGACGGCACCTACGACTCCACCGACGAGAACGCCACCCACACCTACACCGAAGGGGGCGAGTTCAGCGCCCAGTTGAAGGTCACCGACTCCAGCGGCAAGTCCGGCTTCGCCAACGTGCCCATCACCGCGGGCAACACGGCGCCGAAGGTGACCATCGACATCCCCGTCAACGGCAAACTCATCGAGTTCGGCGACAAGATCCCGTACAGGATCACCGTCACCGACCCCGAGGACGGCCCCGTCGACTGCTCCAAGGTGACCATCAACCCGGCGCTCGGGCACGACGAGCACGAGCACCCGACCAACGACATCCCCGGCTGTGAGGGCACGGTCGACACCGGCGACCTCGGCGGCCACCCCGAGGGCGCGGACCTGACCTACGTACTCAACGCCAAGTACACCGACGGCGGCGGCGCGGGGGCACCCGCGCTCACCGGCTACGGGCGGTCCGTCCTGCAGCCGAAGCTCAAGCAGGCCGAGTACCACGACGACCAGTCGGGCACGAGGATCGTCGACCAGGCCGGCGCCGCGAACGGCAAGCGCATCGGCGACATCAGCGACGGCGACTGGGTGGCCTTCGAACCGATGAGCGTGGAAGGCGTCGACTCGGTGAGCTACCAGATCTCCTCACCGTACGGAGTCGGCGCGATCGAACTACGGGCCGGCGCACCGGACGGTGAACTGCTCGCCACCACCCCGATCCCCAACACCGGGGACTGGGACGTCTACCGGCCCACCGACCCGGTCCCGGTGAAGGCCCACGACGGCACGCACAAGCTCTATCTCGTCTTCACGTCACCGCAGAACAACGCGTTCGACGTGGACACCGTGGAGTTCGCCACGCCGTAGTGCGGTAACCGCCCCGATCGCCGGACGGGCCTGTCGAGCCCGTCCGGCGATCGGGGAACACCCGTGGCCCGCCCGGGCGGCGGGTCCTCAACGCGTCCCGACCGCGGCACGCACGGCCCTGCGGGCCATGGCACAGTCGTCGTGCAGCCGCCGCAGCAGCAGCCGCTGCTCCTCGCCCGTCGGCGCCGCGCCCTGCGGAGCCTGGCCCGCCCCGACGGCGGGCGCCTCACGCATGGTGCGCTGCACCGCCGTCTCGTACTTACGGATCTCCCCCGTCAGCACGAGCATCAGATTCACCAGGAAGGCGTCACGGTCCGCCGTACCCGTGGCCTGCGCGAGCTTGCTGATCTGCTGGCGCGCCAGCGGGTTGTTGCCGAGCACCATCCACAGCGTCGCCAGGTCGTACCCCGGCAGATACCAGCCGGCGTGCTCCCAGTCGACGAGCACCGGGCCGGCGGGGGAGAGCAGCATGTTGGAGAGCAGCGCGTCACCGTGGCAGAACTGCCGCATGCCCGGCCGCCCGAGACCGTGCAGCAGCTTCTGCAGATCCCCCAGATCCCGGTCGGTGAACAGCCCCAGCTCGTGGTAGCGGGTGATCCGGCGCGCGTAGTCGAGACCCGGACCGAACATGTCGCCCGGCGGACGCCAGGTGTTCAGCCGCGCCACCGCGCCCAGCACCGCCCGTACGTCGGCGCGCGGAGGAGCCTCGGCCGGGTGGCGCGACAGGGCCGCCGCGCGTCCGGCCATCCGCTCGACGACCAGCGTGCAGTTGTCGGGATCGGCGGCGATCAGCCGGGGCACCCGCACCGGCGGGCGGTGACGCACGAAAGAGCGATATGCGGCTATCTCGTGCCGGAAGCTCTCCGCCCACGCGGGCGACTGGTCCAGCAGACACTTGGCCACCGCGGTCGTCCGTCCGGTCGTCCCGACCAGCAGCACCGAGCGCCCGCTGCGCCGCAGCACCTGAACCGGGTTGAACTCCGGGCAGATCCGGTGCACCGAGGCGATGGCCATCCTCAACTGCGCGCCCTGCGCGCCCGACAGGTCCAGCCTGCCGCCGAGCGGCCCGCCGGCCGCCCCCGACCAGCGCCTGCCCCGGCCGGCGTGGGAGGGATCGAGATACGGTCCGCCGCCGACCGCGGGTGGCCGCGGCTGCCGGGGCGGGGCGGACACGGAGGTCGATGCTGTGTACGACGACGCTGTGTACATGGGCGAACGAGTCCCTTCGTGTACCGACGAGTTACCGCGCCTCCCGCCCCGGCGGCCGTTCCACATCCTGGGGAATGTGCCGGGCCGCCGGGCCGGGGTGGCGCGTTCCTAACACGACACCCCGTCACGGGTGGCACACCATCTGGCGGACCCTGGCGAAGCCTGGCGAATAGTCGCCAGGCACCTGACGGACGGTTACTGTCAACTCAGCCGAGAACCTGGGGGCTTGACGTGACCGGAGAACCCAACACCCGTCTGTCGGACCTGTTCGGCCTCGCCGGCTGGTCCAAGGGCGAACTCGCGCGGCTGGTGAACAGGCAGGCGGCGGCCATGGGCCACCCCCAACTGGCCACCGACACCTCGCGGGTCAGACGCTGGATCGACATGGGGGAGATCCCACGCGATCCGGTACCCAGGGTGATGGCGTCCCTGTTCACCGAGCGGCTCGGCCGTGTCGTGACCATCGAGGACCTCGGGTTCGTACGACACGGACGCGCGGGGAGACGACGGGACGCCGGGGACGCATCGAACCCCGACGGCCTGCCTTGGGCGCCCGACCGGACGGCTGCGGTCCTCACCGAATTCACGGGAATGGACCTCATGCTCAACCGACGCGGCTTGGTGGGCGCGGGCGCCGTGCTCACCGCAGGCTCCGCACTCAGCAGTTCCATGCACGACTGGCTGCACTCCGACCCCGCACTGACCGCCGACGCCCCCCGGAGCGCCGATCCCCTGCACGCCGACCCCGTTGGGTACGACCGGTACGAGGCCGCCCCCATCGGGTCCCAGGAGATCGACGCGCTGGAGCACTCGGTCGACGTGTTCCGGGCCTGGGACGCCGCCCGTGGCGGCGGCCTCCAGCGCAAGGCGGTGGTGGGCCAGCTCAACGAGGTGGGCGGCATGCTGTCGTACCGCCACCCTCCCCATCTCCAGCGGCGCCTGTGGGGCGTCGCCGCCAACCTCGCGGTGCTCGCCGGCTGGATGTCGCACGACGTCGGCCTCGAACCCACCGCCCAGAAGTACTTCGTCATCGCCACCCACGCGGCGCGCGAGGGCGGCGACCGTCCGCGCGCGGGCGAGGCGCTCTCCCGGGCCGCCCGTCAGATGGTTCATCTGGGCCGGCCGGACGAGGCGCTGGACCTGATGAAGCTGGCCAAGTCCGGCTCCGGGGACGAGGTACTGCCCCGGACCCGGGCGATGCTCTGCACGATCGAGGCCTGGGCACAGGCGTCGATGGGGCGCGGTCAGGCCATGCGCCGGACCCTGGGCGAGGCGGAGGACCTGTTCGTCTCCGACAAGGGCGACGTGCCGCCGCCGAGTTGGATGCAGATGTTCGACGAGGCGGATCTGCACGGAATGGAGGCGCTGGCCTTCCGTACTCTCGCCGATCACGAGCCCTCGGCGGCGGCCATAGCTCAACGGCATGCCAAGCGGGCGATCGAGCTGCGGCAGAACGGCCGTCAGCGGTCGATGATCTTCGACTATCTCTCCCTGGCCTCCGCCTGCTTCATCGCGGACGACCCCGAACAGGCCGACCGCTACGCGCGGCTGGCGCTGGTGTCGATGGGGGAGACCTCGTCGCACCGGACCTGGGACCGGCTCAGGGAGATGTACCGGCTCACCGGCCAGTACGGGACACACGCGGGGATCCAGGAGCTGCGCGAGGAGATCGACGCGGTCCTGCCGAACTCCACGAGGAAGCCGACGAGTTCGGAGATCTAGGGGCTGTCCCGCTGATCCCCGGCGGGCGCGGGACACGCCTCACGGGGTCTCGCCGATCCCGGCCACCAGTACACAGGCGTCGTCCTCGCGTCCGGTCCCGCCGAACTCCTCGACGATGGTCCTGACACAGTCCTGTGCGTCACGTGTTCCGGTCAGGCGGGGCCCGAGCGCCAGGAGCCGGTCCACCCCGGTGTGCTCCGTCAGCCTGCCGGTGTGGAGCACCAGCAGATCACCGGGCATCAGCTGGGTCTCGGCCTGTTCGTACGCGGCGCCCGACGTCGCGCCGAGCAGGACGCCGTCCAGCTGGGTCAGCGCGCGCCCCGTCCCGTCGCGGAACAGCAGCGGGGCGGGGTGTCCCGCCTGCGCCCAGACGAGGGTGCGTGTCGCGGGCCGGTAGCGGCAGCAGACGGCGCTGCCGAGGGCGGGCTGGTCGGCCGTGTCGAGGAGCTGGTTGAGATGGCCCATCAGCGCACCGGGCTGCACGCCCGCCACCGCCATCCCGCGCTGGGCGCCGAGGAGCATCGCCATCGTGGAGGCGGCCGTCACCCCGTTGCCCGTGAGGTCACCGACCGTCAGCAGGGTGCTTCCGTCGGGCAGTTTCAGCGCGTCGAACCAGTCCCCGCCGACGAGTCCGCCGCCGGACGGCGGCAGATAGTGACCCGCCAGATCCAGGGTGCCCGGCTCGCTCGCCGGGGACCGGAAGGACCCGCGCCACGACGGCAGCACGGCCTCCCGCAACTCGGTCACGAGCCGCTGTTCGGTGATGGCGGTCCGCTCGCGGCGCCGGAGCGTCTTCCCGGACTCGTGAACGGCGCGCTGGCTGCGGCGTAATTCGCTGACGTCCCGCAGCACGGCCCACATGGAGGCGGTGCAGCCGTCGGAGTCCAGCACGGGCTCGCCCGTCATGTGCAGCGTACGGACGCGCCGGTCGGGCCTGACGACACGGAACTCGCCGTCGATGTGCTTGCCGTCCACGAGGCACTCGGTCACCAGCGTCTGGAGCAGCCCCTGGTCCTCGGGGACCATCACGGACGGCAGTTCGTCCAGCGTCATCGGGCCCTTCTCGGGCGGCCGGCCGAAGATCTCGTACAGCTCGGGCGACCAGACGACCCCGTCGGTGAGGAGATTCCACTCGGCGGTACCGACCCGGTTCAGCAGCGAACCGGCGCCGTCCCCGGCGTCCGCCGCCACGACGGCCGCCGACTCGGCCCCGCCGTCGGGCAGTCCGTTCCTGAGCTGACCCAAGTGGGCCCCGAGATCGTCCAGTTGATGGACCGCCAGATCGCAGAGCGCGCGCTGCCAGCGCCAGTGCGTGTCGTGCTCGTCCGCGACGGGCTCCCTGCGCACGGCGTCCACATCACCGCGCAGGCTGCGGGTGCGCGTGATGAGGGACTCCACCACGCCCCGCTCCGGTGGCTGCGACGCGGAACGGTCCGCGAACAGATGGGACGGCATCTCGAACTCCGATACAGGCGTGGCACTGCCAGGTCTGAAGGGTGGACCGCTACGACTGTTGCACAGGCCGCAAGGGGCCGTAAGGGATTCGGCAACACTCGATCCGGTGGTGCTTCGGGCATATGCCACAGGCGGGCAAGTGACCTACCGTCACCGGCGGACCCGGGCGCCGAGTTGACGCGGTCCGTCAGTCCGCCGCCGAGGGCCCCTCGATCACCCGCTTGAGGTTACTCGGCGTCCGGTGGATGTTCCGCGCCTGGAAGTCCGGTCAGCGGGTGGGCGCGCGGTGCAGGACCACCAGCAGACGCCAGACCTGGGCGGCGACCGTCTCCGGGGGAGCGTCGATCAGGCCGTGCAGCCAGTCCGCCAGTACGCCCGTGAAGGCGGCGGCGACCGCCGAGCCGATCAACTCCGGCTCGGGCGCGCCCGCCAGCGCGCGTTCGGTGACGCTGCGCTCACGCAGCTCCCGGTGCAGCGACTCGCCCAGCGGACCGCCGCCGCCCGGCCGCAGCAGGGTGCGGTACAGGGCGGCGTGCGGCGTGAGACCGGTGAAGAACGCCGTCAGGGCGGGCGGCGGTGAGGCGGGGTCCGGCGAACCGCGCCACGCGTGCAGCGCGTCCACCGCCTCCCGCACGACCGTCGCGCACGCGTCGACGGCGAGCGCGCGGAGGTCCGCGTAGTGCAGATAGAACGTCGCCCGGCCCACCCCCGCCCTGCGGACCAGCGCGGCCACGCCCACCTGTTCGAGCGGGCGCCGCGCGCACTCGTCGAGGAGCGCCTGCCGCAGGGCCGCCCGGGTCCTGGCCGCCCGCGGATCGCCGGGGGCTCCGGAGCCGGCCGATCCGCCGGCCGATCCGCCGGTCATCCCGCCGCCAGTACGACGGCCAGCGCGACCGCGCCCGGCAGCGCCTGGGCGTAGAGGATGCGGCGGTTGGCCGTGACCGCTCCGTACACCCCGGCGACGACCACGCAGCACAGGAAGAAGATCCGCGCCCGGTACCCGGTCGGGTCGTCCGCGACCAGACCCCAGACCAGACCGGCCGCCAGGAACCCGTTGTAGAGGCCCTGGTTGGCGGCCAGGGGCGCGGTGGCACGGGCCATCTCCGCGTCGAAGCCGGACAGGCTCCGGCCGGGACCGCGCTCCCAGAGGAACATCTCGAGCACCATGACGTAGACGTGGAAGGCGGCCACGAGGGCGACCAGGATCAGTGCGGCGGTACTCATGGGAGCGTCCTCCGGATCAGGTTCATGGGCAGGTGTCCGTGAATTATAGACACCCGTCCAAGAAGTGGTCCCGACCGGGGTCAGGCGCCGGCACCGCCGTCCTCCGAACCGGCCTGCCCCTTCTCCCGGTTGATGCCCGCCGACAGCAGCGCGTCCTCGCACCGGGCCACCGCCGTCTCACGGGACGGCACCTGCCGCCACGCTCCCTCGCCTCCGACAGCGGTCCCCTCCGCGTGCGGCGCCAGATCGCCCACCACCGTCACCTGATGCCCGGCCGCCGCCAGCCGTTTCAGCGCCTCCCGCAGCATCCCCTCGGCGAACGGCCTGATCTCCGAGACGTCCTCCAGGTCGAGCACCACCCAGCCGGGCTCCCCGGGGACGACGGTGCCGAGTTCGTACAGCAGCCGTTCCGCCTCCGTGAAGTCGAGGATCCCCTGGGCGGCGACGATCGCCACGTTGTCGCCCGCGCGTTCGATGACCTCGCGTTCGGCCTCGCTGCGCGGCCGGTCCGAGGGCGCGGTACGCGCCGTCTCCGCAAGTTTCACGGTCGGCGCGGTCCGTGAGGACCGGCGCATCAGATGCAGACCGAACCTCTCGGACAGCTCGCGCAGCACGGCCACACCACGTACGGGAGTGCCCGTGGGATCCAGCGGCGGGCTGTGCACCGCGATGCCGAACCTGGCCGGACTCGCGGCGATCAGCCCACCCGACACACCGCTCTTCGCGGGGAGTCCGACCCGCAGCAGCCAGTCGCCGGACGAGTTGTACATCCCGCAGGAGGCCATGAGCGCGAGCACCTGTACGGCCACCGGCTCGGGCACCACCGTCTCGCCGGTCGAGGGATTGACGCCGCCGTTGGCCAGCGTCGCGGCCATCACCGCCAGATCGACCGTCGTCACGCGCACCGAGCACTGGCGGAAGTACGTCTCCACGCCGTCCGGGCCGCCGGGCAGCGAGCCCGCACCGTGCATCAGATAGGTCAGCGCCCGGTTCCGGTCGCCGGTCTCGGACTCCGACGCGCGTACGGCCTCGTCCACGTCCAGCCGTCGTCCGGCGAACCGGCCGAGACAGTCGAGGATCCGCCCGAACCGCTCCTCCTCGTCCGCCCCCGGTACGAGCGCGGTCGTGACGATCGCCCCGGCGTTGATCATCGCGTTCGCCGGCCGCCCGGTGCCCGGCTCCAGGCTGATCGCGTTGTAGGCCTCACCGCTGGGCTCGGCGCCCACCCACCGCGTCACCTCGTCGAGTCCCAACTCGGCCAGGACCAGCGCGTAGACGAAGGGCTTCGACACCGACTGGAGGGTGAAGGGCGTGTCGACGCCGCCCGACCAGTAGTGGTTCCCGCCCATGCTGGTCAGCGCGATACCGAAGGTGCGTGGATCGGCGGTGGCCAACTGCGGGATGTACGAGGCGACTTCGCCCTCGTCCAGGGTGGCGGCCCGGCGCTGGAGCTCCACCAGCGCGTCGGTGATGACATCGGTTGCCGGGACGGCTGGCACGGAGACCTCCAGTGGGGCTGTTCTGCGAAGTGCCCCGGGGCAAGGCGAAGCCCCCGTGCGCGGATTCGGTCATCCGTGCACGGGGGCTCCCGGCCTGGCATTCCCCGTTGGGACGCTTGGAGTTGACGCCGACCACTCAAGCATCCGGGACGATCACGCCCGGGGAGGCCGCGCCGTGTCACCGGGTGGTGTCACCAGATGGACTCGACCCATTCGGGGTGGTCGATGAACGGGTTCCGGTTGTGCTGGAACTGGTCGAATATGACGTCGTTGCGGCGCTTCTCGAACGCGTCCGGCGGGTCCTCGTCGTTCCACTGCTTCAGCACGGACAGCCGTCCCATCGCGGGGGCCGAGCCGTTGTTGACGCGATCGTTGGGTTCGAGGTCCGCAAACGAGTCGTTGCCCTCGTAGCGCACCGCCATGTAGAGGATCATGCGGGCGACATCGCCCTTGACCGCGTCACGCGGCTCGTAGGAGTCGCTGTCGGTGAGGTTCCCGGGGGCGCCGCTGACCGGGCTGCCGCCGTTGTCGAAGTCCTTGTTCCCGCGGATCCCGTTGACCTGTACGTCCTCCGGGCGCAGATGGTGGACGTCGGTGCCGGGGCCCTGCGACGTACCGAAGTCGCCGTGGGACTGGGCCCATACGTGCTCGCGGTTCCAGTCGCCGACATTGCCGCCGTTCTGCGACTTGGACCGGGAGGCTCCGGTGTAGAGGAGGATGACGTTGGCGGAGTTGGCCGGGTCCTGGTCGGTGACCTTGAGGGCTTCCCAGACGGCGCTGTACGACAGCTTCGTCTGGTCGCTGATGATGCCGTGCAGCGCGGTCTTGAGCGCGGGGCCGGTCTTGCCGATCGCGCCCTGGTAGTACGTGTCGTCCAGTGCGGCGATTCCGGTCGCGGCCGGGGTGCCGGCGGCGGTGGTGCCCGGCGCGGTCGCCGGGGGTGTGGCGGCCGGGGCGGCGGCGGCGCTGCCGGCGAGCACCGCGGCGGCGGCGCACAGGGCCAGCACCGGCCGCACGGCGGGATGGTGACGACGGGACATGTGGGGAGTGTCCTCTCGATCAGGAGATCACCGCGCGTAGAACCGACGGGTGAGGCGCTGCGCACGGCAATCATCGCGATGTGACGTTTCCGCAGGAGCCTTCCACAGCACCTGTGACGCTGGGGTGAATGCTCCGCGACCATCATGTGCAGGTCAAGAAGCCTGCCGACGTTGGCCGTTGACCTGGGCCGTCCTGCGCTGCGCGTTCACATGGGTGGCCTGAAAACACACCGCTGATAATTTTGGTCCATACCAACTCCTTGACGGCGGCGGCGTGGCTCCCTTGAATCAAGCATTGAAATAAGTGCCACCGGCGCTTCGTCTCTCAGCAGCACCTGTCATACGCATGCCCCCCACGCAAAGCGATGTGATGACCGTGAGCATGTCCTGGCGGCGCCGAACGGCGCTGTACACCCTCGCACTTCTGTGCACCTCCGGAGCCGTGGCCGCCGTGCCCGCCGGAGCCTCGGCCGCGGGCGACCCCCACCCCGCCGCGGCACCCGCAGCCGTCAAGTTCGCCGACGAGTTCGACGGTCCGGCCGGATCGGCCGTCGACGGAAGCAAGTGGCAGATCGAGACCGGCGACAACGTCAACAACCACGAGCGGCAGTACTACACGTCCGGGAACAACAACGCCCAACTCGACGGGCAGGGCAATCTCGTCATCACCGCCCGCAAGGAGAACCCCGGCAACTACCAGTGCTGGTACGGGACGTGCGAGTACACCTCGTCCCGGCTGAACACCTCGGGCAAGTTCGACTCGGCTTACGGCCGGGTCGAGGCCCGCATGAAGATCCCGCGCGGCCAGGGCATCTGGCCCGCGTTCTGGATGCTCGGCAGCAACATGGGTGACGTCGGCTGGCCCAACAGCGGCGAGATCGACATCATGGAGAACGTCGGCTTCGAGCCGAACACCGTCCACGGCACACTGCACGGCCCCGGTTACTCCGGCGAGGGCGGCATCGGCGCCGGCTACAGCCTGCCGAACGGCGAGGCGTTCGCGGACGACTTCCACACCTTCGCGGTCGACTGGGCACCGGACTCCATCAAGTGGTCGGTCGACGGGCAGGTCTTCCAGACCCGTACACCCGCCGATCTCGGCGGCCGCGAGTGGGTGTTCAACAAGCCGTTCTTCCTCATCCTCAACCTCGCGGTCGGCGGCTACTGGCCCGGCGATCCCGACGGCAGCACCGTCTTCCCGCAGCAACTCGTCGTCGACTACGTACGCGTCAGCGACTAGAACACCCGTCTGTTCGCAGGTCCCCTCGGCCGGACGGGCCCAGTGCTCCGTTCCCGGGCGCCGGACAGGGCTCCTCCCGCCCTGTCCGGCGCCCGGGGGCGAACCGGCCACCGGGCGGACCCGGTGAGCCGCCCCACCAGAAGTGGACGGTGACCCCGCATGACAGCCTCGTTCAGCCCCTGGAAGCACCTCAGACCCCTCGCCCTGCTCGCCATGCCCCTCGTGGCCGTCGCCTCGACCATGACCGTGACGCCCGCGAGCGCGGCCGTCTCCGCTGTCGGGACCATCACCGGTCTCGGCGGCAAGTGCGTGGACGTGGCCGGTGCCAGCACCGCCAACGGCGCGGCCGTACAGCTCTACGACTGCAACGGCAGTGGCGCCCAGCAGTGGGACGTCGCCTCCGACGGCACGATCCGCGCCCTGGGCAAGTGTCTCGACGTCAAGGACGCGGGCACCGCCAACGGCTCCGTCCTGCAACTGTGGTCGTGCACGGGCGCCGCCAACCAGAAGTGGACCGTCTCGGCGGCCCGCGACATCGTCAACCCCCAGGCGGACAAATGCCTGGACGCCACCGGCAACAGCTCGGCCAACGGCACCCGGCTCCAGCTCTGGACCTGCACCGGCGCCGCCAACCAGAAGTGGACCGCGCCCTCCGGCGGCGGCAACCCCGATCCGGGCGGCGCGCCCATGGCCGTCGCGCCGTACATCTACAACGGCTGGGGCAGCCCGCCCAGCCCCACCACCGTCCAGAACGCCACCGGCGTCAAGTGGTTCACCCTGGCGTTCGTCCTCAGCAACGGCTACTGCAACCCGCAGTGGGACGGCAGCCGGCCGCTGACCGGCGGAGTCGACCAGCAGACCGTCAACACCGTGCGCGCGGGCGGCGGCGACGTCATCCCGTCCTTCGGCGGCTGGAGCGGCAACAAGCTGGAGAGCTCCTGCGGCAGCGCCGGTGAGCTGGCCGCCGCGTACCAGAAGGTCATCAACGCGTACGGCCTGAAGGCGATCGACATCGACATCGAGGCCGCCGCCTATGACAGCCCCACCGTCCAGCAGCGCACCGTGGACGCGCTGAAGACGATCCGCGCCAACAACCCCGGCATCAAGATCTACATCACCTTCGGCACCGGCCAGAACGGCCCCGACACCAGCCTGATCAACCGCGCGGCCTCCTCCGGTCTCACGGTCGACAGCTGGACGATCATGCCCTTCAACTTCGGCGGCAACGGCCAGAACATGGGCACGCTGTCCGTCCGCGCGGCGGAGGGGCTGAAGACCGCTGTCAAGAACGCCTACGGGTACGGCGACGACGAGGCGTACCGCAAGACCGGCATCTCCTCGATGAACGGTGTCACGGACGTCGGCGAGACCATCACCGTCGCCGACTTCCGCACGATCCTCGCCTACGCCCAGCAGCGCCACCTCGCCCGGCTGACCTTCTGGTCGGTCAACCGCGACCGGCCCTGCACGGGCGGCGGGGCCGACACCTGCTCCGGCGTGAGCCAGTCGGCGTGGGACTTCACCCGCGTACTGGCGCAGTACCGGGGCTGACCCGGCACCTGCCACAGACCACCGCCCCGGCCACCGTTCCCCCGACGGTGCCCGGGGCGGTTCGCGTGTCCGGGCCGGCCGGATATGGCGCGGAAAACGACCCGGCGGCCCAGTTCAGAGGGCCGGTTCCACTTCCAGGAAGCGCCGGCGGCGAGGGCCCCGGTAGAGCAGGGCCTCCCAGCCCAGAGGGGCCAGGGCGGCGGCGCAGAGAGTCAGTTGGTGTTCCTCTTCCTGCGCCGCGCCGCCGCCCGGCGGGCCGAGCCACTCCACCCGTACGGTCCCCGGCCGCTCGCCCGCGGTGGCGCGGAATCCCGTGGCCGTACGGCGCCCCCGCGCGTCGACCGCGGAAGGGGCGAGACCCGCCGCCTCCAGGGCGAGCGCGACGGCGCGGAGCGGCTGGTTCAGCTCCCAGGCGGCCGGGACGGCGGTGGGATCGGGGGCGCCGGTGTTGGTGAGACGGCGGATCTGCAGCAGGCCGCCGAAGGCGACCCGGACCTCGGCGGCGCGGACGTCCGGCGCGGTGGGCGACGGCGGGCCGTCACCGGTCGCGGCGGCGAAGCCGCCGGGCCGCTCCGAGTCCCCCTCAGCCGTCATGTCTGAACAGTAAAGGAGCCCCGACCGGACGGGGGAGACCGGTCGGGGCCGTCTGTGCGGGGTGCGGACGGCGGTCGCCTCGCGGCGGTGGGCTCCACAGGGCTTCAGCCGAACGATCTTCCCTGCGGGCATTTCTGGATGGGCCCGGGGACACTGTTCCATCCACACCCTCAACCGTCTCAACGGTCACCGGCCGTCGAATGTTCCCGCAATGCGCCGGTCGTCCCTGTTCCGGCCGGGGAGCCGAGGTGGAGCGGAGGTGGAGCGCCGACGGAGCGGCCGAGGGCCACTGTCAGTGGCGGGTGGTAGACCGGAACCAGTCCCGTAGCCCGGCCGTCCGGCCGCCCACAGGAGGAGGCCCCATGGCCACGATCCCCAGCCCGACCCCGACCGGCAGGCTGCTGCGCACCGCCGAGGGAGTCGACCTCGTCCTCACGCGCGCTTTCCCCCTCCCGGTCGAAGAGGTGTGGGCGGCCGTCACCGAATCGGCGCGCACCGCCCGGTGGTTCGGGCCGTGGGAGGGCGACGGTGCCCCCGGCGCCACGGTGCGCGTCCGTCTGGCCTTCGAGGAGGGGGAGCCCTGGATGGAGCTGCGCGTCGAGGCGTGCGAGGCACCGCACCGGCTCGTCCTCTCGACGGTCGACGAGGTGGGCAGCTGGAATCTCGAACTGACGCTGTCGGGAACGTCCGTGGGGGCGTCCGGCGCGGGCGGTACGGAACTGCGCTTCGTCCAGCACCGTGACACCGGGGCCGGTCTCGGTGAGATCGGTCCGGGCTGGGAGTACTACCTGGACTTGCTCCGCGCCTCTCTGGACGGCGCGCCGCGGCCCGAGTTCGAGGACTACTACCCGGCGCAGAAGGCGTACTTCGAGGAGTTGACGGCCGAGTAGCCGGCCGCGAGGTCCGGGCCGGACTCGTCCCTCCAGGTCACGGTGGCTCGGCGCCCGGGTTCACAGCGTCCAGTCGGCCGCCGCCGATGTCCGTGTACGGCCGAACTCCAGAGTGGCCAGGGCCGCTTCGGCGGGCAGCTCGAAGACCAGCCACCCGCGCGCCGACCGTCCGGCGCCGAGCGGCACGGGCCAGGTCATGACCGGACCCACCGTGAGGTCGGCCGGCACGGGCAGCGGCGTGTGTCTGCGCCCCCGGGTGTCCACGGCCGTGAAGCTCCGCGATACGCCGTACCCGTACGGCCGCGCCCCCGCGTTGCTCACCTCCGCGAGGACGGCGACCCACTTCCTGCCGTCCGAGGCACCCGCGCGCGGGTCGTCCACGGCGTGGTCGCCCGGCACCCGGGACGCCTCGTTGACGACGGCCGTCACCGCTAGGGGGTGTCCGCGAAGTCCCGCCTGGCCCGCGGCGCCTGGCACGGCACCTCGCCGCGTTGTCGGACTCGGCCGAGTACGGCAGGTCCATCCACCACGCCGGCCCTCCGCCCTGCGATGCACCGCACCAGCCGCCGCAGGCCCCGCCCTGCGGGCGGACGGCGCTACTTCGCGGACACCCCCTAGGGCCGGCATGGCCTGGTCCTGCCCGTCGGGATGGTTCACCAGCACGGTGTCGCCCATCAGTACGGCGGTCCGGGCGGGCTGTACGGTCCGCCCGGACCGTCCGTCGTCGGACTCGATGTCGTGCGACCCCGTCGCACAGCCGGTGAGGGCGCACACGGCACCGACGGCGACGGCGAGAGCCGTCCGGCCGAGGGGGCGGCGCCCCGATGAGCGTGTCATGACCGAATGATGGAGCGCCCGATCGTGTGCACGCCGCCCGTCCGCAGGTGTTTCTAGGACATCTTCTGTCCTAGAGGGTGCCTACGTTGGGGTCATCGCGCCGAAGCCCCGGTGAAGGACACGAAGGAGCACGTCATGAGCGTACTGACCGCCAACCAGCCCGAAGGCACCCCCACTTGGATCGACCTGAGGACCCCCGACCGTGACGGCGCGCTCGCCTTCTACCGGGACCTCTTCGGCTGGGAGTACGAGCCGTACCCCACCGGTGAGGACCGGGGCACCGTCTGTCTGCTGCGCGGCCGTCCGGTCGCCGGGATCGTCCCGGACCCGGACCGCACCGCCGCGGTATGGACCATGTACTTCGCCACCGACGACTGCGACGGCACGGCCCGGCGTGCGGCCCGGACGGGCGGGCGGGTGATCGAGCCCCCGGCGGACCTGGCCGACCACGCGCGCACGGCCGTCGTGACCGACTCGGTCGGCGCCCGGTTCGGTCTGTGGCAGGGCCGCACCCGGCTCGGCAGCGAGATCGTGAACGAGCCAGACTCACTGGTCCGCAACGACCTGATCACCCCCGATCCGGAGCCGGCCCGCGCCTTCTACACGGAGCTGTTCGGCTTCACGCTCGACGGCAACAGCGAGGTGCCGGAGCTCGACTTCACCTTCCTGCGCCGCCCCGACGGGCATGAGATCGGCGGGATCATCGGCAGCTCCGACGTACCCGTGTCCGCCTGGGGGACGCTGTTCGCCGTCTCCGACACCGACGCGGTGGCACGGCGCGCAACGGAGTCCGGCGGTTCGTCCACCGAGCCCGAGGACACCCCGTACGCGCGCATGGCCACCGTCACCGACCCGGCGGGCGCGGTCTTCTCGGTGGGTACGGCGCCGTAGCCGGGCCTGGGCGGGGCCATCCGGTGCCGATCGGGGGCCGGCCCGCCGGTGACCGATGAGTCGCGGGCCCGCCGCCGGTCATCACGGGGGAACATTCACGGCCCGGGGCTCCCCTCGGGGAGCCGAGCGGTCATCACCCGGAGGAAAACATGTCTGCCACGATCCAGCCCTTGGTCATCACCCCCGAGATCGACCGGCTCCTCGCGTTCTACCAGGGGCTGCTCGGCGCGGTGGAGACATCGCGCACCCCCGACGAAGGCCCCGTGTTCTTCATCAACCTGCGGATCGGCAACTCCGATCTCGGGCTCGTGTCGGACACGGACGTCGAGCTCGGCACGGTGCAGCGGATGCTGCTCAGCGTCGACGTCGCCGACGTGAACGACCTGGTGGGGCATGTCGAGGAGCTGGGCGGGCAGGTGCTCGGGCCCGCCAACGACATGCCGTGGGGACAGCGGGTCGCCCACATCAAGGACCCGGACGGCAA
>NZ_JAAPBF010000113.1 GCF_022695985.1 Streptomyces sp. NP-1717 | reverse complement strand
CCGGCGCCGCGCCGGCTCCCGCGTGGGGAGCGCCGCACGGCGGTCACCACGGGGGGCACCACGGCGGTCACCACCGCCAGAAGGGCTTCGGCCGGATGCTCTTCTCGTCCTGAGCACCCCGCACGCACGACGAAGCCCCCGGCCTGAGAAGGCCGGGGGCTTCGGGCTGTGCGCGATACTGGGATTGAACCAGTGACCTCTTCCGTGTCAGGGAAGCGCTCTCCCGCTGAGCTAATCGCGCAGGGTGACCCCGCGTGTACTGCGTGCGCGATACTGGGATTGAACCAGTGACCTCTTCCGTGTCAGGGAAGCGCTCTCCCGCTGAGCTAATCGCGCGGGAATCCGGATGGATCCAGTGGACGATACTGGGATTGAACCAGTGACCTCTTCCGTGTCAGGGAAGCGCTCTCCCGCTGAGCTAATCGTCCTTGGAGGTGGAGACGGGATTTGAACCCGTGTAGACGGCTTTGCAGGCCGTTGCCTCGCCTCTCGGCCACTCCACCAGGAGTACGGGGGACGGGATTGATTCCCCCAACTCGAGCGGACGACCAGGTTCGAACTGGCGACCTCAACCTTGGCAAGGTTGCGCTCTACCAACTGAGCTACGTCCGCGTGCCGTTTCCCGGTCCTCAACTCGCGGCCCGGCGACGTGGTGAACTCTAGCGGATTACGGGGCCAGCACAAAAACGCGTTTGTGCAGCGTGCTGCCGTGCGTTCACACTGCGGCACCTTCACGGCGCCCTCGTGACACTTCGTGGCGAGTCCCGCGCGCCGTCCTAGACTTAACCATCGTGCCCGACCTCCCTCCGCTCGCCCGCTTCGGTGACCTCGTCGCCACCGATCTGCGCGATGTCACCCGTGACCCGCAAGCCCTGGACTCCACCGGCTTCTGGGCCGTCGCCATGGACTTCGAGGGCCGTCTCACCTGCGCCCGGTTCGGCGACGTACGCCGCGAACCGGTGCCCGCGCCCGTCCCCGGACAGTGGCGGGGCCCGGCGGCGGGCGACTGGACGTCGTCGCTCGACCGCGCCGCGTACGTCTCCGGCGTACGGCGGATCCGCGAACTCATCGCGGCCGGTGAGGTGTACCAGGCAAACCTCTGCCGCGTCCTGACGGCGCCGCTGCCCGACCCGGACGGGGCCGACGTCGACGCGCTGACCGCACTCCTGGCGCGCGGCAACCCCGCCCCGTACGCCGGCACGATCAGGCTGCGCGCCCACGGCGTGGAGATCGCCACCGCGTCGCCGGAGCTCTATCTCCGGCGCACCGGCCGCACCGTGGAGTCCGGCCCCATCAAGGGCACCGGCCGGACCGCCGCCGACCTGCTGGAGAAGGACCACGCCGAGAACGTGATGATCGTGGACCTCGTCCGCAACGATCTCGGCCGCGTCTGCGCCACCGGATCGGTGACCGTGCCCGCTCTCTGCGCCGTCGAGCCCCACCCCGGACTCGTCCATCTCGTGTCGACGGTGCGCGGCGAACTCGCCGGGGGCGCGGGCTGGCCCGCGCTGCTGGCCGCGACCTTCCCGCCCGGATCGGTCACCGGCGCGCCGAAATCCAGCGCGCTGAAGATCATCGAGGCGCTGGAGACCGCCCCTCGCGGACCGTACTGCGGCGCCGTCGGCTGGGTCGACGCCGACCGCGGAACGGCCGAACTCGCCGTCGGGATAAGGACGTTCTGGATCGAGCGGGACCCGCCGCACGGACCCGTCGTCCGGTTCGGCACCGGCGCCGGCATCACCTGGGGATCCGACCCCGAGCGGGAGTGGCAGGAGACGGAACTCAAGGCATCGCGCCTGCTGGCGGTAGCGTCGGGAGTGTACGAAGCGACGGGAAGGACCGGCTAGATGATGATCTGGGTCAACGGCGGACTGCGGGCGGCCGACGCCGCACGGGTCTCCGTGCTCGACCACGGGCTGACCGTGGGTGACGGAATCTTCGAGACGGTGAAGACCGTCCAGGGGCGGCCCTTCGCCCTCACCCGGCATCTGGACCGGCTGACCCGCTCGGCGCGCGGTCTGGGACTGCCCGACCCCGACCACGACGAGGTGCGCGCCGCCTGCGGCGCCGTCCTGGACGCGAATCCGGTGGACATGGGCCGGTTGCGGATCACGTACACCGGCGGTCTGTCGCCGCTCGGCTCCGACCGCGGCGACGCCGGCCCGACCCTGGTGGTGGCCGTGGGGGAGACGAAGCGCCGCCCCGACACCACCGCGGTGATCACCGTCCCCTGGACGCGCAACGAACGCGGCGCGGTGACCGGGCTCAAGACCACGTCGTACGCCGAGAACGTCGTCGCCCTCGCCGCCGCGCGTGAACAGGACGCCTCCGAGGCGCTGTTCGCCAACACGGTGGGGGACCTCTGCGAGGGCACGGGCTCCAACGTCTTCGTCGTACTCGACGGCCGGCTGCACACCCCGCCCGTCTCCTCGGGCTGTCTGGCCGGTATCACCCGGGCCCTGACGGTGGAGTGGACCGGAGCCCACGAGACCCGGCTGCCGTTCGACGCGCTCGACCGTGCCGAGGAGATCTTCGTGACGTCGTCACTGCGCGACGTGCAGGCCGTCCACCGCATCGACGGCCGTGAGCTGCCCGGCGCCCCCGGCCCGGTCACGGCGAAGGCCATGCGCGTCTTCGAGGAGCGGGCGGCGGCCGATCTCGATCCGTAAAACCTGATGACGGCCGCCGGTCGGATGGGTAGAACTCCCCTGATGACCACGACCCTGCGGCCGACCGGGCCGCTTCAGAGGACCGACGACGGCATGGCGTCACGCGGCTACGAGGTGTGTGACAACAGCCGTCCCGTCGGTGAGATCGAACTCGGCATGGACGGTGCCTTCGGCACCCCGGCGGGTGTCCTGCGCCGGCTGCGGATCGACGAGGCGGACCGGCGCCGCGGTCGCGGCACGGTCGCCGTCCTCGCCGCCGAGGAGGTCCTGCGCGGCTGGGGCTGCGGCCAGGTGGTCGCGTCCGTCCCCGACGGGGCGGAGGGCGCGCTGCGGCTGCTGGAGACCCTGGGGCACACCGAGCGCAGCAGGAACATGCTCAAGGAGCTGGACCGGGAGCCGCCGGTCCTCCCGGCCGGACTCACCGGCAGACGGATGGAGGAGACGGAGTACGCGCTCTGGGCGGAGGCTTCGTTCGACGGCTTCCGGCAGAGCTGGATCGACCGCGGCCTGCCGGCGGAGCAGGCCCGCGCCAAGGCCGAGTCCAGCCGCCGCCAGCTCCTGCCCGACGGCCTCGCCAGCCCCGCCACCTCGATCGACGTGCTGGTCCACGACGGAGAGGTGGTCGGCCATGTCTGGGTGGGCACCCGGGAGCTGAGCCCCGGAGTGGTCGTCGCGTTCGTGTACGACGTGGAGGTGCCCGAGGAGCAGCGCGGCAAGGGCTACGGACGCGCCCTGATGCTGCACGCCGAGCGGATCGCCGACGGCATGGGCACCGGCGCCCTGGGCCTGCACGTCTTCGCGGGCAACACCCCGGCGATCGGCCTCTACGAATCCCTCGGGTACGCGACCACGCACCGCAACGTCTTCAAGGCGCTCCTGTGACGGAACGGCGGGATGCGGTTGTCAGGCCCGCGCGAGCAGCCGGTCGGCGATCTCCTCGACGCGCTCGCGCAGCCCGTCCTGGCTCTTGCCGCCGTCGAGGCGCTCCCCGCCGATGACGTAGGTCGGGGTGCCGGTCACACCGATCGCCTTGCCCTCGGCCTGGTCGGCGTCGACGATCAGGGTGTGCCGGCCGTCGATCAGCGCGGTGTCGAACTCCTCGTCGTCCAGGCCCAGTTGGCGGGCGATTTCCAGCAGCAGCGGTTCGCCCCGGTCGGCCAGCTCCGCGTGGCGGGCCAGTACGGCCTCCGCGTACGCCCAGCCCTGGCCCTGCTCCACCGCCTCCTCGGCCGCCTGCGCGGCGGCGAAGGAGTGCCGGTGCTTGTCCAGGGGGAAGTGCCGCAGCCGTACGTCCAGCCGGTCGCCGTAGCGCGCCCGCAGCGCGCGCAGGTCGGCCAGCGCGGTGTGGCAGTCGGCGCACTGCAGCTCGCACCAGACGTCGAGGACGACGGGACCGGTGGTGGGGGAGTCACTCATGTGGCCAGTCTTCCAGGTCCCCGGACCCCCTCCCGACCGGGACCTGGGGAGGAGACGAACCCCGGAGATCTCCCTGAGGTCACCGCGGACCGTGGCCCCCGACCCGGCCGGGGGTGCAGGATGGAAGCGTCGGCATGTCGGCGTACACCGGCACGCGCGACGAGAACCGCCCCTACCGACGACGGCGCCACGCCTGGAGGACCGGATGATTGCCGAGACCATTTGTTCCGCGGTGTCCTCTGCCGGGCTCGGCATCGCGGCGATCACCGCCTACCGCAAGCGCTTCCTGGCGGCGACCAGGATCGCCGCGTACTCACTGGTGCCGGTCGCGCTGGTGATGACCGGTGTGGTCCAGTGGCTCGCCGACAAGGCGTTCAGCCCGGCCGCGTGGGTGGGTGTCGGACTGCTCGGACTCTCCTGGGTGCTCTTCATGACGACACGGATGGTGGAGCGGCGCGCGGGCGTCGGCTCCCGCAAGGAACGCAGGGCGGCGAACAAGGCGGCGCAGCGCGACGCGGTCGCGCCGGCGGCCTCCGCGCCCTCGCTCGGCTCGTCCGCGGCGCCCGCCGCGCAGCCGAAGGCGGGCAAGGCGAAGAAGCCCGCCGCCGATCCCGCTGACGATTTCAGCGATGTCGAGGCCATTCTCAAGAAGCACGGCATCTGACCGGGGAGGCTCCCGGAGCCCGGTCTGTCTCAGGGGGTGGACGTTTGCCGGGAATCTGACGAACTGGCCCCGCCGGGACGCGTGTTGGTTGTTCGGCGGGCCGTCACCTGCGTCATGATCACCCCGAGATGCTCGATACCTCACGGGGCCCAAATCCCGCACCCACCGAAGAGCCGCGCGGTTGTCTGTTCGCGCTCTCCCAGCCGCCCCTGATGATCTTCCTGACGGTGATCGGCACCCTGCTGCTGATGGCGGCGGTACACGATCTGTTCCTCCTGTGACGCTCAGCCGGCCGCTTCCTTGCGGCGTGCCCGGTAGGCGGCGACGTGGAGCCTGTTCCCGCAGGTGCGGCTGTCGCAGTAACGGCGGGAGCGGTTGCGCGACAGATCGACGAAGGCGTGCCCGCAGTCCGGCGCCTCACAGCGCCGCAGCCTCTCCTGCTCACCCGCCACCACGATGAACGCCAGTGCCATGCCGCAGTCGGCGGCGAGATGGTCGGAGACCGAGGCGTCCGGGGCGAAGTAGTGCACGTGCCAGTCGTAGCCGTCGTGATCCGTCAGCTGCGGGGTCGTGCCTGCCGCGGCCACCAGCCGGTTGATCAGTTCGGAGGCCTCACGGGGACCGGACGCGGCGAACACCTCGGCCAGGCGCGTACGTACGTCCTGTACGGCCCGCAGATCGCGGGGGCCGAGTTCTCCCACGCCGCTGATGCGGTGGGTCCGTGCGAAGCCGTACAGGGCCTCGACATCGGCGAGCCCGTCCGCGCCGCCGGCCTCGGGGATCGTGTTCACGAGACTGACGACGGTCTCAAGGGCGTTGCGGGTGTCGTGGGGGATCTGCACGAGTGGCTCCCTGGCCTGCTGCGGACCGGTGCCCGCCGGGTTCCGCAGATCCTAGGGGGTGTCCGCGAAGTAGCGCCGTCCGCCCGCAGGCCAGGCGGGACTTTGCGGACACCCCCTAGGGCCTGTTTCGCGGTCGAGAGGGTCCGTCGAACGCGGCGACGCCGTCGTCGCGGTGGTTCCGCGGCGACGGCGTCGCTGTCCGCCGTTATGTGGTTGTCCGCACGGCGCCGTCTCCCCGAGTCGGACGGCGCCGAGCAGTTCTCGGCCTGGCTCAGCTCTCGGCCAGGATGTGGGAAAGCTCCGTGTCGAGGTCGAAGTGGCGATGCTCGGTGCCGGGTGGCACCGCGGCGTCGGTTCGCTTGAGGAAGGATTCCAGGGCTCGCGCCGGTGCCTCCAGCAGAGCCTCTCCCTCCGGGGAGCTGAGTGCGATGCAGACGACGCCCTGGCCCTGGCTGCGTGAGGGCCATACTCTGACGTCGCCCGTGCCGGTGGGCCGGTGCAGCCCCTCGGCCAGAAGGTCGCGGGCGAACACCCACTCGACCGTCTCCTCGGCTCCGGTGTGGAAGGTGGCGTGCACGGCATAAGGATCGGCCGTGTCATACCGCAGGCCCGCGGGTACAGGCAGTGAGGACTCGCTCGATACAACGAGGCGCAGGTGCAGCTCGCAGCTGACCGTGGTGTTCATAAGCGCCAGGGCCTTTCGCTCAGTGTGCGCTCGGGGATTCGCACGTCGGCGAAATCGACATGCCACCTACGGTGTCGTTGTAAACCCCTCTGTCTGTTTTGTGATCCTTCAGGTAGCTCGTACAGCGGTGTGTAACTTCGACTTATGCCGCCATTCCGGTGACGACTCGGGGTCGGGTAGGTTGGGTGCCATGCATGCGGAGAGTGACGAGCGGGGGGATGTCGTCGTGCCGACGGCAGATAAATCCGCTGGGCAATTGACGGCGGAGCTGGCGGAGCGTGAGCTCGGCTCACGTGCTCCGGGCTTTATCAAGAGTTCGAAGCCGCTTCATGTGAGCTGGCAGGTCGGGGTATTCGTCGTCGGTCTCGCCGTGGTCGTGGCCGGTGCGGCGATGCTGGTGCTGCCCGGTCCCGGCTGGCTGGTGATCTTCGGCGGTATGGCGATCTGGGCGACCGAATTCGTCTGGGCACAACTGGTGCTCCGGTGGACGCGACGCAAAGTGACCGAAGCCGCGCAGAAAGCGCTCGATCCCAAGGTCCGCCGCCGCAACATCATCCTCACCACGGTGGGTCTGGTGATCATCGCGGTGCTGGTGGGCATTTACCTCTGGGAGTTCGGATTCACCATGCCGTGGAAGATCGACGAGTGACCGGGGGAGCGGTCCGGAGGGCCAACTGACATGGGGTAATGTTTGCCCTGCGTCCGGGCGATTAGCTCAGTGGGAGAGCGCTTCGTTCACACCGAAGAGGTCACTGGTTCGAACCCAGTATCGCCCACCCGGAATCGATGCCCCGGAGACTTCACCGTCTCCGGGGCATCGGTCGTTCTCCGCTACGCGAATCCTGTGCGCCGCTCCGTCAGCGCATCCGGCCCAGGGACTCCCGGAGCCGTCTGGCGTCGTTGAGGCGCCGTTCGTACGTCGCGCCCACCGCCAGGAGCAGCAGCCCGGCGAGCGCGGGCGGCAGCCAGCGCGGCAGGGCGCCCACGGCCTGGACGATGTACGGCGCCAGCTCGTGCAGCGTGTCCAGGGCCAGCACCGCGCCTCCGAGGACCAGCAGCGCCTGCAGCCGCAGCCGGGCGCCGACGAGTGTGACGGCGAGCGCGGCGATTCCCAGGGCCAGCGGGCGCTGCCAGTGCGTGTCGCCCCAGGCGGCGGCGAGGCTCGGCAGCAGCGTCGCGGCGAGGCCGGGGCCGTACGCCGTCCAGGACGACGCCTCGGGGTCGCCGCGGCGCCGCAGGTGACCCACCACGAGCGCGGGGACGGTCACCGGCAGTGTGTATGCCTCCGGGGTGGCCACGTCGGAGGCGTACAGCCGCACCCAGGTGGCCAGGACGAACAGCGCCGCCGCCAGATACCCGGCCTCCGGGCGGCGGTCCGGGCGCAGCGCGGTGCCCGCCGCGACGACCGCGCAGAGGGCGAGCACGAGGGCGACGGTCTCCGGGCGGCCGGCGGCGAGGCCGAGGGCGAGCAGACCGGCTCCGGCCGCCGTCAGTTCCGTCGGCAGGCCCGCGGGGTGGCGGCGCAGGCGTGCGCCGAGCAGCGCGCCGGCGGCGGGTACGGCGAGGACGGCCACGGCGATGTGCTCGCGCGGCAGCCCGGCCGACGCGCAGAGCGCGCAGATCAGGGCGGTGGCCGTCGCGACGGCGAGACAGGCCAGGGCGGCCTGGAAGGAACGGGCCGGGAAGGCGGCCCTGGCCGAAGGGGACCGCGGGTCGTCGCCGGCCGCGGTGCCGGTCACGGCGGCGTTCAGGGCCACGGCGGCGCCGCCGAACAGGGCGAGCAGCGCCCCGAGGGTGACCAGGGTGGCCGTCTCGGTGGCCAGGGACAGGGCACAGACGGCGGCCGCGCCGGCCGTCGCGCAGATCATGGCCGTCGTCGAGACCGCCGGCAGCACCGCGGGGGCGGGCCGTCGCGGCGCGGCCGGCAGGTGCGCGTACACCGTGAGCGCCAGCGCGCCCGCCGTGGTGACGAGGCCGGTGGCCACGGCCGTCGCGTACCCGAGGTCCAGCGTGGCCGGAAGGACCAGCACGGCGGCCCAGCCCAGAGCGGTGACTCCGGACAGGGCGGCGGGCCGCGCGGAGGCCGGGAGCCTGCCGTACGCGAGCGCGAGGAGCCCGGCGGAGATCAGCAGCACCACGGGCGCCGTGGTCATCGCCGGCCATCCCGGACCGGTCCCGATCGCCTCCCGCGCGCTGCCGGGCGCCCCCGTCCAGATGTTCCCCGCCCGGGACACCGGGCCGAGCAGCGACGCGGCCACCGACGGCAGCGCCCACAGGACGGCCACGGTCACGACGGACCCCGCGGCGGCGCACAGCCCGCGCACCGCCGCGCGGGGCAGCGGAGCCCGTACGGCCGTCAACAGGGCCGCGCCGCACAGCAGATACCCGACGACGGCCCAGCTGAGCGGCACCGAGGGCCGCACCACGCCGCCGGCCGCGACCGTCGCGGCCAGACCGGCCACCAGGGCGCTCGCGAACGCGGCACCGGGAACGCGGACGGCCACGAAGAGAGCGACCGCGGCGGCGGCGAGCAGCAGCGCACCGGGCCGTGCGGCGTCCAGCGGGGAGCCGGCGGTCACCGAGAGCCCGCCCGCGATCAGCAGCGCCCAGCCGCCGGCCACCCAGGCGGTCACACCCGCGACGGACCGGGCCGGCTCCGGCCTGGTCCACAGCGCGATCGCGATGTCCGCCACGGCGGTCGCCAGCAGCGCCCAGGCGAAGGTCACTTGGCCCGCGCCCGCCGCCAGCGCCCAGAGCGGCAGCGGGAGTTGGGCGGTGAGGACGGCGGCGGGCAGGGGAGTGCGGAGCCGGTCGACGAGGAGCCCGTACGCGGCCCAGCCGGCGGCCAGTACGGCGCACGCGGCGGCCGTGTAGCCGAGCGGGTCCGCGTCCGGGAGCGCGACCCGGTACAGGGCGTACGCGTCGAGGACCGTCAGCACCAGAGCCAGCGCGCCGACGGCCTCGGCGGTGGCGGTGAGCGACCGGCGCAGCAGCAGGGCGGGTGTGGCGAGGGCGGCGGCGGTCACACTGCCCAGCACGACCGACCGGCCGCCGATGCCCATGGAGCCCCAGCTGACCACGGTGAAGGCGATCGCCGCGATGGCCAGCAGCACACCGCCCAGCGCCAGCAGAGCGTTCTGCACGCTCGGCGGGGACGTCTCGGGCGCGGGGGCGGCGGGCCACGCCGCCGGTGCCGGTGCCTGCGGCTGCGGCGGTGCCACCGGCTGCCGTGGTGTCAGCAGTGCCAGCAGATAGGACCTGCGGGCGAGCAACTGTGCTCTGCGCGCGTCGATTCGGGCCAGCTCGCGATCGAGGATCGCGAGCTCCTCGGCCGGACGCGGAACGTTCTCCATGCTCGGAGTGTGGTCCGTGCCACAGAACGGGCCATCGGCTCTCGTACTCAGATACGTGGGTGAGTACGTGCGCGGGGCGCACACTTGGGCCATGGACAGGTATCGCTACCGCTTCCGCAGCGTCTGGCGGCTCGACTTCCCACCGGACGTCGTGTTCGGCGTGCTGGAGCGGGCCGGTGAGTACCCCGACTGGTGGCCCCAGGTCCGGGAGGTCACCCCGGTCGACGAGCGCACCGGGACCGCCCGGTTCCGGTCCGTGATCCCGTACGACCTCGTCGTCCGGGCCCGCGAGAGCAGGAACGACCCGCGCGCCCGCGTCCTGGAGATCGGGATGACCGGCGACCTCGAAGGCTGGGCGCGGTGGACGCTGAGCGCCCAAGGCGGCGGCACGCACGCCCTGTACGAGCAGGAGGTCGTCGTCAACAAGCCGCTCCTGCGGCGGCTGGCCGTGGCCGGGCGGCCCTTCTTCGTCGCCAACCACGCGCTGATGATGCGGGCCGGGCGGCGGGGGTTGCGGAAGGTGCTCGCACGCCGTCATACGGTTTGAACGAAACCCGCCGAGACCTGTATGGTTCAGTCCGTTCCCGGGCGATTAGCTCAGTGGGAGAGCGCTTCGTTCACACCGAAGAGGTCACTGGTTCGAACCCAGTATCGCCCACCGGGAAGAGGCCGGTCCGTCGATGACGGACCGGCCTCTCCGCTGTCCGGGCCCGGTCGGTCGCCGGGGACGCTTGGCGGTGCGACTGTCAGGCCGCCGCGGGTACTTGGGGCCGCAGCGGCCATGCCGGATCGGGCGCGGCCCGTGGACCGCCGCGGGCGAACCACTCCTGGTGGCCGCGCGCCTGCGCCGCGTGCCAGAGCGCCTGCCGCGCGTGCAGCTGGGCCGCCGTGAGCTGCTGGGTCGTGGTGGCGAACCGGCGCCCCACCGAGCGCACCACTTCGAGCGCCGCCACCGCGTCGGCCACGGCGTCGTGTTCGCCGTCCAGCACCACCCCGTACAGCGAGCAGAGATCGATCAGCCGCCGCCGGCCCTTGCGGGCGGGATCGAGATGCCGGTCCAGCACACTCGGATCCAGCACGCAGAGCGGGGCATTCTCCAGATAACGGGCCATGGACGAGTTGCGGTGGCGCCGCATCTCGCGGTCCAGGACCGTCAGACAGAACGGCGCGTTCATCACCACCAGCGGCCGGCCCGCCGCGCACTGCTCGGCCAGCGCCCGGCCGGCCTCCTCTATCACCGGGGCCGGCCAGCGGCCGGAGCGCTGCACCAACGCGTCGGTGAGGCCGTGCAGTTCGGTCGCCTCGACCGGCACCGGTATCCCCGGATTGACCAGCCAGCGGGTGACCCGGGCGCGGGCGCCCGAGATGTCCTGGACGACGAGGGCGGCCGACACGATCCGGTCCTCCTCGGCGTCGGTGCCTGTCGTCTCGATGTCGAAGGCGGCCAGCGGGCCCTCGTACCAGTGCGTCATCCGAACTCCTCACGCACGCTCGGCAGATGGCATCAGGCCGACTGCCCGAATCGGTGATACCCGCACCCTTTGCGCCGTACGCCGGAGACGGCGGCACAATTGAACCGTTTAGCGGGCGGCCCCTCCGGCTCGGTACGATTCCCGACGCGTACGGATACGAGCCTGCGCGCCCCGCCAGTGAAGGAGAGACCGGTGTCAGATGTCCGCGTGACCATCGAACGCGATTCCGAGCGGGAAGAGCGCGTGGTGACGACGGGCACTACGGCGGCCGACCTCTTCCCCGGCGAGCGCACCGTGATCGCCGCCCGGGTGGGCGGTGAGCTGAAGGACCTCAGTCACGAGGTCGCCGACGGCGAGAGCGTCGAGCCCGTGGAGATGTCCTCCGAGGACGGACTGAACATCCTGCGCCACTCCACCGCGCACGTCATGGCGCAGGCCGTGCAGGAGCTGTTCCCCGAGGCCAAGCTGGGCATCGGTCCGCCGATCAAGGACGGCTTCTACTACGACTTCGACGTCGCCGAGCCCTTCACCCCCGACGACATCAAGCGCGTCGAGAAGAAGATGCAGGAGATCCAGAAGCGCGGCCAGCGGTTCTCCCGGCGGGTCACCACCGACGAGGACGCGCGGATCGAGCTGGCCGGCGAGCCGTACAAGATCGAGCTGATCGGGCTCAAGGGCAAGGCCGCCGACGCGGCCGAGGGCGCCTCCGCGGAGGTCGGCGGCGGCGAGCTGACCATCTACGACAACCTCGACGCCAAGACCGGCGAGCTGTGCTGGAAGGACCTGTGCCGCGGCCCGCACCTGCCCACCACCCGTAACATCCCGGCCTTCAAGCTGATGCGCTCCGCCGCCGCGTACTGGCGCGGCAGCGAGAAGAACCCGCAGCTCCAGCGGATCTACGGCACCGCGTGGCCGTCCAAGGACGAGCTGAAGGCCCACCTCGACTTCCTCGCCGAGGCCGAGCGCCGTGACCACCGCAGGCTGGGCAGCGAGCTGGACCTGTTCTCCTTCCCCGACGAGCTGGGCTCCGGCCTCGCGGTCTTCCACCCCAAGGGCGGGGTCATCCGCAAGGAGATGGAGCAGTACTCGCGCCACCGCCACGAGGTGTCCGGGTACGAGTTCGTCAACACCCCGCACATCTCCAAGAAGAAGCTCTTCGAGACCTCGGGGCACCTGCCGCACTACGCGGAGGGCATGTTCCCGCCCATGGAGTTCGACGGCCAGGACTACTACCTCAAGGCCATGAACTGCCCGATGCACAACCTGATCTTCAAGGCGCGCGGCCGGTCCTACCGCGAGCTGCCGCTGCGCCTGTTCGAGTTCGGCACGGTCTACCGCTACGAGAAGTCCGGCGTCGTGCACGGCCTCACCCGCTCGCGCGGCTTCACCCAGGACGACGCCCACATCTACTGCACCAAGGAGGAGATGGCGCAGGAGCTGGACTCCCTGCTCACCTTCGTCCTGGAGCTGCTGCGGGACTACGGCCTGTCCGACTTCGAGCTGGAGCTGTCCACCCGCGACCCGGAGTCCGACAAGTTCATGGGCGAGGACGCCGAGTGGGAGGAGGCCACCGCGGCGCTCCAGGAGGCCGCCGACAAGCAGGGTCTGCCGCTCGTCCCGGACCCGGGCGGCGCCGCGTACTACGGACCCAAGATCTCCGTCCAGGCCAAGGACGCCATCGGCCGGTCCTGGCAGATGTCCACGATCCAGGTCGACTTCCAGCAGCCGAAGCGGTTCGAGCTGGAGTACACCGCGCCGGACGGCTCCAAGCAGCAGCCCGTCATGATCCACCGGGCGCTGTTCGGCTCGATCGAGCGCTTCTTCGCCGTGCTCCTGGAGCACTACGCGGGCGCGTTCCCGGCCTGGCTGGCGCCCGTCCAGGCGGTCGGCATCCCGATCGGCGACGCGCACGTGCCCTACCTCCAGGAGTTCGCCGCGCGGGCGAAGGCCAAGGGGCTGCGCGTCGAGGTGGACGCGTCCGCCGACCGGATGCAGAAGAAGATCCGCAACCACCAGAAGGCCAAGACGCCGTTCATGATCATCGCCGGTGACGAGGACGTCGCCAACGGCGCGGTGTCCTTCCGCTACCGCGACGGCACGCAGAAGAACGGCATCCCCGCCGACGAGGCCCTGGCCGAGCTGCTGGACGTCGTGGAGCGCCGCGTACAGGTCTGAGGCGTGACCCACGGCCCCCGGGAGGCGTCAGCTTCCCGGGGGCCGTCCGACGTCCGGCGGCGGGCTCCCGCGCTCCGCCGTGCCCGCCAGGTCCTCCCGGCCGAAGACCTGGATCAGCCACGAGGAGAACGAACCCGTCACCGCACCCAGCAGCGCCAGACCGCAGACCATCAGGAAGACCGCGAACACCCGGCCGAGCGATGTCACCGGCGTGACGTCGCCGTACCCGACCGTGGTGATCGCCGAACAGGCCCACCACACCGAGTCCCCGAAGGTCCGGATGGTGGCGCCCGGCGCGCCGCGCTCCTGCTGGTAGACCGCGAGTGCCGTGGCGAAGCTGAGCAGGGCGGCAGTGATCCCCGCGTACGACATCACCCGCCCGTACAGACTCAGCCGCGGCTGGTCGCGGCGGCGCTGGAGCGTCACGTACGTGTTGACGATCCGCACCGGGCGCAGCAGGGGCAGCAGCAGGACGACCGTGTCCAGCCAGTGCGACGTCACGAAGTGAACACCCTGGCCGCTCAGCACCAGACGTACCGCGTAGTCCACCGCGAACAGCGCCCAGATCATGAAGAGGACACTCAGCGCCGCGTCGTCCAGGAGCGGGTCTCGGCCGTGGTTCAGCACGATGACCGCGTAACAGGCGAGGAAGAGCAGCGAGGCGAAGAGCAGCGGCAGGTCGAGGCGCCGCTCCCAGTCGCGCAGCCGCTCGGTTCGGTTCCGGACACGCATCGCGCCAGCATGGCGGGGGCGTGCGCGGGCGGGCCCGCCGACACGCTTCACCGGGCCGAAGTCATATGCTTCACAGCATGACGAGCGAGCCGGAGCAGCAGATCGGAGTGGGTACCCAGGACGCGTTCCAGCGCCTGTGGACGCCCCACCGGATGGCCTACATCCAGGGCGAGAACAAGCCCACCGGTCCGAACGCGGACGACGGCTGTCCCTTCTGCTCCATCCCCCGCAAGTCCGACGAGGACGGGCTCGTCATCGCCCGCGGCGACGCGGTCTACGCGGTGCTGAACCTGTATCCGTACAACGGCGGCCACCTCATGGTCGTACCGTTCCGGCACGTCGCCGACTACACCGAGCTGGACCCGGCCGAGACCGTCGAACTCGCCGTGTTCACCAAGCGGGCGATGACCGCGCTGCGTACGGCCTCCGGGGCGCACGGCTTCAACATCGGCATGAACCAGGGCACCGTGGCCGGGGCGGGCATCGCCGCCCATCTGCACCAGCACGTCGTGCCGCGCTGGGGCGGCGACGCCAACTTCATGCCCGTCGTCGCGCACACGCGGGTGCTGCCCCAACTGCTCGCCGACACCCGGAAGATGCTGGCCGACGCGTGGCCGGCGCCGGGCTCCCCCTCCTGACCCCGGCAACCGGTCCTACGCGTCGTACACGTCCACCTTCTTCGGTGTCGGGTCCTGGACCGCGCCGCTGAGGGACGAGGACCGGCTGCCGAAGCGCTCGGTGTCCACGCCGTTCTCGTTCAGCACCCGCAGGGCCGCCGCGTGCGCCACCCGCAGCACCGGCGTGGCCGCGCGCATCGCGTCGTCGGCCATGAAGCGGTGGCGCCAGGGCTTGTCCGCCCAGGCGTGCCGCAGACCGAAGGGCTCGGGCAGCGCCAGCTTCCCGCCGAGGAAGTCGAGGATCGGCGGATACCAGGTGAAGGGGGCGCGGACCGCGAGCCGCACGGCCTCCTTCGGCTCGACCAGCGGCAGACTGTGCGTCGTCGTCTCCCAGAACCTGACCGTCTTGGGCTTGGTGACCGTCTTGGGCGACGGCTTCGAGAAGAAGAGGGGGTTCACCGGCCCCAGCGCGTGACCCGTCACCTCGATACGCAGTGTCTCGTGCAGGACCGTCACCGTGATCATCATGGTGATGATCAACTGGCCGTCCCACAGGACGAACTGCACACCCAGATAGTGCCGGTCACCGGCCCCGAACTGCTGGTGGTTGCAGATCCGCTGTATCTCGTGCGGTTTGACCTGGTACGCCTCGACGTCCTGCCCCTCCGGCCTGCTGACCGATCCGGCGTTCTCGTCGACCGGCCGCACGATCCAGTGCTTGACCTCGGGCTTGGGGAAACCACCGGAGTTGAGAGGGCCGCGCTCCAGCATCTTCAGCTGGTCGTGCATCGCCTTTATGACGTCGTAGCTGCGGAACTGGTGGATCTCCTTGCCGGCCTCCTTGGGAACCAGCTCCTCCGCGAGCGTCCAGTTGCCCCAGCGGGTACCCATGCCCAATATCCCCTTGGGGCCCGCGTAGAAGACCGCGTTGGAACGCTGCTCCGCGGTCAGCTTCTCCAGCCCGCTGCGCAGCTCCTCCCGCGCTGTCTCGTCGGGGTGCCCCGGCACCGCCTCGGGCACCTTGGCGCCGAGACCGCCGCCCGCCAGGAGATCGGTCCAGCGGGCGCGCAGGTCCTTCGCCGTCGTCTCGCAGATCCGTTTGGCGAGCAGCCAGCCGATGACGGGCGCGATGATCACCCCGCGCAGATACCAGCCCAGGAATCCCGTGAACGGCAGTGCCACCAGGAAGACCACCGCCAGCGCCGCCACACCGAGCAGCAGGGCGCCGCCGATGGCGCCCGCCTTCTTGTCCTTCGAACCCGCCAGCGTCCGGCGCAGCTGGAAGACACCGATCCACAGCAGCGTGCCCGGCAGGAACAACAGGCCGAACAGCACCGTCACCACGGTCAGCCGGGTGTCGCGCTCCTTACGGATGCGGGACGCCGCCAGCGCGTGCTCGACCACCGTCTGCGGCTCCGTACCGAAGGACTGGATGAGCGCGGCACGGCCGCCGCCCAGCATCCGGGTCTGCACCGCGCGGGAGAACGCCTCGCCCAGATTCGGCTCGAACAGCGACACCTTGCCCTTCTTCACCTCGGACTTGTGCCATTCGCTGTTCGCCTTGAGGATCTCCTCCACCGGGCTGTCGCGATACGCCGCCGAGGCCAGGGCATGCGTCGCCGCCGTCTGACCCGCCGACCCCTGAAGTGGAACCTGAGCCCCAGGAGAGAAATCGAATCCGTCCGACACTGTCGCCCCCATCGCCGCGAGCATCCGCTGCTGCGCCCTTTTCCCAACTACCGTGCCCCGCACACCTGCTGAGCTGGGGCGCATCACAGCGTAACGGGGGCACACGCTCCGCGTCAGGGAGAATCCGGACCGGGCCTCGTACCGCCCCGTCGGCGTCCCACCGGCTCAGGCCCGCACGGCGGCTCCGGCGCTCTCGCGCAGCCGCTCCGCCAGGTGCGGCGGCATCGCCTCGTGCCGGGCGTACGAGCGGCTGAACCGTCCCGTGCCGTGCGACACCGACCGCAGATCGATCGCGTACCGGCCGATCTCGGTCTCCGGAACCTCGGCCCGTACGACCGTCCGCCCCCGCCCGGCCTGATCGGTGCCGACCACCCGGCCGCGCCGCCCCGACAGGTCACTCATCACGGGGCCCACGTACTCGTCGGGGATCACCACCTCCACCGCCGCGACCGGTTCGAGCAGTTCGATACGGGCACCGGCGGACGCCTCGCGCAGCGCCAGCGCTCCCGCCGTCTGAAAAGCGCCGTCGGAGGAGTCCACCGAGTGCGACTTGCCGTCGACCAGCGTCACGCGCACGTCGACCAGCGGATGCCCGGCGGCGACACCGCGCGCGGCCTGCGCCCGCACTCCCTTCTCCACGGAGGGGACGAACTGCCGGGGCACCGCCCCGCCGACGACCTTGTCGACGAACTCGATCCCGGACCCGGCGGGCAGCGGGTCGACCTCGATCTCGCAGATCGCGAACTGACCGTGGCCGCCGGACTGTTTGACGTGCCGGCCGCGCCCCGCCGCCCGCTCGCCGAAGGTCTCACGCAGCGACACCTTGTGCGGTACGACGTCCACCTGGACCCCGTAGCGGTCGCGCAGCCGCTCCAGAGCCACGTCCATGTGCGCCTCGCCGAGACACCACAGGACGACCTGATGGGTGGCCTGATTCTGCTCCAGACGCATTGTCGGATCCTCGGCGGCCAGCCGCGCGAGCCCCTGCGACAGCCTGTCCTCGTCCGACGTGCTGTGCGCCTCCACGGCCAGCGGCAGCAGCGGGTCGGGCATCGCCCAGGGCCGCATCAGCAGCGGATCGTCCGACGCGGAGAGCGTGTCGCCGGTCTCGGCGCACATCAGCTTCGCCACACACGCCAGATCGCCCGCGACGCAGCTGTCCAGCGCGCGCTGCCGCTTGCCGAAGGGCGCCGACAGCGCGCCGACCCGTGTCTCCACGTCGTGGTCCTCGTGGCCCCGGTCGGCGAGACCGTGCCCGGAGACGTGCACCGTCTCGTCGGGCCGCAGGGTGCCGGAGAAGACCCGGACGAGGGAGAGCCGGCCGACGTACGGGTCCGACGCCGTCTTCACCACCTCGGCGACCAGCGGACCGCGCGGGTCGCATCGCGGGCGCGGGCGGGCCGTGCCGTGCGGGGTGGTCACCTCGGGGGCAGGGCGCTCCAGCGGCGTGGGGAAACCACCGGTGATCAGTTCGAGCAGCTCGACGGTGCCGAGGCCCTGGCGGGCGCCGTCGGCCGCGGGCGCCGCCGCGAGGACGGGGTGGAAGACACCGCGGGCGACGGCCTTCTCCAGATCGTCCACGAGGGTCCGCTCGTCGATCTCACCGCCGCCCAGATAGTGATCCATGAGGGTCTCGTCCTCGCTCTCGGCGATGATCCCCTCGATCAGCCGGTCACGGGCCGCGTCGATGAGCGGCAATTGGTCCGGATCGGGCGCCAGCTCCTCGCGGGCGCCGGAGGAGTAGTCGTAGATCCTCCGCGAGAGCAGTCCGGTGAGCCCGGTGACCCGCGCATGCCCGTCGGGGCCCTCGGGACCGTACACGGGCTGGTAGAGCGGCAGGACGGCATCGGGGTCGTCGCCCCCGAAGATCCGGCCGCAGACCCGGGTCAGCTCGTCGAAGCCGACACGGGCGGTCTCCAGATGCGTCACGACGATCGCGCGCGGCATACCGACGGCGGCGCACTCCTCCCACACCGCGCGCGTGGCGCCCGCCACCGCCTCCGCCTCCTGCGCGGCCGAAACGACGAAGAGGGCCGCGTCCGCCGCTCGCAGACCGGCCCTCAGCTCCCCGACGAAATCCGCGTAGCCGGGGGTGTCCAGCAGATTGATCTTGTACCCGCCCCACTCCAGCGGAACGAGGGACAGCTGTACGGAACGCTGCTGCCGGTGCTCGATCTCGTCGTAGTCCGAGACGGTGCCGCCGTCCTCCACGCGGCCCGCCCGCGTGAGGGCCCCGGCGGTCAGCGCCAGGGCCTCGACCAGAGTCGTCTTGCCGGATCCGCTGTGGCCGACCAGCACCACGTTCCGTACGGAGGAGGGCCGGTCGACCGCCGTCGCCCTTCCGGCGGCCCCGGGATGTCCGTTCGCCTTGTCGCCCATGATCATGCCTCCCGATCGATCGCACGGTGAGGAGCGGGGCGCGGGTGACGGGAGCCGCGCGGCGGCTCCGGCGGCGCCCACGGTGGTCCTTCGAGCTTTCCACTCGCGTCGGCCCGCGTCCATACGTGGCGCGCGGGGGCACGGGGACGGCGATCGGGGTCGCGCGGGACGGCGCCCGGAGCCGCCCCGCCCCGCCCGTGATCCGGGCCGGGGCACCGGTTGGGCGCCCCGGCGGTGGAGCCCGTCGGGGCTGGCTACGATGGGCCAGCCGGTGGCCGAAGGGGCGGCCGGCCCACCGACCGTCGGGAAGGCCATGCTGAACAAGTACGCGCGTGCATTCTTTACGCGTGTCCTCACCCCGTTCGCCGCGTTTCTGCTCCGCCGGGGGGTGAGTCCCGACGCTGTGACACTCATCGGTACGGCGGGAGTGATGGCCGGCGCGCTGTTCTTCTTCCCCCGCGGAGAGTTCTTCTGGGGCACCATCGTCATCACGCTCTTCGTCTTCTCCGACCTCGTCGACGGCAACATGGCGCGGCAGGCCGGGATCTCCAGCCGGTGGGGAGCCTTCCTGGACTCCACGCTCGACCGGGTCGCCGACGGCGCGGTCTTCGGCGGATTCGCGCTCTGGTACGCGGGGACCGGCGACAACAACGTGCTGTGCGCCGTGTCGATCTTCTGCCTGGCGAGCGGCCAGGTCGTCTCGTACACGAAGGCCCGGGGCGAGTCCATCGGACTGCCCGTGGCGGTCAACGGACTCATCGAGCGCGCCGAGCGGCTGGTCATCTCGCTCGTGGCGGCGGGTCTCGCGGGGCTCCACGCGTTCGGCGTGCCCGGCATCGACATCCTCCTGCCGATCGCGCTGTGGGTGGTGGCCGCGGGCAGCCTGGTGACACTCGGGCAGCGCGTGGTGACCGTACGGCGCGAGTCCGCCGAGGCGGACGCCGCCAGTGCCAGCGAGTCCGCTTCATGAGCGGCGCGCGGGACCGGATCACCGACGCGCTGTACGGGCTCGGCTGGAGCACCGTCAAGAAGCTCCCCGAACCGGCGGCCAACGCACTCGGCAGGACCATCGCCGACACCGTGTGGAAACGCCGCGGCCCGAACGTGCTGCGGCTCGAATCCAATCTGGCCCGGGTGGTGCCGGAGGCGGGCCCCGAGCGACTGGCCGAGCTGTCGAAGGCCGGCATGCGCTCGTACATGCGGTACTGGATGGAGTCGTTCCGGCTGCCCGTCTGGAGCGCGGAACGCGTCCGGGACAGCGTCGAGATCAAGGACATCCATCTGCTCAACGAGGGCCTGGAGAGCGGGCGGGGCGTCGTCCTCGCCCTGCCGCACCTCGCCAACTGGGATCTGGCGGGGGCCTGGCTGACCCGGGGGATGGGTGTTCCGTTCACCACCGTCGTGGAACGGCTCAAGCCGGAATCGCTCTTCGACCGCTTCGTCGAGTACCGCGAGAGCCTCGGTATGGAGGTGCTGCCGCACACCGGCGGCAGCGCGTTCGGAACGCTCGCCAGGCGGCTGCGGGCCGGTGGCCTGGTGTGCCTGGTCGCCGACCGTGACCTGTCCGCCTCGGGCGTCGAGGTGACGTTCTTCGGTGAGAGGACACGGATGCCGGCGGGGCCCGCGATGCTGGCGCAGCAGACCGGGGCGCTGCTGTTCCCGGTGACGCTCAGCTTCGACGGTCCGAAGCTCATGCGGGGACGGGTGTATCCGGCCGTCGAGGTACCGGAGACAGGCAAACGGGCCGAGAAGTCGTCGGTGATGACACAGGCCCTGGCGGACACGTTCGCCGCCGGCATCGCCGAGCACCCGGAGGACTGGCACATGCTGCAACGTCTGTGGCTCGCGGACCTCGAACCACGTACCGGCCGGAGCGCCGGGGAAGCCGAGAGCGCCGAGCGCGCCGGGGGGACCCGGTGAAGATCGGCATCGTCTGCCCGTACTCCTGGGACGTACCGGGCGGAGTGCAGTTCCACATCAGGGATCTCGCGGACCATCTGATCCGTCTCGGCCACGAGGTCTCGGTGCTCGCCCCCGCCGACGACGACACGCCGCTCCCGCCGTTCGTGGTGTCCGCCGGGCGGGCCGTACCCGTCCCGTACAACGGCTCCGTCGCCCGGCTGAACTTCGGCTTCCTGGCGGCGGCCCGGGTACGGCGCTGGTTGCACGACGGCACCTTCGACGTCATCCACATCCACGAGCCCACGGCGCCCTCGCTCGGCCTGCTCACCTGCTGGGCGGCTCAGGGGCCGATCGTCGCGACGTTCCACACGTCGAATCCGCGCTCACGCGTGATGCTCGCCGCGTACCCGATCCTCCAGCCGGCGCTGGAGAAGATAAGCGCACGGATCGCCGTCAGCGAGTACGCGCGGCGCACGCTGGTCGAGCACCTGGGCGGCGACGCGGTCGTCATCCCCAACGGTGTCGACGTCGGCTTCTTCGCCGAGGCCGAGGTCAACCCCGAGTGGCAGGGCGGCACGATCGGCTTCATCGGGCGCATCGACGAACCCCGCAAGGGGCTGCCCGTCCTGATGAAGGCCCTGCCGACGATCCTCGAAGCGTTTCCGCGGACCCGGCTCCTGGTCGCCGGGCGCGGCGACGAGAAGGAAGCGGTGGAGTCGCTTCCCAAGGAGATGCGTGAGCGCGTCGAATTCCTCGGCATGGTGAGCGACGAGGACAAGGCGCGGCTGCTGCGCAGCGTCGACGTGTACGTGGCGCCCAACACCGGGGGCGAGAGCTTCGGCATCATCCTGGTCGAGGCGATGTCGGCGGGCGCGGCGGTGCTGGCGAGCGACCTGGACGCGTTCGCGCAGGTACTGGACCAGGGCGAGGCGGGCGAGCTGTTCGCCAACGAGGACGCGGACGCGCTGGCCGAGGCGGCGATACGGCTCCTGGGCGACCCGGCGCGCCGCGACGAGCTGCGCCGTCGCGGGAGCGCGCATGTGCGGCGCTTCGACTGGTCGACGGTGGGGGCGGACATTCTGGCGGTCTACGAGACGGTGACCGACGGGGCGGCGTCGGTGGCGACGGACGAACGCGTGGGCCTCCGGGCGCGCTTCGGCCTGGCGACCCGCGACTAGCGCGCTCCGGCGTCCGGTCGGGGTCTGTCCTCAATCGCCGGACGGGCTGGGTGTTCGGCCGTACGTCGCACGGCGGGCCGGATTCGCCCTCAATCGCCGGGCGGGCTGGGTGTTGCCGGGTGCGGCTTCGTGGAGGTGGGCGGCGCCGTTTTTGGTTCGGCGGGCGGGCTGGGATGTTCCGGCCACATGCCGACCGGCGGGCCGGGTGTTCGGCCGTACTTCGTCGGACGGTGGGCTGCGCCCTCAAT